>JACPZM010000066.1 GCA_016195485.1 Candidatus Troglogloeales bacterium | reverse complement strand
CAATCATGCCCATTCCATAAATATTTTTTAACGCGTCCAGTGATATTAACCGTAATCGCGACTGATTCTTCTTTTGAATTGGTCAAGTAGATCGTTCCCATCTCCCCGGTGCCATCGGGATAGAAGGTGGCCTTAACTTCAGCGTCATGCTGTGAAGCTGAATTCGCACTCGGCAACTTTGGCACATTCGAAGCCCTGCCAAAATTGACATGACTGGGAAGTGTTTGCGTTCCATACGTTTTCTCTCCAATATTGAAGGAAATGGTTTCATCAGCCCCCTTGGAAATTGCTTTTTGCCTTGCAAGTCGCAACTCTCCAGCCAGCGCCACACTCGCCTCCCTTAATTGTCGATGGGGAATCTGCTCGGTAAAATTGGTAACAGCAATAGAGGTCAGCATGGTGGTAATGGCAAGAACGATAGCCATTTCCAAGAGGGTGTAACCCGACTAGAAGCGTTTCATTTTACTTCCCCCGTCTATCTGATATTCCTTAATCTTTGTCAACAAGGTTTTGTAACTCACTTGCAATTTCTCTGCAGCCCTTGATTTATTTCCGCCGCATTCTGACAAGACCTTTTGAATCATTTTGGATTCCACTGACCGCACGGCCGCGCCACTCGCATCTGCAAGGCCCCCCGCAAGGAAAATCTCCTCAGACTGAAAATTCGAAGGAGTCAGCCCTAAATCCTGCGGAAGAAGCAGATTCCCTTCGCATAAGATAATGGCCCGTTCAATAGCGTTTTGCAACTCCCGGACATTGCCCGTAAAAGGGTGGGCGCTTAAAATCTTCATTGCCTCTGGTGACACCCCCCGAACCTCTTTTTTTAACGCCTTTGCAATCTGCACAATAAAATGGTCTATCAACGCGGGCAAATCTTCTCGTCTTTCTCGCAGTGGGGGAATAACAATGGAAAAAACATTGAGTCGATAGTAAAGATCTTCGCGGAACTCTTTGCGCGCCACCCGCGCGAGAAGGTCTCGATTCGTCGCCGCAATGAGACGAACATCGCTTTTGACGTTCGTAACACCCCCCACACGCATCACCTCTCCTTCCTCTAAAACACGAAGCAGTTTGGCCTGAAGGGTAATATCCAATTCTCCCACTTCGTCTAAGAAAAGGGTTCCCTTATCGGCCAGTTCAAACCGACCGATCTTCCGACCGACCGCGCCTGTAAATGCCCCGCGCTCATGCCCAAAAAGCTCACTTTCTAAAAGGTCTTTCGGAATTGCCGCGCAATTGATCGAAACGAGCGGTTTGTCATGTCGCGGCGAAAGCAGATGAAGCGCCCGGGCAAACAGCTCTTTTCCCGTCCCGGATTCTCCCAAGAGCAAGACAGTGGTTTTTCCTTGAGCCACTTTACGCATCTTCTCCGTAGCATCGCTGATCAGCTTTCCCTTTCCAATAATCTTTGGAAACCCGATTTGGCCTGTTAGGTTTTCTTTGAGAATCAAATTCTCCGTCAGAAGCCGTTTTTTCTCCAACGCCTTTTCAATCTGTAACATCAGGTGATCGGGATCAAACGGCTTGGCTATAAAGTCGTACGCCCCCTCTTTCACGGCCTTGACCGCGGTTTCGATACTGCCATGCGCAGTCATTAAGATAACGGGGATTTCTGGTGTCTGTTCTTTCACTGCCCGCAGAACATCCAGTCCGCTTTTTTTGGGTAGCTTCAAGTCAGTGACCACAAGATCCACCCCCCCCTTGCGCACCTTCGCAATTCCTTCCACACCATCCTTCGCTAAAAGAACTTGAAACCCAGCTCCCTCAAGGGCTAAAGATAACACCCCTGCAAGGCTCTCTAAATCTTCTACGAGTAGAATTGTTTCCATGTTATATTGTAGTGGCGCTGCTTGCTGCGCCCAATCATAATTATGGCCTCTGCGCCGGAAGGGTTATTGTAAAGGTCGTTCCCTGATGCTCTTTGCTTTCCACAGAAATAGTGCCGTTGTGAGAGAGGATAATTTTATGCACCAGAGCCAATCCCAGCCCATTCCCTTTTTCCTTTGTCGTAAAAAAGGGGAAAAATATCTTGTCTATTTGATCGCTGGGAATTCCTCTGCCCGTATCGGAGATTTTAATTTCAACAAAACGATTGCCCAAATAATGTGCGGTAATTGTAATTTTCTTGCCATGGTTATTTTTCGATTCCATTGCCTCTAAGCCATTCTGAATCAGGTTTAACAACGCTTGACGCAGTAAGACTGGATCCACTGCGGCCTCACATGCTTCAAATTCTGTGTTAAACAAAACCGCACCAAAATTTGCCATCGCCTCCTCTATGAGAGGAACGATTGCAGTTTGTTGCAGAGTTAAAACGGGCTTCTTTCCATACGAGAGCAGGTCGGCAATCAACTGTTCCATTGTTGCCAATTCACGGATAATGCCCGCAGTCATTGCTTGCGCCCCCGCATTTGTTTTTAATTCCTTTGAGATCATACTGGCAAAACCCCAGATCGTTCCCATGTAGTTTCTAAACTCATGCGCGATAAATGCCGACATCTCTCCCAGAAGGGCCAGACGCTTTTTTAAGTCAACTTGATCCTGCAAAACCTTCATTTCGGTCAGGTCTGTAAAAACGATAATCGCCCCAATGATTATTCCCTTTTGGTTTCGCAATGCCGATGTGGTCAATCCTAGCCATACCTTCTGCCCATCAGACCGCACTCCTTCAGATTCCTCGCGAAGCACCTCCTTTTTTTGATCCAGCGTCTCCTGCACAAATGGTGAAAAACTGTTGTTCGCGCCAAAGGCCCCTTCGCAACTCTTTCCTAAGACTGCTTCCCTTTTAAATCCCAAAATCGCCTCTGCGGCGGGATTGACAGTCGTTACATTTCCATCACAATTAAATGTAATCACGCCGCTTGTGACACTGCGTAGAATATTCTGGTTATAGTTCTCCATGGTCTTGGCATAAGCTTGCGCCTCTTCCTTGGTCTGCTCTAACACCCGCTCCTTCTGTTTTAATTCATGAATGACACCCTGAAAGGTATTGACCAGCAGTCCGCCTTCTCCTCTCTCTTTTTTTGTCTTGTCTTGGGAAAACCGAGAGAGAAAAAAGCGCCGGGCTTGTTGATAGATTAGAAGCATGGCCAATATGGATAAAACAAAAAACAAGAAAAGAATCAAAAGAGAAGGAAGGTTTTTATTCATGGCCGGTGAAAATACCAGTCGAGAATAGGGTTCCCAAAAAAAAGCGCGATGAGCGCGCCCAGTACTAGAAACGGACCAAACGGAATCGGGTCTGATCGGCTTCGTAAGCGCGTGCCGATGAATGATAGCCCAACAATCGATCCCGAAACAGAAGCCGCAAAAACAGCCAGCAGGACTTCTTGCCAGCCTAAAAGCGCGCCAATCATTGCAACAAGTTTAATATCGCCTCCTCCCATCCCCTCTTTTTTCAATAGGAGTAGCGACAACCATGCAATGAGATAAAAAAGGCCGCCGCCGAGTATCAGTCCCTCAAGGGAATTTATCCATCCCGTGGGAAGCACGGTGCCTGCCGCAAGAAGAGAAATCGGTATTCCGGGAAGTGTAATCATGTCCGGGATGATTTGATGGGCAAGATCAATAACGGTAATAACAACAAGGGCGGAAAAGAAGCCGGCGTAGATCAGTGTTGCTGGTGTAGGGCCAAAATGGTGAAGGATCAATAGATAACCGATTCCATTTAAGAGTTCAACAGCGGGATACCGCCAGGAGATAGCGGCCTTGCATCCTCGACAACGGCCCCGCAGGAAAAGGAAGCTCATAATCGGGATATTGTCGTAAGCGGGAATTGGGTTTTTGCACGATGGACAATACGAACGCGGGAAGATGATCGATTCCTTCGCTGGAAGGCGATGGATACAGACATTCATGAAACTACCCATAAGAAGTCCAAAGATAAAGAAGGTAATCGCAGAGGTCATCGCGGAAGTTTATCATTAGTCTTGTTGTGTTACAATAGTCGGAGGAGGGAGCTTCAATGGCAATTAAAAATGATAAGGAAAATTTATTAGAGGTCGTTCAAGAGAAGGCGGCTGAATCACAAAAAGAGGAGGTTAAAAAGCCAGTATTCGAGCTCCCGGACGGGTACCTTCTGGCCCAAGAGATGAAGGAGCTTTTCGAAGAGGATATCGTTACACACGTCCAAGGCCCTAGCGAGCCGGAGGCAGATTAAAGCCTACCAAACCAACCCCTGTGTGTGAATGTATGCTAACCACCTCTTAAATGAATTCATTAAACAGTTGCTGCTGTAGTGGATCATTGGAAAGTTCGGGATGCCACTGAACCCCAATGAAGAATGGGTGCTCCGGCAATTCGACTGCCTCAATAATCCCATCTTGCGAATGGGCGACCTCTTTTAATAAGGGGGCTAGTTTCCGAATTGCTTGATGATGAAACGAGGGAACATCCATTTCCTGTTTGCCAAATATGCGGGCTGTTAAGGAGTTGGGCATCAGTCTTACTGCATGAAGAGATTCTTTATCTTCGGGCAATCGGTGCCTCACTGCTTCACCTACCAGATCTGGGATATGCTCGATGAGTGTTCCGCCTAACGCAACGTTCATAATCTGGATCCCTCGGCAAATCCCTAGAAGCGGGAGTTTATATTCTATCGCGTATTTTACGGCTGAAATTTCCGTTCGATCGCGATTGATATCTATCCCGTAGAGTTTCTGATGGGGAAGCCCCCCATAGAGATCAGACGAAATATCGCCGCCACCTGAAAAGATTAAGCCATCAATTCGATCAAGCAGTGTTGCAATGTTGTCTGATTCTGGGGGCAGCAAGACAACGTTTCCGCCCGCGCGGTTTACACACGTTACATAGCGCGCCGATAACGCGTAGCGTCCATCCTTATCGACGGCTCGCGTGGTAATACCGATCAGCGGTCTCATACGCGAAATCTACTATCTCCCTATTGGGTTGTCAAGAAGAATGGTCTCGTGAAGGAGTTAAAGCTGCAAGGGATTCGTGAGTCCGTGGGAGCAATCCTTTATGGGGATGAAAGAACTGAAAGAAGCCACTGTGTAATAGAGAGATCCCATGAAAAATGTGACATTGCTATTTGGTTAAACTATATGACATTTCTATTTGGTGTTGACAACACCCTCTGCGTTTCCTTGACTTGACAAGTGAATCCTCTATATATTCAGAGGCTTCGTATTGTTGTATCGTATCGATATTGATTCAGTAAATTGTGAAAAAACAGATCCTGCGAATTGCTTTTATCCTCCTCTTTGTTTTACTACTTCCCAAGTTGGGAAGACCCCAAGCCCTCCCGACAACATCTCAAGAAGAACGACTGCTTTTTGAAGAGGCGAAACGGCTTATTCAAGATGGACACGTTCCAGAAGGGATTACATCCCTCGACCTTTTCTTTCTCAATCACCCTGAAAGTCCGCTCGCCCCAGACGTTTTAATCGAATCAGGCAAGGCATCTTCCCAGCAGGGGAATCTTAAAAAAGCAGTGGAGTCATTTCGTCTCTTTTTGGAAAAGTTTCCAAGGGATAGCCGTGGGAACGGTGTCCGATCCCGATTAAGCGACGCCTATTTAGGCATGGGAAACGTCGAAGAAGCCCTGTCCCTGTGGAAAGAGATTGCAGGGCAGGAAGCGTTAAAAATTCCAATCTATACCCGCGCGGTTGAGATGTATATCGAACAAGAGGAATATACAAACGCCCTTCATGCTCTGGTCCGAAAGAAGGGACTGGTTGCCGATCCGATTGAGGCAGAATCCGTAGCCAGTGCCATCGTGGCTATTATTCGGAATCGACTGACTGAGAAGGAGCTTCAAACAGTCTCCTCGGAATATCGCCCTGGTTTTCCTTCGGACGAAGCGATGATACAGCTCATAAAATTTTACGATAAAAAAGGGATTCCATACCTTACAGAAAAAGAAAGCAAGCGGTTTCTATCCCTTTTCCCTAATCATGCTTACGCGGCAGAAGCCAAACGTATCATCAGTGTTATCCGCGCGAAAATAAAGGAAAACGACTATCTGATCGGGGTCATTCTCCCTTTATCTGGAAAGCTTTCGCAATTTGGAATCAGCGCGTTACAAGGGGCGGAATTGGCATTAAACCAATTTAAGCACTCGATCCCAGACTCTCCCGTCGGCCTGGTCGTTCGGGACTCTAATGATAACAGCACAGAAGAAAAAGGAGCGTTAGAAGAATGGCTGAACGATTATTTGCCGCTGGGTATTGTAGGACCGCTGATGAGTCAAGATGTAAGACTTGCCGCCCCCTCGATTGAAAAAGGGAGATGGGCGCTCATCACACCGGGAGCCACGGCGGCAGACCTCCCCTCGATGGGAAGAACCGTCTTCCGTAACGCCACAACCCCCGCTTCACAATGCCACGCTATTGCCGAATATGCGGCGCGCACATTAGGCTTAAAGCGTTTCGCAATTCTTTTTCCCAGCGAACGCCATGAAAAGGAATGGGTGCGCTGTCTTCGCGAAAATGTGGGACAAATGGGTGGAAAGATTGTTCTTGCGGAACCGTATCTGCCAAACGAGACCGATTTCAAAGACTCAATTGCACGGTTGAAAAAGGCTTACGAGCAGGGAGAGGGATTTGACGCCATCTTTTTGCCCGGAGAAGCCAGAACGATTGGATTGATTCTCCCACAGCTTGTTTTTCATAACCTCAAAGATGTTGTGCTGCTGGGGGCAATGGGGTGGAACGACCCTGATTTTTTAAAGCTGGCTGGACAATACGCGGAAGGCGCGGTTTTTGTAGATGGTTTTTTTGAGGAATCGCCAGACCCTTTCGTTCAAAGGTTTGTGTCACAGTATCGGGAAAAATTTCATGAGGACCCAAACCTCTTTGCCGCGCAGGCTTATGACGCCGCCAATATCATTCTGGAAGCGATTAAACAAGGCGCAGTGACCCGATCGGATGTAAGGTCTGTGATTGCGCAAATAAAGGCGTTTGAAGCGGTATCGGGATATATCTTTGAAGTAAAAGATGGAGAGGCGATTAAAAAACCTTTTCTGATTCAGGTTAAAAAAGGTAAATTGGTGCAGGTGAATCCTTAAGGCAAGCGCTTCATGTTTAAAAAGGTCTTAATTGCCAATCGGGGGGAGATCGCGCTCCGAATTATTCGAGCCTGTAAGGAGCTTGGGATTGCAACGGTGGCAATTTACGCGGCCCCTGATGCGACAACGCTCTATGTCAAAAAAGCCGATGAGGCATATCTTGTGGGACCTGGGCCTATCGAGGGGTACCTGAATATCTATCGGATTATTGATCTTGCTAAACAAAAAGGGGTGGATGCCATTCATCCCGGATACGGCTTTTTATCCGAAAACGCGGAGTTCGCTCGCGCCTGTCAAGAAAATGGACTCGCCTTTATTGGCCCCTCTGCTGATGCCATTCGCGCTATGGGCGACAAAGTCGCCGCAAGACTTATGATGAGAACGATTGGAGTGCCCGTTATCCCTGGCACCTTTGAGCCGATCTTATCGATTGCTGACGCCCTCCATCACGCAAAGCGAATCGGCTATCCTGTTATGCTCAAAGCGGCCATGGGCGGCGGGGGAAGAGGCATTCGTGTCTGTCCAAATCAAGAAACCTTAATGTCGCACTATCCGATCGCGCAGGCGGAGGCGAAGGCGGCATTCGGAAAAGGAGATCTCTATTTGGAAAAGTTTCTTCTTTCGCCGCGGCATATTGAATTTCAAATACTCGCCGATAACCACGGCTCTGTGATTCATCTGGGGGATCGGGATTGTTCTATTCAGCGGCGGCACCAAAAACTGATTGAAATTGCCCCGTCCCTTTTTTTAGACGAACCTTTGCGAAACGAGATGGCAGAAGTGGCAATCTCTGCGGCGCGCGCCGTCTCATATACCAATGCCGGAACCGTCGAATTCTTGGTGGACGCCGACCGGCGCTATTATTTTATTGAAATGAACACGCGGATTCAAGTGGAGCACACGGTTACGGAAGAGATTACGGGGGTCGATATTGTTCGAGAGATGATAAGAGTCGCTGCTGGAATGCCGCTTTCAATCACGCAGGAAGATGTTCGCCTTTTTGGCCATGCCATTGAATGCCGCATTAACGCGGAAGATCCCAGAAACAATTTTTTCCCCACGCCGGGAAAGATTACGGCCTATTACTCGCCGGGCGGGATCGGCGTGCGGATAGACGGAAACGTCTATGTCGGATATGTGGTTCCGCCCTACTACGATTCGATGCTGGCGAAGATGACCGTTCGGGCGCGGACATGGAAAGGGGCAGTCTCCCGGACCGTCCGCGCGCTTGATGAATTTGTGATCCGCGGCGTAAAGACAACGATTCCATTTTACAAAAAAATCCTACAAGACCCTGACTTTCAGGCAGGGCGGTTTGATATCACTTACATCGACACGCATCTAACGCAACTGAATGTGGAGGCCGATTATAATAAGATAGATCGCGTCGTTGCGGTTGCCGCCGCCATTGCGGCGTATTCGAAAGGGTAAAGATGAAAACAAAAACAAAACAAGCGCAGGTTGCAGGGGGCGACCCCCCGTTGTCGCGTCTCAAGATCATGGATGTCACCATTCGAGATGGACAACAGTGCACGATTGCCACGCGGCTTCGCACGATTGACATGCTGCCAATCGCTTCTAAAATTGATGCGGTCGGCTTCTGCGCCGTAGAGATGTGGGGCGGCGCCACCTTTGACGCAGCGATTCGATTTCTTCGGGAAGACCCGTGGGAGCGGATACGCAAGTTAAAAGCGTTGATGCCGAAAACACCTTTCCAGATGCTGCTTCGCGGCCAGAATCTGGTCGGGTATCGGCACTACGCCGATGACGTGGTCGAACGCTTTGTCGATCGAGCGATTGTTAATGGGATCAACATTATTCGTATTTTTGACGCCTTAAACGATTTTCGCAATATTAAAACAGCCGTTAAGGCAACGCTCAAATATGGCGGGAAGGTCGAAGGAGCGCTTTGCTACACGCAGTCCCCTGTGCATAATAACGCCCTCTTCGTTGAGATGGCAAAACGGCTGGAGGATATGGGGTCTGATTCGATCTGCATCAAAGATATGGCCGGCCTTCTTTCTCCTTACGCGGCCTTTGATCTCGTCAGCAAAATGAAAGAGGCGATCACGGTCCCACTGCATCTTCATACACACGATAGCAGCGGCATGTCAATTGCCACTGTTTTGAAGGCCATTGAAGCCGGTCTGGATATGGCTGATACCGCGTTTTCTCCCATGGCCTCTGGAACCTCTCATCCCCCCGTGGAAACGCTTGTGAGTATTCTTCAAAATGGCCAGTCTGACCCGCAATTTGACATGCAACTGCTTTCCGAAATCTCTGAATACTTCAAGGAAGTCCGAAAAAAATACAAAGCGTTTGAGTCCGAGTACACCTGCGTTGACCCCAAGGTGGTGATTTATCAAATCCCCGGGGGCATGACGTCGAATCTGGCGTTGCAGTTATCGGAGCAAAAGGCGCTGGATAGAATGCAGGAGGTGCTCGAAGAGGTGCCAAAGGTTCGGAAAGATTTTGGATTTCCCCCTTTGGTGACGCCCACTTCTCAAATTGTCGGAACACAGGCCACACTCAATGTGCTGGCGGGAGAACGATATAAGGTCATCACCACCGAGACGAAAAACTACCTCAAGGGATTATACGGAAAGACGCCGGCCCCCATTCATACGGCTGTTCAGAAAAAGGCGATTGGAGACGAAGATCCGATTACGGTGCGTCCAGCGGATCTACTGACACCCGAACTTTCTGTTGCTGCCGAGGCAATCCATGAGACAACAAAAAACATTGACGATATTCTAACCTATGCGCTCTTCCCCAATGTCGCAAAGGAGTTCTTTGCGAAACGGGAAGAACCGGAAGGATTAATGGAACATGAAGGGAAGGCGGCCCCGCCAGAAAACAGGCCCGTCAATCCGCCTCCCATTCTGGCCCCCAGCGAGTTTAACGTCAAGGTGCATGGGGAAACCTTTCACGTAAAGTTAGGCGGCGTTGGACATCCTGAAGAGGGGGGCCGGCCATATTTTATGTATGTCGATGGCCAGCTGGAAGAGGTCATGGTGGAGTCGTTGCTGGAGATCGTTCCCAGCGCTGCAGGACAGATTGATGTTACGGCCGGAGGACGGTCTACCCGTCCAAAGGCAACGCACGACGGGGATGTCACGGCGCCGATGCCGGGGGTGGTCATTCGGGTGCATGTGGCGGTGGGAGAGACAGTATCACAAGGTCAGGCTGTCCTCATTGTTGAGGCGATGAAAATGCAAAGTGAAGTCCATACCCCCATTGCAGGTGTTGTAAAAACGATTTATGTTATCGAAGGGGATCGGGTGAACCCTGATGAAGTGTTGGTGGCCATTCGACCCGCGGTCGGTGTTACGGGCTGATCATTAGGGGTTGAGTATAAATAACTTCCCCAGTTCGGCGACCAATCTATCCAGACTGGCGTCGTTGTTCGTCGCTTACATACCAAAGGGTATGCGCACTCCGACCGCCTAGCCCGTCTGGCAGCTTGGCCACCTCACTTTTGTGGAAGTTATTTATACTCAACCCCTCAGGGCAGTTTCTGCACTACTTAGACAGGATATACCGCCCTTCTGCAAACGAACGCTCGTAATATTTTTCATCGAAGATAAAAGTATGCGTCGCCTCGTCAAAGTCTTTTATTTTTGGCAGGGGAAGCGGCCGTGTTTTAAGACATCCAAACTCGATATGCTCCGCAATAACATCGGGGAAATTATAGAATATCGATCCAATTTCAACCGCCTCTTCGGTAATTAAAAAACAGCGCCCCTGTCCTTTGATGTGTTGACAATCTTCCAGAATGGCCATTGTGTCTTGAATCGTTCCAAGACCTTCCTCCAACAATTGCAACCTTCGTGTAATTCTGCCTGTGCCGGTTTTGCAGGAGGTACACTGTCCGCACGATTCAATGGCTAGAAAACGCGAGAAGTTTAAACCGGCTCGCAGCACACATGCCGTATGATCGTAGACAATAAACCCCCCGGAGCCTAAGCCTGATGGGAGCGCCCGCATTGATCCGAAATCAAGCGGGGTATCAATCTTTGACGCGGGAATCACCGCATTGGTGGGGCCGGAGAAAACCGCCTGAAGCTGACGATCAGCCCCCACCCCGCCGCCATAAACTTCAATTAAAGTCTTAAGAGAAGTTCCCAGTGGAAGCTCGTACATACCAGGCTTGTTCACGTCGCCAACGAGCGTAAAGATCATTGTGCCGGGGGAATCTGCTGTGCCAATCGAGCGAAACCAATCGGCCCCTTTCAAAAGAATATGGGGAACCGTGGAGAGTGTCTCGACATTGTTCACGACAGTCGGTTGCGCCCAGAGGCCAAAATCAACTGGAATAATTCCTTTGGCTCGCGGCCATGCCGGCTTTCCTTCAATCACTTCAAGCATCGCGCGGTCTTCACCCAAAAGATAGGAATCAGGTCCAAAGGCAATTTCAATCGGAAGATCGCGGCCCGAACTCATGGCGTTTGAGCCGATATAGCCTGCATCCTCGCACTCCTTTATCGCGTGCTGCAACATTGCGATCTCCCTCTTGAAAATCTCTTTAATGCAGATAATGGCATTGGCCGTGCCAATGGCATAAGAGGCAATCGCCATCCCCTCCAGCAAGGTGTACGGATTTTTTTTAATCAGGTATCGGTCTTTGTAGGTGCCCGGCTCTCCCTCGGAAGCATTACAGACCAGATATTTCAGCGCCGGCAATCCATGATCGTCGTGCGTTTTTTTATAGACCCCTTCCCATTTGATCCCGGTAGGAAATCCAGCCCCTCCGCGTCCCCGAAGATGCGCCTTCTTTATTTCATAAATAACTTCAAGCGGCGTCATGGTAAGGGCCTTCTTTAAGGCTTGAAATCCCCCTTCTGAAAGATACTCTGTAAGATTTGAAAATGGTTCTTCTCGAGTCAGCAAAACGCGGTCTAAAACGGCAGCCATCGCGATTTCTCCTTTACATGTTAAAAAATCTCCGCAGATTATACGCAAAAAGTTGGATAAGGGCAACCTCACGCATTGCCTCATCAGAAATCTACCTGAAAGGTGGAGCCAAATCTTTGTAAGTCAGGAACATAGCGAACCTAAGCGTGTATGATGTTTTTATCAAAAGGACCACAACGGCTCACATCCGCTCGGGGGCGCTCACCCCCAATAAATCCAACGCCGATTTTACAACAATTCGAATGGCGCTGATCAGCGCGAGTCGCGCCTTTGTGAGCGCCATATCCTCCGTCATGACGCGATATTTATAATAGTAGCGATGCGCCATCCCGGCCAATTCCAGAAGATAAAAATTGATCCGGTGCGGTTCCAGACGCGCGGCTGCCATTTTAATCAGATCAGGATAAAGCGAAAGCTGTTTAATCAATTCCATTTCTTCAGGAAGCATGAGTAGCGAAACATCTGTCTCTTTGTCCATGAGTATGCCCTGCTCTTTTGCGACCCGAAGAATGGAACAAACCCTGGTATGTGCGTACTGGACATAGTAAACAGGGTTTTCGTCTGAAGACTTTTTGGCAATTTCCAAATCAAAATCAAGTGAGGTGTCTGATCGGCGCATTAAGAAAAAGAACCGGGTCGCGTCCACACCCACTTCCTCAATCACTTCCTTGAGTGTGACAAACTCCCCCGACCGTTTGGACATCGCAACTGGTTTCCCATCGCGAAGTAGATTCACCAGTTGATGAATCACAATATCAAGGCGATCGGCAGAATACCCCATCGCGGCAACAGCCGCTTTGACCCGCGCGATATAGCCATGATGATCGGCCCCCCAGATATCAATCAGCCGATCATATCCCCGCTCAAACTTGTTTTTGTGATAGGCAATATCAGAGGCAAAATAGGTCAACTCGCCATTGCTGCGCTTGATGACGCGGTCTTTATCATCGCCATACCGCGTGGTGGCAGCCCAAACCGCGCCATCGGCATCATAGACCACGCCAGATTTACGAAGCAATAAAATTGCCTCACTCACCTTATTTTCCTGATGCAATGTGGATTCACAAAACCATCCATCAAAATGAACTCCAAAGGCGCGTAGGTCGTTTTCGATCAGAGAGAGTATTGTTTGATAGCTGTATCGTCCAAAAAACAGGTCGTCTTGACCCGGCAAATACTTCTCCCCGTCAGTCTCTTTGATCTGTTTGGCGATATCAATAATATAATCCCCTTGGTATGCCTCGGCGGGGAGTTCTATTTTTTCTCCAAAGAGTTCTCGATAACGGCAATAAGTCGATTGGCCAAGCAAGGCCATTTGGTTACCCACATCGTTGATGTAATACTCGCAATCTACCTGATAGCCTATCGCGCGTAAAAGACGACTCATGGCATCGCCTAATGCCGCCGCACGGCCATGGGCGACATGCAAAGGCCCGGTGGGATTGGCGCTGACAAACTCGATTAAAATCTTTTTGCCCGTAAAAAGATCGGTTTTGCCGTATTCCGCTCCCTGCCTTAAAATCTCCAAAAGGTGACCATGCCCAACCTCCTTTTTAATGAAAAAATTGATATACCCAGGCCCAGCCACCTCTATCTTTTCAATGAAGTGAGATGCGGATTCCAGTTGATTCAGGATGGAAACGAGAAGATCAGCAAGCACCCGAGGCGGAACACCTTCCAGTTTGGCCAAAGAAAGCGCCAAGGGAGTTGCGTAATCCCCATGTTCTTTTTGCGGAGGCATATTCAAGACAATGGGGACATCCTCTCCAAATTTTAAATCCCCCCTCCTGACACCTTCCGTCAATGTCGCTTTCAGAAGAGCGGTTATCTCGCCCTGCATATCGTTTCCTTTTGTCCTCCTCGCCGTGATAAGGGGGATTGAGAGGGTTGGTTGAATGGGAAAGATACCACAAATAATCCTGATTCCAAAACACTTTGTTTAGAAAGCTGCAGTTCAGACAGTAGGGACCAGTAGGGGGTGAGTAATTGCCGCAATTGGGCGTTGCTTGTCTGCCCTTCCCCCCTGATAAGGGGGATTGAGGGGGTTGAATGTCTTTCTGACATGGTTTTTACAACCCCCCAACCCCCCTTATCAGTGGGGAGTTTTGACACCCGTTGCTACTGTCTGAACTGCAGACCCGACCCAAATCCAATCGCGGGATTTGGTCTATT
>JACPZM010000029.1 GCA_016195485.1 Candidatus Troglogloeales bacterium | reverse complement strand
GAGGGGAGTAAGAATTTCATCCCCCTCTCTTCCCCTCCTTGGTTAAGGAGGGGTTAGGGGTGGTTTGAATGATGAGGTGTGGAATAAATGTTCCACGTGGAACATTCGGAAGTAATAAATGAATAATCAATGTTCTGTTATAGTCGTTGGGGCTGGTCATGCGGGGTCCGAAGCGGCCTTGGCGTCAGCGCGAATGGGGGCAAGCACGCTCCTCGTAACGCTTAAACTCGAAAATATTGGCCAGATGTCTTGCAATCCTGCCATCGGTGGAATTGCCAAGGGTCATCTTGTACGCGAAATAGATGCCTTGGGAGGGCAGATGGCACGCACCATCGACCAGGCCGGAATCCAATTTAAAATCCTGAATAAACGGAAAGGGCCGGCCGTTAGGGCGCCGCGTGCACAGGCAGATCGAGACGTTTATCGCAAGGTGATGACCGATGTTCTTTTGAATCAGCCAAATCTTACCGTGATAGAGGGCATGGTTGACGAAATTCTTGTTGAAAATAACAAAATCTCTGGTGTAGCCCTCTCTGGAGGGGAGCGGTTTTTTTCTGAAGCAGTCATTATTACTACAGGAACATTTCTGCAGGGATTGATACATATTGGGAAGAAATCGTTTTCATCGGGTCGCATTGGGGAGGCCCCTTCCGAAAAGGCATCTCATTCGCTGGTCGGGCTTGGATTTACATTAGGACGATTAAAGACAGGGACGCCGCCGAGGCTTGACACACAGTCGATTGATTTTTCAGCATTGACACCCCAATATGGGGACAATCCACCTATTCCTTTTTCTTATTCTACAAAAAAACTCTCGGTCGACCAGCTTCCATGCCACCTTACTTATACAAATGAGATGACACATGATCTTATACGTGGCCATCTTTCTGAATCGCCTTTATACTCTGGGGTTATAAAGGGGGTAGGCCCAAGATATTGCCCCTCTATAGAGGATAAAGTCGTAAAATTCTCCGATCACCCGCGGCATCAGGTCTTTTTGGAACCGGAAGGCCGACATAGCAATGTTATTTATCCAAACGGCATTTCGACCTCTTTACCAGAGGAGGTGCAACTGGCCTTTGTGAAAACAATCCCTGGGTTGGCAAATGTGAAGATGCTTCGGCCCGGCTATGCGATCGAATACGATTATGTCCCGCCGCATCAGCTTTATCCAACCCTCGAGACAAAAATGATTGCCGGGCTATACCATGCTGGTCAAATCAATGGAACTTCTGGATATGAAGAGGCCGCGGCACAAGGGATCATGGCTGGAATCAATGCTGTTTTAAAGTTAAGAGGGGAGGCACCACTGATTCTGGATCGATCAGAGGCCTATATAGGGGTCCTCATCGACGACCTCGTAACGCTGGGGACCGAAGAGCCATACCGAATGTTTACATCCCGGGCAGAGTACAGATTGCTTCTTCGACATGATAATGCCGATCTTCGCCTTATGGAAAATGGGCATAAAATTGGGCTAATACCAGAACGACAATATCAACGCTGTCTGGAAAAACAAGAAAATATTTTCAAAACAAAGAGTTATCTTCAAGGAACAACGCTTAAGACAAACGCTACGGCATTGGCAACGCTTACAGGGCTGGGAATAAATGGCTTGCCCCCTTCTGCTACATTGGCACAGGTATTAAAAAGGCCAGAGATCACTTTTGAGACCATTACTGCTATTTTTGACCTGGATATACCGGAAGAGATTTCAGAAGAGGTTGAAATACAAATAAAATATGATGGATATATTGAACGCGAAAAAGGTCTCGTAAAACGGTTCAGGGAAATGGAAGGCAGAAAAATACCCGTTTTGTTCAATTACGATCAGGTCCCCTCGCTTTCTCATGAGGTTAGGGGAAAACTCAAGCGGTTCCGGCCAGTCTCTCTGGGGCAGGCCTCACGTATTTCAGGTGTAACACCTGCCGCAATATCTATACTGATGATCGAGTTGGGGAGACAAAGGGGCGGCCGTTAGGGCGTGATTCATCGCACCCTGATTATGAGGTGTATGGGAAGAATTATTACGATTTCCAATCAGAAGGGGGGCGTGGGAAAGACCACAACCGCCGTGAACCTTGCGGCTTATTTGGCCTTTGCCGACAAGAAAGTCTTACTCATTGATCTTGATCCGCAAGGGAACGCAACGGGTGGCGTAGGGATTCGCCCTGAAGCAATAAACGGATCTGTCTATGACCTTATCATCGGAGCGAAAGAATGGCCTGATCTTGTTGTTCACACAGCGGTATCTGGGCTGGACATAATCCCTGCTACGATCGATTTAGCAGGGGCTGAAATCGAACTGGTTGGAATAGATGCGCGTGAAACAGTTTTGAAATCACGGTTAAAGGGGGTAACTGACACCTATTCTTATGTTCTGATCGATTGTCCTCCGTCGCTTGGATTGCTTGCATTAAATGGCTTAACATCGGCAGATTCTATTCTCATCCCAATGCAAGCGGAGTATTATGCGATGGAAGGGTTAAAGCAACTTATATCAACATTTCAACTGGTTCGGGATAGATTTAGCCCGCTCCTCAGGGTGGAGGGGGTTTTATTAACAATGGTTGATACACGCAATACCCTCAATACGCAGGTTGTAGCAGAGATCCAGTCCCATTTTGGAGAGTCGGTTTTTAAGTCGATCATACCGCGTAATATCACATTGGCAGAGGCGCCAAGTCATGGCAAGCCGGTGCTTCTTTATAATCCTTTCTCAAAAGGGGCAGAGGCCTATCTTTCCCTGGCCCAGGAGGTATTACAACATGCAACGTAAGGCGCTTGGACAAGGGATGACGAGCCAAACGGATGGAATACGGAAGGCTGGATTAGGACTTGCCGCATTGATGCCACCGGCAAAATCCCCAATCAATCCCTCACAAAACGGCGTTGAGGCAGGCCCCATGCAGATTGATATTGATAAAATTATCCCAAATAGATACCAGCCAAGAGAGAATTTTGACAAAGAGGGGTTGGAGGCGCTGGCAAAATCAATTAAAAAGCATGGCCTGATTCAGCCAATTGTCGTTCGTTCTCACGCAGATGGAAAGTTTCAGCTGATTGCAGGGGAACGCCGGATGAGGGCCGCATCAATAGCCGGTTTTTCAAAAATGCCTGCCATTGTAAAGGATGTTGATGATAAAACCTCTATGGAATATGCCCTTCTTGAAAATATCCAACGGGAGGAACTCAACCCGATTGAGCAGGCAAAGGGATTTTCACGACTGATCTCTGAGTTCTCGCTAACGCAGGAGATGATCGCGGAAAGAATCGGTATCGACCGATCGTCTGTAGCCAATACAGTTCGTCTGCTTCATCTCCCGGAATCGCTGTGGGAAGAGATTGCGAAGGGAATAATCAGTATGGGCCACGCGAAGGCGCTTCTCTCCTTGCCGACAAAAGCGTTACAGATAAAAGTCGCGGAAGAGATAAAATCCAAGGCTCTTTCGGTTCGTCAGGTGGAAGCGGTTATCAAGTCGATTGTCAAAAAGGGTCGGCCGCGTCAAAAGAGGGGCGTTGAAAATCTGTCGTTGGAGGTAAAAGATCTAGAGAATCGCCTTCAACAGGCCCTTCACACAAAGGTTCATATAGCCCCATCTGGGGCTTGGAAAACTAAAGGTGAGATTAAAATTGAGTATTATTCCCTGGATGATCTTGATAGAATACTAGAACAGTTGATGAAATAAAATGGCACATTTTTTGCGTATAACGAATTCGTTAACTCATAAGGTTTTTTCATTTGTGAGTTCATACATTTATCATAAATGGGGGTGGACGATGTTTGACAAACAGAAAATCGAAACGCCGCAGGATATCATGACCTTTTTTGGAAAAGGGACCCATTTTAAAGGGGTTTTGACTTTTGAAGGAACAGCCCGTGTTGACGGAGAAATCGAAGGAGAAATTATCACGCAAGGGACGCTCATTGTCGGGGAGGCGGGGGTCATTAAGGCGGAGGTAACGGCTGGAACCGTCATCGTTGGTGGCAGGGTCAATGGGAACATTCACGCAAACCAAAAAATTCAATTGCTCCCTAAAAGCGTTGTCACAGGCTCACTAACAACCCATGCCGTTGTTATAGAGGATGGCGCGATATTGAATGGAATCTGTGAGATGCAGCATGTTGAAGAACCGGTGTTTAGTGCGGCCTCTGATAGAGACTCTCTCTATGCGGAGGGTGCGAATGCGCTCGCTAAACAAAGAAAAAAATAGTGCCTGAAAAAAAATCTGTTATTGTTGGCATGAGCGGCGGCGTGGATTCTGCTGTCGTTGCGGCCCTGCTCAAAGAGCAGGGCTACAACGTCATCGGCGTGACGTTGGTGCTCTGGAAAGACGAAGCGGAGGATGAAAAACGCTGGCAGGATCGCTCTTGCTGTAAAGTGGGACTGGCCCGTCATGTGGCAAAACAGCTTGATATTCCGCATCACACGATAGACGCTCAAAAAGCATTTAAGTCAGAAATTATTGACGATTTTTGCGACACCTATCTTTTAGGTCAAACACCCAATCCCTGCGTCCGCTGCAACGAGTTGATCAAGTTCGGGGGATTACTGGATATTGCCCGAAAGCTTGGGGGCGATTTTTTAGCCACCGGCCATTATGCCCGAATCAATAAAAAAGAAAATGGCTATACCCTGCAAACAGGCGTTGATGCGAAAAAAGATCAAAGCTATTTTCTCTATCGCTTAAGTCAGGAACAGCTTGCGGCGACGCTCTTCCCGCTTGGCAATATGAATAAAGAGGCGGTCTACAAAAAGGCATCTGCTCTGGGTCTGCCTTATGAAGATATTTTGGAGAGTCAGGAGATTTGTTTTGTGAACCAAAAAAAATACCAAACTTTTATAGCAGAAAATAGGCAGGAGTCTGTTTCGCCCGGGGAGATTGTCATGGCAGGATCGGTCGTGGGGGAACACAAGGGAGTTGCCTTTCATACCGTGGGACAACGGCGGGGCTTAAATGTCGCTTTAGGGGAACGGATTTATGTCACGGGGATAGACCCTGTCAAAAATCAAGTAACGGTTGGCTATGCCGACGAACTGCTAGAAAGGGAGTTGGCGGCAGACAAAATTGTGTGGGGCGGGGAAGGGATTCCCGTTGCGCCAATCCGCGTGCAGGCAAAAATACGCTATCGATCTTTACCCAGGGAAGCGACGCTGTTTGAGGCCAATGAGAATTCGTTTCGGCTTCTTTTTGATGAACCCGGACGCGGCATCGCGCCGGGGCAGTCGGTGGTGTTATATCAAGGCGACTCGGTGATCGGCGGGGGAATTATTCGCAATGACACACTGGGCCGATAAAACCGCAGAAAGGATTCTGAAACTCCAGACAGCCCCCTCGCCGCCGGGGGGGGCGTTACAACTGACTTGCGCTTCTGGCATTAGTCCATCTGGGCCTGTACATGTTGGGAACCTGCGCGATATCGTCACCATCTGGTTTGTAGGAAAGGCCATCAAAGAAAAAGGTGCGCCCGTTCGATTGTTGCACTCTTGGGACAACTACGATCGGTTTCGGAAAGTCCCAGCCAATACCCCAGCCAATTTCACTGAATTTATCGGAAGGCCGCTGTCCAAAGTGCCCGATCCTTTTAATTGCTGTCCCTCTTATGCCGCGCATTATGAGAAGGAATTTGAAACCTCTCTTTTAGAGATGGGGATAGAAATCGAGTTTCTCAATCAAACAAAATTGTATGAAAGCGGCCTCTATTGCGATGCGATTTTAGAAGCCGTGTCAAAGCGACATGCCATTTATGACATCTTGCAAAAATTTAGAACACAGGCGGGATCAAGCGAAGAAAGAGATGGCTATTACCCCATCACGCTTTATTGCGAGCGCTGCGGAAAAGATACGACACAAGTATCAGCGACGTCATCTGAAAGTCACATCGCTTACCATTGCACCGAATGCCAACATGATGGCGAGCAAGATTTAAAGCATGCCCGAAATATAAAATTGCCGTGGAAGGTGGACTGGGCGATGCGCTGGCGTCATGAAAAGGTGGTCTTTGAGCCGGGTGGAAAAGATCATGCGACAGCAGGGGGCAGTTTCGAGGTATCCAGTGAGATTGCGAAAGATATCTTTCATTATCGTCCCCCTATTTTTCAGCCGTATGAGTTTATTGGTCTCAAAGGGTTGACCGGGAAGATGAGCGGGTCGTCTGGAGTTCTCTTGACACCGGGTGACGCTTTGAAGGTTTACCAGCCGGAGGTCTTGTTATCGGTCTTTGCCAAAATGCCGCCGAACAAGGCATTTGATCTCGTGTTAGACGATGGTATCTATCGCGTATACGATGAGTTTGATCGCGCAAACAGCAAGACGCCACTAGAACGGGAAATTGCGCTCTCCCGTATTCCGGGCCGTTCCCCTCACGCGGTTGCGTTTAAACAGCTGGCCTCCTTTTGTGGGATCGTTCAAGGCAATGATGCCGCCTTGGAATTAATCTTCACCAGAATGGGAACCCCGTACAAAAGTGAACTCTTCGAAGAGCGTCTACAAAAGGCAGAGAACTGGCTTTCCGAATACGCCCCCGAACAGCGACTGGTTCTGCGGGAAAAACGAGATGATGATTATTTTAATGCCCTGACTCCAGCACAGAAAAACTGGATTGTATCGCTCTATGATTTTCTCGCAACAAAGCAGTGTACTTTGGATGAGGCCACGCATGAGGTTTATGAAATTCCAAAAAAGGATCAGCCGCCCGATACTGATTTAATCCCACACCAGCGCGATTTTTTTAAAATCATTTATCATCTGTTATTTGGAAAGGAAAAAGGGCCGCGCCTTGGAACTTTTTTTGCGGCTGTCCCCAAGGAGCAATACTTATCGCTGCTTGAGTTCCGGACAGGCTAAATCCTAAAAATGGCGATGAGATTGGCAAAGAATCTTTGCGGCAAGCTGCGAGGCATTCATGCCCAAACCGACGTTACGAAGCAAGCTTCAGGGAATAAAACCCGAGAGAGATTCCAATGATATTGGATAAATCTCCCCTGACCCCTCTTTTCCAAAGAGAGGGATAAATGGGGATTTTTAAAATAACATTCCACAGTCCTGTAACAGGACTTATTGCGTTTGTATTCATTTTGTCCATTAACTTGGAAGTGAACCATGATGCCATCTTGTATCGCCTTCAAAGATAGATTCTATTCTGCTTGATGGCGAACAATTAAGGCGTTCCGTTTTGAAAGACTTTTCTGCCTTCTACTGAAAGTTTTCCCTCGACATACGATTGAATAACCCGTGGCAACAGGCGATGTTCCTCAATTAAGATTCGATTGGTTAAGGACTCTTCCGTATCTCCTTCTAAAATCGGAACCGAAACTTGCGAGATAATCGGCCCATGATCAACCTCCGCATCTACAAAATGGATTGTACAGCCACTGATCTTTGCCCCGTAGGCCAATGCCTGCCGTTGCGCGTGAAGCCCGGGAAACGCAGGAAGGAGGGAAGGATGGATATTGATAATCTGATTTTGAAATGCCTCTAATATCGGATGAGTCACCAAACGCATATAGCCAGCGCAAATTACCAATTGTACTTGATGCTCCGTAAGGACGCGAACAATGGATGCATCGTAAGCGGCCCTGTCAGGATAGGTCTTCGGATCAACGGAAAAAGTGGGCAGGTTATGCTCTTTGGCGCGCTCCAATGCCTTTGCGTCCTTTTTATCACTGATCACTACGCCAATCTGCGCGGTGACAACTCCGGTCTCAATGGCATTGATAATGGCTTGCAGATTGGTTCCCCTGCCGGACGCTAAAACGCCAATCGTGAATTTTGATGCATCCATAAATGACTCGCTCCCACCGTCACCATGCAATCTCATAGTTTTCCTTTCATCCTGTGCGTGCTTGGTGAGTTTAAATTTCTGATTGATAAATCACCCTCGTCATGGTTTTGCGCGGGATCACTTCGCCAATGACCCATGCTTTCTCGCGTGATTTTTTCAGAATTGATATTGTTTTGGCTTCATCCTTCGGATCAATCACCAAGACCATTCCAACCCCCATATTAAATGTTCGGAACATTTCGTCCCGATCCACGCCGCCCTCTTTTTCGATAATCTTAAAAATCTCGGGCAGCTCCCAGCGACTCGGATAAACCTTCGCCGTGTATCTGTCTGGAAGGGTTCTGGGAATATTCCGCGTCATTCCGCCTCCTGTAATATGCGCGGCGCCCTTAATGGTAATCTGCCGCGCCAGATTCAACACTGTTTTCACGTAAATTTTGGTTGGTGTTAATAATGTTTCTCCAACACGCTTTTTCAATCCGGGAAGTTTGTCGATAACAGTCATCCCCATCTTTTCAAAAATAATCTTTCTGGCCAGCGAGTATCCGTTACTGTGAAGACCGGAGGACGCAAGTCCGATCAAAAGGTCGCCTGCCCGAATCTTTTCCCGATTGATTCTCTTCATCTTGTCAACAACCCCTACGGCGAACCCAGCGATATCGTACGCCCCGTTTTGATAAAACGATGGCATCTCTGCCGTCTCTCCGCCAATTAAGGCACAGTCGGCCTCTTTACATCCGTTCGCAATGCCGCGCACCACCTCCGCCATTTTTTCAGGAGATAATTTTCCGGTGGCAAAATAATCCAGGAAGAAAAGAGGAGTCGCCCCCGATACAATAATGTCGTTTACAGACATCGCGACGAGATCAATGCCGATGGTATCGTGGCGATCCATCATCTGCGCGATTTTAAGTTTCGTTCCGACCCCGTCGGTAGATGCGACGAGAATCGGGTTTTTTATTTTTTTTAAGGGAAGTGCAAAGAGGCCGGCATATCCGCCCAATTCAGTGATGACGTTCTTCGAGTAAGTAGAACGAACAATCGGTCCGATTTCTCGCATGGCTTGTTCGCCCGCCTCAATATCGACACCGGCGCTTTTATATGTAGAACTCATTTCTTTAGTCAACAAAAGTCACAATAGAATGAAGACCTGATGTTCCATCGGGAAAAGGACGGGCCTCAAAATCAGTCTGACTTCTCCCGATCTTATCCTCTGCTTTCACTGCCACCTGATAATTTCCCGGCTTTGGATTTTTCCATTCGTACTCCCAAAAAACCCAAGAGTAAGGAGAAGGGGTCGGCAATAATCGCGTTGGCGTCCACGTTTGCCCGCCATTGAACGTGATTTTCACGCTGCGGATTCCACTATACCCTGAAAAGGCAACGCCCCGAAAGGTAGTGTTTCCCTTGATCGTATTATAAGGCCCCGGCGCGTCAATCCGAGATTTGACCTTAATCGTCCCTTCATCCGTCCAGCCCTTCTTCTGCCAATATCCTAGATAATCGCGCCCCACCAACTCAATTTTTGTGAGCCATTTGACGTTTTTAATGCCGTATAATCCGGGAACCACCGCGCGAAGTGGAAACCCATGTTCTTTTGGAAGCGGAACCCCGTTCATCTGATAGGCCAAAAAAACATCATAGTTTAAAGCCCGATCCAATGGAATACTATCGGAGTAATCGTCCGCGCCATAGAAGATCACATCTTGCGCCAAATCAGAGGGTTTCGCTTCTTGTAAAAGAGATGCGAGGCTCACCCCTTTCCAGACAGCATTGCTTATCAGCTCGCCTGACACTTCATTATCGATACATTGCAGGGTAACCATTTTTTCGATGGAGGGCCGCTTTAAGAAATCGACGTAAGTGAGACGAAGTGGTTTTTCCACCAAACCTGCTATAGGAAGTGACCAGTTGTTTACATCGACCTTCTGAACCCCACAGCATTGGACAATATAGAACTGATTGTTGGGTGTTATAAATGGGGTCTTTTTGGGAGGAAGCGCTAAAAATTTCTTCGCAATCAGGTTGGCTGCAGACCCCGATTGAGGCGAAAGCATCGAGACCACCCCCACCGTCGCCGCCCGAAGAAACGCGCGTCTGTCTAAAATTATCATAGAGGAAATTATAAAGGGTGTGGCGTTCTATTACAACAGACGGCCCAAATTCCACGATAGGAATCTGCAAGGTTTTATTGACTTCTCCTTGTATAATAGGATAGGTTTTACCGTCTTGCCTGATTTTTGTTATCTCGATGCGAGTTCTAATTGTTCGGCTTTCCTCCATGGGGGATTTGGTCCATGCCCTGCCAGCCCTTACCGATGCGGCGGATTACTATCCAGAAGCCCGCTTTGATTGGGTCGTGGATCAAACATTTTCCGATGTTCCTTCCTGGCATAAGGCGGTAGACAGGGTGATACGATGCCCGCCGCGCAGAGGGGTTTCCGCGTTTTATCAATCGTTGCAAAGCGGAAAATTTTTGGAATTTTTAAAACAGATTCAGCAGACCCATTATGATCTTATTATTGATTTACAGTGGGGCTTTAAAGGCGCTATCACAGCGTGTTTAGCCAATGGGATGCGTTGTGGCTATGACGCGAAATCGGCGCGGGAGTGGGGGACGCATTTTGCGTATCGACAAAAATTCTTTGTCGCCCGCGGACAGCATTCTATTGAACGAATGCGCCAATTGATGGCCCAAGCCCTCTCATACCCCTATCGTAAAAACGACCCCATTTATGGAATCGATAGATCCCGTTTGCCATCGGTGCCCTTTCCCATCCCGTCCCCTTATCTGGTCTTTATTCATAGCACAAGCTGGGAATCAAAATGCTGGCAGGTTCGCTATTGGAAACAATTGACTGGTATGGCCATCGTGAATTCCTTTTCTGTGGTCCTGCCCTGGGGTAATCAAAAGGAACAGGAGCGCGCGACCCAAAGAGCCGATGGACGTGATCGCGTTTTTGTACTGCCCGATCTTACCATTTCGCAGAAGGCATACGTGATTGCGAATGCGAAGGGGATGTGACACGGGGTTAAGTCATATTGCGGCGGCGCTTTCTATTCCCTCGGTCTTGATCTATGGGGCAACTGATCCTGTTTTGTCCGGCGCTCGTGGAGAAAACCAGAAACACCTGTTCTCGCATTTCGAATGTGTGAAATGCCACCACTCGAAATGCTCCTACACAAAACCTGCCTTCTTGAAACCGGCATGCCTTGTTGAAATTACTCCTGAAACGGTATGGGCAACACTACAGACCTTACTACCCCTTTCTTGCTAATGCAAAGGCACCCTTTGCCTTTGAGTCAAAATAGGCGCGAAAACCTTCCTTCGCAACGTTACTGGCCTTAACCTTCCATCCCTTCGATCCGCTATTAATAATCAGTGCGCTAATCACCACCTCTGGATCATCCAAGGGCGCCATGCCAACAAACCAGGTTACCTTCCCGGGGGGATTGTCTCCGGCGAGAGAACCAGTTTTCCCACCTATTGCAATTGCTCGCAATGCCGGTTCTTTCCAAGCCGATTTAAAGGCTTTGTGCGCAGTCCCTTTTGTAACGGTAAGCCCCATCATAACCCGCAACTGCGCGGCGGTTTGAGCGGATATGGCTGTGGCAAAGACCTTTGGCTTGCATTCAAAAATGGCCTTTCCAGATGCGGCAACTACCCGTTCGATAAGGCAAGGGGTCATCATGGCGCCGTTATTTGCAATGGCCGATCCGATTAACGCGGCATGTAGCGGAGAAAGCCCGACATCTCCAAATCCGGCGGCTAAATTTGCCAGTCCGATCCTGCTATCCTCCGTCTTGATCTGACTAACCTGAATCGGTAGCTCAAACGGGATTTTCTGGTTAAACTGAAAACGGGTCGCATATCCAATCAGCGTTTTTATATTCAGATAATGCAGGGCGACTTCCGCAAAGGCATTGTTGTTCGAGGCGGCAAACGCATCCGCAAGCGTCGTACGCGCAGAACGAAATCTATGCGGATTCTCAATGAGCGTCTCTGGCCCAACTTGCCTCTCTTCAATCGCGGCGGAAGCGGTAATCAGTTTAAATATTGAAGCGGCGGGGTAAGTAGCTCGTAGCGCAAGATGCTTGGCGCGCGGCTCTTTGGACGAGTGTTCTACGAGGGCTAATATCTTTCCACTATGCGGGTCCATTGCGACAAAAACACCGTACGGCACTTTATTTTTCTTGAAATAATCTTTCATGCCGAATTGAAGCGAAGGGTTTAAGGTATAGACGGTTTTCAGGCCATTTTGAAACGGAACAACAAACTTTCCCCCCTCCAGACGATTTAAACGAAGCGATAAGCCGAGTGACGCATCTTCGGCGTCATTTAACAAGCTTGGCTTTTGAAAAGGGTCCCGTAGTTTTTTGAACGCATGGGCACGGCACGCCGTGCCCATGCAGACAGGAGAAGCAGACAAGAGAGGGAGAGAAAAGAAGAATCCGACATTTGGCGCCAGGGTCAAAAAGAGGCCAAGAACGACACCCCTGAAAAAAACGTTACCTTTTGCGAAAAAATACGGCTTCATAGCGAAATACCGGCGTATGGCCGTCGAGAACCGCCTGCTAACGCATTAGGAAGTTAGACGTCTTTTTCGCCGCCCCATTCCAAAACCTTATCAAAACTCTGTACCAAGGCCTTGGCCTTATCAATAAAAAGATCCCGTTGTCTGCGAAGATTGACCAGCTCCCCCTGGAGTTGTGTGACTTGCCGAACGGCCGACCGCGTGATCTCTTCCGAGCGGGACTCCGCTTCGCGAATGACAAGCTCCCCTTCTTTCTGTGATGATAGCCGCAGCTCCTCCATCGCTTTTTGAGCCGCGACCAATGTGTCGGTTACCGCCGATTCCTTTCGCTTCAATTCTGAGATGACCCGCTCTTGGTCTTCAGTCTTCACCTTCATCAAGGCATTATCTTTCACCATTGTTTCCAACTCTTCTGCGACACTGATTAAAAAAGAGTGTACCTCTCGCGGGTCATACCCTTTGAAACTAATCCGAAAGATCACCTGACGAACATCTACCGGCGTAATCTTCATCTATGCTCCTCTCTTTGTAAAGCTTACCATAAAGTCTCCCTCACTACCGCAACTGCCCCGCCCATTGAAAAAGAGAACGGATGAGGAAATTTTGTAGAAACAAGATTGATAGTAACGCAATCATTGGAGAGAGATCAATACCTATCCAGTAACTCCCTATGGCCCTTCGAATGGGATAAAGTATAGGCTCCGTCGCTTTTTGCAAAAACTGAACAATAAAATTATACGGATCGGGATTAACCCATGAAATAAACGCATTGACAATAATTGCCCATTTGTAAAATTCCAAGAGATAGCTTAGAACCTGCGCCAGCGCTTCGACGAAGTTTGCCGTGAGAAACATAAAAAAAAATCCCTTTCAAACAGGGCGCAGCAAGCAGCGCCCCTACGAGGGCTGTTATACCGCTGGAGGCCGGCGCCTCCCCAGCTCTTTGGACCGTAATGTGGCCGCTTCGACAGCGGAAATCAATCCGGCCCGAACGCCCGATGATTCTAACTTATGTAGTCCAGCAATGGTAGTGCCTCCTGGAGATGCCACAAAATCTTTGAGCGCGGCGGGATGTGCAGAACTTTCTATGAGCCATTTGCCTGCGCCATAGACTGTCTGTGCCGCAAGCGCCAATGCCATATCATAATCCAGCCCGCATTTTACACCCCCGAAGGTCAAGCCCTCAATAACAACCATTACAAAGGCCGGTCCACTCCCTGAAAGTCCGGTGACCGCATCCAACAGCGATTCGTCCAGAACCCAGCACCGTCCAATCGATTCGAAAATGGCGATCCCTTGTCGCAATAACTCTGGAGTTACGTTGGGCCCCGCCGCAAGGACGGTTGCCCCGGCCAATACAAGCGCGGCCGCGTTGGGCATTGCTCGAATCACCGCGACATCCTTATGCAAATGCGTCCGGATGCGCAAAAGTGGAATCCCCGCAGCGACGGAAATCAAAAGCTTTCCCGTAAGTCTTCCTCCGACTTCTTCGAGAACGGGTTCAACAACCGACGGTTTTAGCCCTACAATAACAATATCGGCTTCTTCGGCGGCTTCACTGTTTACAAGCGTTGTCCGAATTTTATACCGATCCTTTAGAACCGAAATTCTATCATGAGAAAGATCAGATGCGATTATCTCTTCCGGGCGAAAAAGGGCCGCCCCCAAGATTCCCTTTATGAGGGCCTCGGCCATGTTTCCAGCCCCTAGAAAGGCTATGGTTTTTTCTGTTTCTTTTTTCAAGTGGGTCAATTCCCCCTTAATGCGAGGGCCTATTTTCCCATAGGCAAGGGAGATGAAGGGGATTGTTTTCCCCACATCGAATAGCTTTTAATCTCAGAGGCCCCGTGTTGTTCTCTCGCATTGTAACAAAATAGATCAGTTATAGGGAGTCACATTTCTCCATCTGATATCTCTGTTTTAGGGCGGTTTTTATTTCAATAAACGGGTCTTCGCGTTTCCGCTATGCGCCCCGATGAGGCAATTTGTTGATGATGTTCCAGTAAAAATTAAACCCGTCTACAAGCGTCACAAACTCTTCATAGTGGATGGGTTTCTGGATAAAACTAACGGCGCCGCTGCCGTAACTCCGAGCCACATCCTCATTGTTCTGTGAAGAGGTCAGCATGATAACTGGAATGAGTTTTCGTTGATCATCCTCTTTCAAGCGTTTCAACACCCCGAAGCCGTCTAGCTTCGGCATTCTAATATCTAAAAGAATGAGATGTGGAGTGGGAAATACGTTTCTGTCGGCGTATTGATTTTGATGATATATATAATCTAGCGCCTCCTCTCCGTCCCGAACCACAAAGAGTCGGTTTTTTATTTTGGCCTTGCTAAACACCCTCACCGTCACGACAATATCCGCCTCGCTATCCTCCACCAACAAAATGTCGATGGGTCGAATGCTGATACTGCTTTCCTTTTCCGTTTCGCTCATTCTATGTTCCTCTCTCCGGGGGCCTTTGCCCCTTCGGAATGGTAAAAATAAATTTTGCCCCTTTGCCCAGTTCGGATTCTACCATGATGCGGCCTTTGTGATCCTCAATCACTCTCTTTACAATGCTCAAACCCACCCCCGTCCCTTCGTATTCCTTCTCGGTATGGAGACGATTAAAAAGCCCAAAAATTTGGGCGTGGAATTTTGGCTCGACCCCAATACCGTTGTCTGCAACATAAAACTCGTGTTCGTTCTCTGTTTCACGATATCCGATATTTACTTTCGGAACCCGGCCTGACTTTTCCGAGAATTTGATGGCATTCCCCAGTAAATTAACAAAGACCACTTCGATCTTGATCAGGTCGCAATACACGGTAGGAAGATAGGTCTCTATCTCAACCTCCATATTCTTTTCTGGATGGTCCGCCGCGATCTGGTTTTTGATCCTCTCAACAAGCTGATTCATATCCGTAGCCGTGTACGGATTTTGAACGCGTGCCATTCTGGAGAAGTTGAGCAGGTCATCGAGCAGTCGTGTCATCCGCAAAACCGATTTTTTGATCTCTGATAGATAATTCTGCCCGACAGCATTCAACGCTTCCTTACAGTCTTTTTCCAGAAAACTCGCATAAGATGAAATTGCGCGCAAAGGGGTGCGCAAGTCATGTGAAACGGTATAGTTAAAGGTTTCCAGTTCCTTGTTCATTGCCGTCAGCTCGGCGGTTCGCTCTACAATACGTTCTTCCAAGGATTCCTTTTCGCGTGCCACTTCTTCTGTAGACGATTTCAGTGCGTCTGCCATCTTATTAAACGTAATCGCCAGATCCCCCAATTCATCGTCCCTTGTGACAGAGACATGCGTTTCCAAAACACCGGATTCAATCCGTTCCGTTGCCTCTTTGAGCAGACGAATTCGGCAGGAAAACCGACGCACAAAAACGTAGGTCACGCAGACCCCGCCGATGAGCACCCCCCCTGATATCAGCAAAGATAAGAGTGTCGTTGTCAGCATGTTTTGATGAAAATGTTTCAATGAAATGCCGAGCCGAACAGAGCCAATGGAAACCGCTGTCGGGGAGGTTGTAATTGATTCTGTTGCTGAAGGGAAAATAAGAGAGACTACCTCCAATTGATCCTCTTCCCGTGTCGGCGCTTTCGGGAAGTTGGTTCCTGTCTCCAATTGGGAACTGGCAAGGACAGTCCCACTGGCATCTAAAATGTGGATATAAACGATGTCTTTCTGTCCCATGGCTGATTGGATCAGCGGGTTCAGAGATCGAAAGACGTTTTGTGTTTCGACCCCTTTTACGGCGCTATCAGAGATTGATTTTGCCAGAACATTAGATCGTAGAATCAACTCGGATAAGACAAGTTTTTGTGTATTTACAGTAAACCAGAAACTCAATATGATACTGATGCTGGAAACAAGCAGGATAATAGATATAAACAGTTTATAAAAAATGTTAATCCGAAGAGATTTCATAACTATTCCGAAGGGGGTGCGACCCCTGCGAGGGGCTTCTCCATCTGATCCATCCCAATCTCCAATGTAACGAACAGGCTACGCCACGCAACATCATCCGCATTCGCATGATAGAGTTTCCGGAATGTCGCTTTGATCTCTCTATCCAGTGATGGCTGTCTATCAACGATACTCGGAGAGAGAAAGGTATAATCAACGTAGGTCATCAAGAGCCTTTCTCTTCTGCCTTGCACGCTATTTTCTGTTTGTAACTGCTCAGGTCGCATGCTGTTCACTGATTGCTACGGGATGCACAACGATGTTGCATTGGGGTTTGTCTTAAGTTCATAGAACGCGCACTTTCCTTCCTCTCTTTTTTCATCTTTGTTTTTAGCCA
>JACPZM010000028.1 GCA_016195485.1 Candidatus Troglogloeales bacterium | reverse complement strand
GGGTATATGGTGGCGGCAGTCGGGATGGGCGAGCCGTTGGCCTTAAACGGCGCGGCGGCCCATGCCTTCTCGCATATCCTCTATAAAGGGCTTCTGATGATGGCGATGGGGTCTGTTATTTTTATGACCGGCAAGAGAAAAATGACCGAGTTGGGCGGGCTTCATAAGTCGATGCCGATTACATTTTTCTGCTACATTATCGGCGCTTTATCTATTGCGGGTTTTCCTCTTTTCTCCGGGTTTGTGAGTAAATCAATGATTATTTCAGCGGCGGGGGAGAGCCATCAATCAATGGTCATGATGCTTCTGACCGTCGTTTCATGCGGGACATTTTTGTATACTGGATTGAAACTTCCTTATTTTGTTTTTTTTGGAAAAGATTCCCATATTGCCGCGGCCGACCCGCCGTCTAATATGCGATGGGGGATGGGGTTTGCGGCTGCTTTGTGTTTCCTAATCGGCATCTTCCCGAATCTTCTTTATCGCGCGCTTCCCTTTCCGACAGACTACCATCCCTATACCATGGCGCATGTTTTCTCTGCATTGCAGATGCTTTTCCTAACGGCGCTCTCCTTTTTCTTTCTCAAAAAACTTTTTAAACCGCGTCCTTTTATCAGTATTGATCTGGACTGGTTTTATCGTAAGGGAGCAGGTATCGTTCTCTTCATTGCAAAAAGGCCGCTGGCGCTATATGAGGGGCTTGTTACGGAAGCGTATAAGACCGTCCTCATTGCGCCTGCAAAACAGATTGCCGAATGGTCATGGAAGTTTGATGCTTATGTCGTGGATGGATTGGTAAATGCGACGGGTCTTCTGACGATATTGGAAAGCCGCGTCTCGGAGATATTTGATGTTCGTGTTGTAGATGGCGTGGTGAATGGCCTTTCTACACTGTTGGATGCCGGTTCAAAGAAATGTCGAAAGTGGCAGACCGGCCTGATTCAAAACTATATTCTGGCAATGGTGGCCGGCATCACCATGTTGGCTATATTTTTTGTATTTTAGGAGTGTCTAAATGAGCAATGTTTTTAATTTTTCAATTTTGTCTTTCATTACCTACTTGCCACTGATCGGTTGTCTTGCATTGCTTTTTATTGATAAAGGGAATCACAAGGCGATTCGTCAGACGGCCTTTAGCATCGCAATTGCCACGATGGTCTTATCGTTCTTCCTGCTCTTGGGTTTTAATCCCTCCGACATCAATATGCAGTTTGCTGAGCAGGCCTCATTGATTCCGAGCATGGGTGTGGAGTACTTATTGTGGATAGACTGCATCTCTCTCCTGCTGATTCTCCTGACGACGATCATTACCCCGATTGCGATTTTGAGTTCCTATACCGCCATCCACGAACGAATTAAGGAATATTATCTCTCGCTCCTTTTTCTAGAAACAGCGATGCTGGGGGTCTTTATGGCGCTGGACCTCTTTCTTTTTTATATCTTCTGGGAGGTGATGTTGGTGCCGATGTATTTTCTCATTGGTATTTGGGGCGGAGGTCGCCGTCTTTATTCGGCCATTAAGTTTTTTCTCTTTACGCTGTTTGGCTCTCTTTTTATGCTCTTGGGAATTTTAACAGTCTACTTTCTGAATCATAATCCCGCGTACGGCACAGGGACGTTCACGTTTAATATCCTGGAGCTATACAAAATGAATCTGCCGCTTGATTTGCAGCAATGGCTTTTCCTGGCCTTCTTTCTGGGCTTTGCCATTAAGGTTCCGATGTTCCCTTTTCATACATGGCTTCCAGACGCCCATACCGATGCCCCGACAGCAGGGTCGGTCGTCCTTGCGGGCGTTTTATTGAAGATGGGAACTTATGGTTTTATCCGTTTTTGCCTTCCTCTATTTCCAGAAGCCTCCCATTACTTCGTGCCGATGATGATTGGCCTTTCTCTCATTGGAATTGTCTACGGGGCGTTTTTGGCGCTGGCGCAAAAAGATATCAAGCGGCTGGTCGCTTATTCTTCTGTCAGCCATTTAGGCTTTGTGATGTTGGGGATGTTTGCCCTGAACCCACAGGGGTTAACCGGTTCGATTCTCCAGATGGTCAATCATGGAATTTCGACGGGGGCGCTCTTTTTGATCGTTGGGATGCTCTATGAACGGCGGCATACCCGTCTTATTGCGGATTTTGGCGGTATTTCCTATCAGATGCCAATTCTTGCGGCGCTCTTTGCCGTCACGATGTTTTCATCAATAGGAATGCCCGGACTCAATGGTTTTATCGGGGAGTTCTTGATTCTTGTTGGGGCGTTTCAATATAACAAGGCGTTTGCGGGAATCGCTGTTATCGGAATTATTCTGGGCGCGGCCTATATGCTTTGGCTTTTTCAGCGGGTGATGTTTGGCCCTTTAGATAAACCTGAAAATAAGATTTTGTCCGACCTGAATTCGCGTGAGATTGCCTATATGGTTCCGCTGATTATCCTGATGTTTTGGATTGGTCTTTATCCCAAACCGTTTATTGATATCATTGATCCGGCGGTAATGAATATTGTAAAAAAGGTAAACCCCGGTTGGAATCAGCAGGAGGCGGAGTCTTCCCCACTAACTCCACTGAATCTTCCCCTTATAAAAAAAAGTTGAGTGAGATCCTTTGAAGTGGCTGAAATGGAATCGCAGTATCATACGCCTATTGATTTAGGTCAGACTTATCCTGATTTAAAAGACAAACCACTTTCGATTAACGGACAGGAGATTCTTTCTCATAACCCCAATCGCTACAAGCAGCACGGGTTTCATTTTGTGGCCGATAATTGTATCGGCTGTCACGCCTGCGAGACCGCTTGCGCTGAAAAGAACGGCACACCGGCGCATTTATCGTATCGCAAGGTCGGTTATGTCGAAGGGGGGACTTATCCTAATTTTGCGCGGGTCAACATCTCAATGGCATGCAATCATTGTGAGGACCCTGTCTGTCTGAAGGGGTGTCCCACGCTGGCTTATACAAAATATGTGGAATATGGCGCGGTGCTGCAAGACCCGAATATCTGCTTTGGCTGCGGGTACTGTACATGGGTCTGTCCTTACAACGCCCCAATTCTTGATCCGGTAAAAGGGGAAGTCCAAAAATGTAATATGTGTGTCGACCGATTGGAAGACGGCTTAAAGCCAGCTTGCGTTTCCGCATGTTTAAGTAATGCGTTGGATTTTGGCGTGATTGAATCGATTCCAAACGTTGCGCAGCAGGCAAAACTCGATATCCCCGGTTTTCCAGATCCCGCTATTACACGGCCTAATATCCGATTTGAGCAAAAAAGATCGCTGCCTGCACAGATGACCCGCGCCGACAACGACCCGTTTTTTTATGAAAAGGTCGGAACGCCAACTGCGGATAAATTCAATAATGGCCGCTATAAGATAAAACCGATTGAACCAACAAAACAGTCGGGAGGCCAACCGCGGATGGGATGGGGCCTTTCTTACTTGCGCTCCCGCGAGGATTCATTGGTTCAATTCACCCTTCTTTATCAGATGGTTTTAGGGGGCTTCCTGTCGCTCTTTTTCTCGCTGCTCTCTCCAAATACAAATCCGATAGGAAATTTAATCGCAACCCATCCGACGACACTGAAGGGAACACTTTTTGTTCTTATTGGGCTTTTATTTTATGGGATGTTTTCTTCCACAATGCACCTGGGCAAGCCGCAATTCTTCTACCGTGCCATTAATAATTTGCGTCATTCATGGGTCAGTCGTGAGATTTTCACCACGGGGACATTTTTTGGTCTTCTGGCGGGGTATGCGGGAATAATGGCAATCCCATCTACCTTGTTATGGCTATCTCCTCCATTCATCATTCTCCCTGCCCTGATCTGTTTATGGGGTGCGGCAATGGTGGGGCCGATTGGCCTTTATTGCATGGTTTGCTGTTACCGAATTCCTGCGCGGCCCTTTTGGAATCACTGGCATACGGGCGGTGTGTTTACGGCGAGTGCGCTGATATTAGGCCCCCTTTTGATTGGCTTTATTTCTGGCCTGACGGCACTCTATACAGACGAAAAAACCGTTTCTATTTTTTCTTTTCTTGCGTGGCCTCTTTTAATGGGCGTGTTATTACAGGAAGTGTCCTTACTGGCCCACATCCGATATCTAAACAGAAAGGGAGAGGAGGCGGCAGTCTCCCGAATGATCATGCTCAATCGTTTTGGAAAAACCTATATTGCCCGCCATATTAGTTTAGTCGTTTTAATGATTGGCGCTATTCTTTTTGCGTTTCAATCGCAGGCGTTGTCGCGCCTTATTATCGGATGGTGGCCTGGATTGGGAGTTTTCCTGTGGGGGATTCTCTTTGTGCAGGCGATTTTTCACGAATTGATAGGCCGGGTCCTCTTTTACGTTGCGGTGGTGCCGACCACGATCCCGGGCGCTTTTTTCTGGGGAAATAAAGCGTTTGAGGAACATGCCCGTAAAAGTGGATTAGCCCAGATGCCGCAGGTCGGTGTTGTGCCAGTCAAGCACTAGATGCATAAAAAAAAGACGATCTTCTTTGACGCGGCGGGAACGCTGTTTTATGTCAGTCATGGCGTTGGTTTCCACTACGGTCGTATTGCTGAGAAATATGGCGTTCACGTAGACGCTTTGCATATAGATCAGCGTTTTCATGAAATTTATGAAAACGCTTCTCCTGTGGCAAACAAAACAGGGGAGAAGGCATGGTGGCGCGCCCTGGTAAGACTCGTTTTTGAGGGAATCACTTTTCCAGAGTTTGACGCATTTTTTGAAGAAATTTATTCTTTCTTTCAACAAGGCCACGGCGAAAAGGAAAAGGCTTGGACGCTCTTCCCTGAAACAATGGAGGTATTGGAGCATCTTTCGGCATTGAACCATCCTCTTGGCCTCATTTCAAATTTTGATTCCCGTATCGAATCGATTCTGAAGAATCTTAAAATTTCTTATTTTTTTCAAACAATCACGATCTCATCGGAGGCAGGCGTCGCAAAACCCTCTGCTCGTATTTTTCAACTGGCTTTAAAAAAGGCTCACTGCGCCCCATCAGATGCTATCCATGTTGGTGATCATCTAATATATGACGTAGAAGGGGCTCATAATGCGGGAATGCAGGCATTTCTCATTGACCGGAGAGGTCAACACCACGGGGTAAACATCGTACGGGACCTGCGAGAAATCTACGGAAGTCTATAAAAAATATAAGGGATGTTATGGGGGGTAGCAATGGCACCCCCCCATAACAGACTGACTAGAAAAAGCGTTTTACTTCTTCATATCTTTGTCCATCTCTTTCATTGCTTCTACCTTAATGGACTTGGCGTGGCCCTTATCGTCGGCATCGGCCTCGACCATGGCACCCACTGTAATCTCTCCTTCTTTCTTGCTTGACTCTGGATCAACATGTAGCATATGCTCTTCTCCTTCAGCATCCTTTACCGTGACCATCTCCCCGTCAATCTTTGTAACTTCACCCTTGATCATCCCTTCGTGTGTTTTCATTGCAAAGCTGACCGTGGCAAGACTTGCAACCATAACCCCAGCGACTAATAGATAAGTTAAACCCTTCTTCATTTTACGTCTCTCCTTTTTTGTTGTTTTCTGCTCTGTTGCACTCGAAACCTATCGAGCCACGCAAATCATACTCTATCTAAATAACAAAAGTCAAGTAAACGGCAGATCTCTTTTTTTGAATGGATGCAGTTTGGCGTACCGATGGTTTTATTGATGTACCTTTTGCTCTTTTTACTCTTATCCCTGCTCTATCCGCCGAAGGAGCTGATCCTCTCCGGTATGGCCGATTTTATTGAAAGTCAAAAGAAGGGTTTAGGCGGATGGACAACGGCTGAAAAAAATACCCTGTTTGTCTTTGGAACCGCCGTGCTGCTCTGGATACCGCCTCGGCCAATATGGTGATCCCGGTGGTCATCGGGATTGCGGAGGTTTCCGGGGTAAACCCCATTCCACCGGCCCTAGGCGCCACGCTGGGAGCCAGTTTTGGCTTTATGCTCCCGATCTCAACCCCGCCGAATGCCATTGTATACGGATCGCGCCTTATTCCGATCCGATCGATGATGCGCGCGAGGATTCTCTTTGATCTCATCGGAGGCAGGCATCGCAAAACCCTCTGCTCGTATTTTTCAACTGGCTTTAAAAAAGGCTCACTGCGCTCCATCAGATGCTATCCATGTTGGTGATCATCTAATATATGACGTAGAAGGGGCTCATAATGCGGGAATGCAGGAGCTTCTCATTGACCGGAGAGGTCAACACACGGGGTAAACATCGTACGGGACCT
>JACPZM010000079.1 GCA_016195485.1 Candidatus Troglogloeales bacterium | reverse complement strand
GGATCATCCCGATCCAAGAAGCAAAAAAGTAATCTTTGAGCGTCACGTTCGTAACCCCGTAAGCGTAGTTTAAAAGGCTGAATGGAAAAACAGGCGAAAGTCGGGTCAGCCCGACAATTTTCCACCCCTCGCCCCCTATAGCTTTGTCAATCGCCTTGAACTTCTCGTTCCCTGCGATTTTCTTCACCACCCAATCGCGAGCGACATACCGCCCGACGAGAAACGCGCAGGTTGCGCCCAGAGTGGAACCGACAGAAACCAGCATCGAACCTTTCACCACGCCAAAAAATGCGCCGGCGCCGAGTGTGAGGATGGCTCCCGGCAGAAACAAAACGGACGCGAGAATGTAGATGCTGATAAAAATGAGATCACCCAACGGACCCAGACCCGAAATTGCATCCAGCGATTTTTTGAGAAGTTCCTGAACGTTGAGATATTTGGCTAGCACGAAAAGCGCCGCAAAGACCGCCAGAACCATTCCCAGCTTTACTTTCGAGGAAAGCCCGCTTTGTTTGTCTGTCTCTTCCATCCATTAAGTTCTCAGTGGCGGAACAGGCGTGCCTTGAGGCACAAACAGGAGGGCGACGCCGTTATTACACCAACGTTGTCCGGTAGGCGGCGGGCCATCATTAAACCGATGTCCTTGGTGGCCGCCACATCGCATACAGTGGTACTCTGTTCTGGGGAGAATCAGCTTAAAGTCCAGTTTGGTTTCAGTATGCCCTTCAATAGATCGAAAGAAACTCGGCCACCCTGTTCCGCTATCAAATTTGGCTTCGGAAGAAAAGAGAGGATTGTAACAAGCCGCGCAAAGGAAAATGCCAGAGCGTTTTTCCTTGTTCAATGGGCTGGAATTTTGGCGTTCCGTATCTTCTTCAAAAAGGACATCATAAGCTGCAGGCGTAAGCAGACGCCGCCACTCCTCCTTCGATTTTTTAATTCTTTCTACACCTGCAACGATTCTGGCATCTGAATCCCTGCCACCCCACGCCAACCGCGCGAAAGGAATGCCACCCAAGGCAAGAAGGGGTACGACCCCCCCAAGCTGTTTTAAAAAAAATCTTCTATTCATTTTTATCCTCCTTTCTTGTAATCTATTTTACTTTCCCCCAAATATCATCAAGGCGGCTATCGCGGCCGCAACTCGTCCGATAAAATTTGTAGCGAATAGGGTTCTTTTTATGATAGTGCTGATGATACTCTTCCGCGGCATAAAATGGCGAGGCCGGGGCAATCTCCGTATAGATATTTTTAAATCGCTTTGTCCCCAAAAGTGACTTTTTGTATGCCTCCGCACTTTTTTTCTGATCGTCATTTTGATAAAAAATGGCGCTTCGGTATTGATTCCCATGATCGCAAAATTGTTGATCTTTCACCGTGGGATCAATGTTGTGCCAGAAGACGTCAAGCAACTTGGCAAAACTTATTTTTTGAGGATCATAGACAACCAATACCGATTCGGCATGTCCGGTGCCTCCTGCGGAAACCTCTTCGTAAGTCGGATTGATTGTGTCCACCGGTATACCCCGCTGTTGTTGAAATGACACCCGGTAAGTCATCGACGGCATGTTCCATACACCAAAAACAGCCTCCAGCAAAGACGGCCTTCTCGGTTGCGGTCGGGCCTTTATCCTCCGGATCGCCCATCTGCGCCCCATGAATCGGACTGGTTAAGAAGAAAAGAGCGATTATTATACAGAGCTGATATTGCCAAACAATATTGAGTTTTCCAGCCATATTATTTTCCTCCTTTGCAGTTGCCTGTCTTACTTTCTTTGTTGCCTGCCTGCTGTAACTGTAACAGTCGTTTGTGAAGGAATGATGAAGGCAATATGAAGATTTTATGAAGAGAAAAGCGAGAGAGTAAACCAGAATTTTTGACATATTCTGCCATTTTTTTAGAACAGACCCTATCTCTTTTGACCTCTACGCACTTGGTAATATCCATAACTTTGTTGTAATCATGGAGATTTTCACGCGGGTGCCGAGACGCAGAATCGAACTGCGGACACGAGGCTTTTCAGGCCTCTGCTCTACCGACTGAGCTATCTCGGCAAATGAATGACGAGAGGGAACCATACAAAGAGTTGCTATATCTTGTCAATGGGTGGTAGGTTTAGCGGGCTAATGGACAAAAAGAAATTAGGGGTCCTGCTATCAACCCCTCCTGAAAATAAAAATTTGGAAACGGTGATCTCTTTGGCAAGTCAGGCCGTCGGTGCAGGGATTACGGTCTATCTTTACTTTATTGACGACGGCGTTTTGAACATTGGCCAGCCTGCAATCGATGCGCTGGCCGATTCCGGCGTTCACCTCTTTGCATGTGCTTATGGCGCGGGGCGTCGAGGCGTTCCCCAGAATAATAAGGTGGTATTTGCGGGATTGGTTGTCCTCGCAAACATTATAAAAGGGTGCGATAGGTTCCTAGCGTTTTAACGAATGGCTTCCCATATTGTTATATTCGTTCAGGGCGATGCAAAAAAAAGTCATCGTGCCTGCGAGGGAATTCGAGTCGCCTTAGGGTTAGCGGCTTGCGACATTAAAGTGGAGCTTATTCTATCCTCTGGCGCGTCGGTTTTGCTGACAGACGATCTTGAGGAGTGTGTTGACGGAGAGATTGCAAAACAATATCTTCCCAGTCTTATAAAGTTTATTCCGACGATCTACATTGAGCGAGAGGGAGTCGAAACGCCGACTGCGGGCGGAGCTCCTGTTTTACAAGACGAATATCAAATAATGTTTTTGAGCCAAGACGAAATTGCCAATAAAATCGCTTTAGCAGAATGTTTTGCGCAGTTTTAAGGATCGAATAGGTCTTGTTACTTTCCTTCTTGAAGTGGTATCTTCCACCCGATGGCATTAATTGTTCAGAAATATGGCGGCACTTCTGTAAGTGATATCGATCGCATTTTCGTGGCGGTTCGCCGTATTGTGAAGGCAAAATCAGCGGGGGATCAAGTCGTTGTTGTTGTCTCGGCGATGGCGGGAGAGACCGATCGATTGATAAAACTAGCGCATCAGGCTTCTGCCTCTCCCGGCGCACGGGAGATGGACATGTTGCTTTCCACGGGAGAGCGGGTGACCACGGCGCTTTTAGCAATAGCGTTGGAGGCTGAAGGGGTGAAAGCCTGTTCCTTCACGGGAAGGCAGGTGGGAATCCAAACCGATGGCGCTCATACGAACGCGCGGATTGAAAAAATCACTGCGGAACGATTAAAAGATGCGCTGGCTGATGGGATTGTCCCGGTCGTGGCCGGTTTTCAGGGGATCAATCAAAATTCGGATGTAACAACATTGGGTCGTGGCGGCTCCGATTTGACCGCCGTGGCATTGGCCGCGGTTCTTGCGGCCGATCGATGTGATATCTATACCGATGTGGATGGCGTCTATACGGCCGATCCGAACATGGTTCCGTCTGCGCGAAAACTTTTAAAAATTACCTACGAGGAGATGTTGGAGATGGCCTCATTAGGGGCAAAAGTGTTGCAACCGAGATCGGTTTTGTTTGCGATGAAATATCAGGTGCCTGTTTGTGTACGATCCTCTTTTACGGACGATCCGGGCACGCTGGTCACCAAGGAGGATAAGGAGATGGAACAAGAGGTGGTGTCCGGGGTTGCCTGCGACAAAAATCAAACCAAAATTACATTAGTCGGCGTGCCGGATCAACCCGGAATCGCGTCAAAAATCTTTTCGGCCATTGCGGAAGAATCGGTAGTGATTGACATGATCATTCAGAACATTGGACAGGCGGGATTGACCGATCTTTCCTTCACCGTGCCAAAAGGGGACGCGGAGCGGGCCAGAAAGACTCTTTCAAAATTAAAATCGGAGCTGGGGGTAGAAGCAATAGGATTGATGGACAATATCGCTAAGGTCTCGATTGTCGGGGTCGGTATGCGATCGCATTCGGGCACGGCGGCAAAAATGTTTACAACATTAGCCTGCGAAGGGATTAACATTATTATGATTTCAACATCCGAGATTAAAATCTCTTGTGTCGTTGACGCGAAATATGCCGAACTTGCAGTGCGCGCACTCCATGAGGCATTTGAATTGGGGAAAACGCCTGCGCGGGCGCAATGGGCGGCAAAAAGAATTGGAAAAGGCAAAATTGCGGGCCGTCGCAATAAAAAATGAGGGATGGACGGGATCATCTGATCTGACATTCATAACGAACGAGGCCGGTTCTTTGCGTGACCGCTTTTCCGTCCTGCTTGGTGATAACACGCGTCTGTTCGATTGTCTCGTCGGTTACTTCTTCATCAGCGGTTTTTATAGACTCCATCCCGCACTCACGGAAACCGAGAAGATTCGGATTCTTATCGGCATCAAGACCGACCACGCCACTTACAATCTCATCCAGGAGGGCAAACAGCAGCAACTGGTTTTGGAATCACACGCGCAGGCAAGGACGGCCGCAGTAAGCCAGCTCTGTGATGAACTGGAAAAGTCGGAAGACACCGTCAACGTGGAGGAAGGCATCCAAAAATTTGTGGCGTGGATTAAGTCGAGCAAACTGGAAATCCGCGCTTATCCGTCCGAGCGCGTCCATGCCAAGCTCTACATTATGACGTTTCATGAAGACGACCGTGACAAGGGCAGGGTCATCACGGGATCAAGCAATTTTACAGAAGCGGGTCTTGTGGAAAATCTGGAGTTCAATGTCGAATTGAAAAACCGCTCCGATTACGACTTTGCTCTCGCCAAATTCAACGCGCTTTGGAAAGTCGCCGTTGAAGTCTCAAAAGATTTTGTTCAGACCATTGAAACCCAATCGCCCTATGCGCAGTTCACACCTTATGAGCTTTACCTGAAGTTCCTATACGAGTATTTCCGCAACGAACTTAACTTGCCGGACGAGATTGCGGATATTTACCTGCCCACGGGCTTCAAGAAACTGAAATATCAGGAGGAGGCCGTATTAAACGCGCGCAAGGTGCTTGATGAATACGGCGGCGCGTTTTTATCCGACGTGGTCGGCTTGGGCAAAACCTATATGTCCGCGCTGTTGGCCCAGCAGATCAACGAACCTTGTCTTGTCATCGCCCCGCCGCATCTGCTCGACGAACACAATCCTGGCGCATGGCCGAACGTCTTCCGAGAATTTGGTGTGCGCGGCTACCGGTGCGAGTCCATTGGCAAACTGGAATCACTGATAGATAGCGACCTCTCGAAGTTCAAGACCGTTTTTATTGATGAGTCGCACCGCTTTCGCACCGAGGAGACGCAAAGCTACGAATTGCTTGCGCAGATTTGCCGAGGCAAGCGCGTGGTTCTCGTTTCCGCCACGCCGCTCAATAATACGCCACAGGATATCTTGAGTCAGATCAAACTGTTTCAGCCCGGCAAGAACAGCACGATCCCGAATGTTCGCAATCTCGAATCCTTCTTTGGGAAAATGCAACAAAGGATCAAGAAACTTGACCGCCAGCGTGATCGGGAACAGTATTTCAAAACTGTTCAGGAAAATGCGCGTGAGACCCGCGAGAAAATCCTCAAGTACTTGATGATCCGCCGCACCCGCACCGAGATTGAGAAATACTACGGCGAAGATTTGAAGCGGCAGGGCTTCAAATTTCCCGAAGTCGTTAACCCTGAACCGCTCTTCTACAAATTCAATAAGACTGAAGCCGAAGTCTTTGACGAGACCGTCCATTCATTGACGCACGACTTTAAGTACGCCCGATACACGCCGCTTGTCTATTATATGGGCGCACGCGACGCGCAGGATGTACAGAGGCAAAGCAACCTTGCCAAGTTCATGAAAATCCTCACGGTAAAGCGGCTCGAAAGCAGTTTCACCGCGTTTCTGTCCACACTCGAACGATTCATCCGCACTTATGAGCGCGTCATCGCCGAGTTTCACAAAGGCCACGTTTTCATTAGCAAGAAATACGCCACTAAAATCTTTGAACTGCTTGAATCAGACGATCAGGAGTCCATTGAGCGATTATTAGATGAGGACAAGGCTGAAAAACTTTCCGCCCATGATTTCAAGCCGGAGTTTGTCACCGACTTGAACAATGATCTCAAAGCCCTGAAGACCATCAGCACGCACTGGAAAAAGGTCACCCGCGACCCCAAGTGGGAAGCGTTCCTGGACATCTTGAAGAAAACGCCACTGCTCAAAAGCGGCAAGCTCATCATCTTTACCGAGTCCAGGGAAACCGCCGATTATCTGGCGGAAAAAATCCGAGCAGAAGTCGAACCTAAAGTCCTGCGCTTCACTGGCAGTTCACTCGAAAGTGTCCGCGAGGAAGTCATCACCAACTTTGATGCCAAGGCATTTAGCCCCAAGGACGATTACCGCATCCTTGTTGCCACCGAAGTTCTTGCCGAAGGGGTGAATCTGCACCGCTCCAATATCGTCATCAACTACGATCTCCCGTGGAATCCCACCCGGCTCATTCAGCGCGTCGGGCGCGTCAACCGCGTGGACACAAAGTTCGACAAGATTCATACCTATAATTTTTTCCCAACGGATGAAGGCAATGATCTCATCAAGCTCAAGGAAGCCGCAGAGGCAAAAATCCACGCCTTCATTCAAATGCTCGGCGCGGACGCAAAACTTTTGACCGATGGGGAGGAGATACTGTCGCATGACCTGTTCGCAAAATGGAATTCCAGGAAAACCATCACTGGCGAAGACGAGAATGAGGAGACGGAGCTGAAATTCCTCACCGAAATCCGCACTGTCCGAGACAAGAACCCCGGGCTCTTTGAGCAGATTAAACGTCTGCCCAAAAAGGCGCGGGCCACTCGGCAGTGTGACACAGGCATTCCTGTCTGTGATGATAGCCAATCCACAGGCAAGGATGCCTGTGCTACCCTTCCCGCGCTCCTCACCTACTTCCGACAAGGCAAACTCGACAAGTTTTTTCTCAGCACATCTGGCAAACAAGCGACTACTGAACATCCATCCCGCGCGAGTTTTACGACTTACTGGACAAAAACAAAGCTGCGTTTTTTACGGCCACCACTGCCGAAGCCGAGCAGTCCGAATCAACGCATCGTGGCGACCGCAATGTCTCCTACATCTTAAAACGCCTCAAATCCAAAGAGATTCGCCGCTGTCAGCAGTTCACCGAAGACGATGAGGAATTTATTGGTAAGGTTATTCTGCTGTTAGAAGACGGCGCGTTGCCAAAAGCCACCGCCAAGAAAGTCGCCGCAAAATTAAAGGATGAAATCCAGCCACTCAAAGTTCTGGCGATTCTGCGTCATAACATCAAACCCGAACTGTTCCAGACCAGTCCGTCCTCGCACGCACATCAGGCGCAAGCAAAGCGTGAGGTGATTTTATCATCATGGCTTGTTCAACTCGAAAAGAAATAACATCATAATTGATGTTGCATTATTATGGAGTTTACGGTAGAATTTTATATCAATGCTGGCGGAGGTTCGCCTGTGCAGGAGTTTCTGGATGAACTCAAGCAGAGCGCACCTGATGACCATGCGGCGGTGCTCCGAGGCTTGGCAATGTTGCGAAATCGCCAGTATCACCGTGAGCCGCTGTCCAAGTCGCTGGGTGGCGGCCTGTTTGAGTTACGGCACGTAGGCAAGTTGAACGCGCGCGTACTGTGGTTCTTTATGAGGGGCCGGCGCATTATTGCGGTTCATGGCGTACGCAATAAAGGCCAATCTATCCCGGCCCGCGATCTTGATACAGCACAGGATAGAATGCGGAACTGGCAGAAAAGATTTGAAACATGAAAAAGACCAACTTTGACCTTTATCTGGAGGAGCAACTAAAAGATCCTGTCTTTGCCGAGCGGTTTGAAAGGTCTGGCGAGGCATGGGACGTGGCGTTGCAGATTGCTGCGCTTCGAGAAAAGGCGGGCCTTTCCCAGAAAGAGCTTGCCCGCAAGCTACATACTTCACAGCAAAACATCAGTCGCCTTGAATCTCCGTCATACGAAGGCCACTCCCTGACCATGTTGCGCCGCGTTGCCGAGGGTCTCGGCGCAACCATTCGCGTGACCATCGCGCCCAAGGGAGAAACCAAACCTTTGGTTTTATCCGATACCAAAGTCGCGTACAAAATCCGGCGCAAATCATGAACCCCCAGCAAGCGCGCGCCCTTATTGCCGAAACTTTTCCAAAGCCCTTTGACAAGGGACGCTTCCATCAATTCGTCAAAGAACTCCTCAATGGGTTCAACGAGGAGAAGGCGCAACAGATGGCCATTCCCGAACCCTTCGCAAAGAATGTCCGCAGTTGTATACGTCTGGGAACCTACGAATCACCCGACCGAGAACTTGTTGACGTACTGATTGTTCACATCACCGAACCGTGGAAACTGGAACGCACCCGCACTGCGCTCCGCGATTTCGTCGCGCATAAATTGAAACGCCGCGACAGTTAGACCGTGGAAATAAATAACATTTACAGTTTGGCGGATTGGCGTGGTCGAATGGTGTAGTTCCACTCACCGTGAAAAGCCTGACGGATAATATTGATCGACTCCAGTTCTGCTTTTGTTATTTCTCGACCTACTGGATACT
>JACPZM010000027.1 GCA_016195485.1 Candidatus Troglogloeales bacterium | reverse complement strand
TTACTTTGCCACAGAAGGGGAATTATTGGAAACATTGACCCGTGTCTTCAATGGCATCCAAAAACATCCTGAACAAATCCAAGGATATCTCCACCCATTTTTATAACCAATATGTCCGTTTAATTATGCGCGTATATATATATGCTCAAAGGGGTCATTAACTCTTTTGAGGAAGAAGCAGATAACAACATGGCTATTTCGCAGACAGGGAAACAAAAATACAAATACTTCCAAGTGACCCTCGAGATGATCGACATGGAGAAAAACACCAAGGTCTGGTTCGGAGACAAAAAAATCAAGAAACTCATGACCCGGAAAAAGTTTGGTCTCTAATTAACAGGCGCCGGCCTGCAGTATGATGGACAGGCTCGCAGTCTACACAAGGGATCAATGCCCCCTCTGTTTTTTCTGCAATTCAGACAGTAGGGACCAGTAGGGGGTGAGTGATTGCCGCAATTGGGCGTTTCTTGTCTGCCCTTCCCCCTGATAAGGGGGATTGAGGGGGTTGAATGTCTTTCTGACATGGTGGTTATAACCCCCCAACCCCCCTTATCAGGGGGGAGTTTTGACACCCGTTGCTACTGTCTGAACTGCAGTACAAATTTGTCTCACACCCGAGGCAATGCGCGATCTTGACAGATGACTATCAGGAGACTACTGTGAAGCAGTATTAAGGACACACACGCAATCGAGATGGGGCTTTCCGCAAGGGCATTTCGTCTGTTTGTCGTTCAATGTCGGATGTTTTCGGGGCATATTCATTTGAAGCCGGGATTGTTTTTTCTTCGCGCATCCTTTATCGCCCTTTTTTTCACAACCTGCACTTTGGCGCCTTTGCCTACTGCGGAGGATAAGCCCTTCGTCGTGGCATTAGACTCCGCCCCAACACAACTTGATCCGAGGTTTGCAACCGATGCCTATTCTGAACGGATCGACCATCTCCTTTTCAGCGCCCTTGTAAAAGTGGACAAAGAAGGCGAGATCGTTCCTGATCTTGCGGAACGATGGGAGATAAAAGATAATACGCGCTACACCTTTTATATCAGAAAGGATGTCCGCTTTCATGATGGACACAGTCTTACCTCCGAAGATGTGCGATATACCTATGAATCGATTTTAGATGAGGCCACCGCCTCCCCTCATAAAAAGACGTATGAAATCATCAAAAGGATTGAAACGCCCAATGCAACGACAATCTCTTTTATTTTGGAGAAACCTTATGCCCCTTTTCTTGTCGATATTGGCCGCGGCATTATTCCCAAACATATCGCAGAAAAAAACCCAGATCAATTTTCCTCTCGACTGGTAGGCTCCGGCCCCTTCTCTTTTGTTTCTTATGAACTCGATCATGCTGTGGAACTACGCGCCTTTCCTAATTACTTTGGAGGTAAGCCAGATATTCAAAAACTCCTGTTTCGGATTATCCCGGAAGACTCCACCCGACTCTTGGAGCTTTCAAAAGGGAATATTGATCTACTTCAAAATGCCTTTCCTCCGGACGCTATACCGCGTCTTCAACAAGACCCGAAGCTCAAAATAGAGATCGCTCCCAGCACGACTTATTCTTATCTGGGGTTTAATCTTTCCGATCCGGTCCTGAAAAATAAATTGGTGAGACAGGCTATAGCCCACGCGATTGACAAGGAAAAGATTACAAAATATATCTTCCGCGGTTTCGCGATTCCGGCAAATAATCTTCTGACAAATCAACATTGGGCGCACGTCACGACAAAAGAGATTGTGTATAATCCGCAAAGGGGGTCGCAACTTTTAGATGAGGCTAAATTTTTGCCCGATTCATCGGGGACGCGGTTTCGTTTAACCTATAAAACCTCCCAGAACGAGCTTTCCCGGCGGGTTGCCGAGGTAATACAGGAACAGCTTTCACGTATTGGAATTGCCGTCACCATAAAGAGTTACGAATGGGGCACCTACTATTCAGATATTAAATCAGGAAATTTTCAGATCTTTTCTCTTTCGTGGGTGGGCGTTTCCGACCCCGATATCTACTACGATCTTTTCCATTCCCAATCGGTTCCTCCAAACGGATCAAACCGAGTACGGTATCAAAATGAACGGATCGACCATCTTGTGGAAGAGGGACGGGTAATAATAGATCGCGATAAAAGAAAGATCATTTACAAAGAGGTGCAAGAAATTCTAGCCGAGGAACTTCCTTATATCAATCTGTGGCACGCACAGAATGTGGCCGTCATGAAGAAAGCCGTTAAAGGATATACCCTATATCCAGACGGCGATTTTATATCGCTGAAAGAGGTAAGGTTCTATGATTTTTAGTTGAAACTGTATCGGGTGGCTCCTGCTGTGGGATAATCCACAGTGGGATTTAACTTTAAAAGAAAGGAGCCACACCGATGAGAAAAGATACACGATTGAGGAAGCAAGTAGCAAGAGGGTTTAGGAGTTTACCGGAAGAGGTTGGGCTGAGGGATCGGATGTTTCGGATTTGGGTTCAGGGCAAAACGGCCTTTGATGAGACGATGTTGGAGATCGGGAAGATGTTTGCCGAGACGATTATGTCGATGGATCGAGAAGAGATGACGGCGCCGGAATATGCTCCGACCGATCCGGCTTTAAAGAAGTGGGCCTCTCAACGGGGCTCGGTTTATCTGGGGGATCAGAAGGTACGGGTTTTTCACCCTCGGGTGAAAGATGTGTTGCAGGGACGAGAGGTCCTTTTAAGGAGTTATGCTGATTCTCGATAGCAACTGCGCCAATGAGCTACCACCTACCGTTCGCCATGAGCTTGTCGAATGGTGAACAGACAGGATAAATGTGGTTCGACAGGCTCACCACGAATGGTTTCAATGATGGGCGTTTCTATCGAAAATTGGAGCTATGAGAAGTTGAAGGCGCCAGGGGCCTTTTCGGAAGAGTTGTTGCAGCAGGCGCTTTGGGGTCTGTCGGGGCGGAAGTACGAGGAGACCGTGGTGGCAGCTACGGATGCTTTTGGGGGGTCTCCGCGTTCAGCGGCGCGCTCCCTGCGCGTCCGCTGCAACGCCTTGTTGGGCGACTGTGTGTAATCGCTAAACCCTACACCCTCTCCTTCTCAACTTGCAATCTTGAAAGCCTGACCCGTTACATGGTTAGCCCCGGTGATGATGCCTATAGACACAGACTCGATTATTTAGACGCCCCAAATCAACCAACCTGTGAACACTGTAACAAACCAACTTGGTGTGTCAAATG
>JACPZM010000071.1 GCA_016195485.1 Candidatus Troglogloeales bacterium | reverse complement strand
ATGTTATTTATTTCCACGGTCTAAATTTAAGAAGCCATGTATCCACAAACCACCCCCACCCCCTCCTTGACTAAGGAGGGGAGCATATATCCTTAACATTCCCCTCCTATTTTAGGAGGGGCTAGGGGTGGTAAGCCCCTTGCTGGCGCAAAAATAATCATAATCAATAAATCCGGGGAAAACGGCCCCTTCCTTACAATAATCGCAGGCCGGGTCTTTCCGAAGGATAAATGTTTGAAATGACCCTTCCAGCGCGTCATAGCAAACGACCCGTCCTATCAAAGGATCGCCAATTTCAAGAATAAGTTTGACCGTTTCCACCGCCTCCAAAAGACCGATGACACCCGGAAGCACCCCCAATACCCCTGCGTCCGCGCAGGAGGGCGCAAGCTCCGGCGGCGGCGGTTCTTTATACAGACACCGATAGCAAGGGCCGCCGCGTTGCGGATCAAACACGGTAACCTGTCCCTCAAACCGATAGACAGACCCATGAACACACGGCTTTTTTAGCTTCACGCAGGCGTCATTGACGAGATACCGAGTGGGGAAATTATCACTGCCATCGACGACAATATCAAACGCTTGCATAATCCTTTCGATATTCGATGAACTGATCCGTTCTTCAAAAGGGATAATCCGCACATCGCCATTAAAGGCTGAAAGTGTCTGCATCGCCGACTTGATTTTCGATGTCCCAACGCGATCGGTTGTGTGCAGGATTTGTCTTTGCAAATTCGATTCGTCCACAACGTCAAAATCAACGAGGCCTAATGTTCCGCAACCTGCGGCGGCAAGATAATAGGCCGCCGGACAACCAAGTCCTCCGGCTCCGATAATCAGGACTTTGCTTTTTAACAGTTTGATTTGACCCTCCTCGCCAACCTCCGGAATGAGAAGATGGCGGCTGTAACGACGGCGATCCTTTTCGGAAAGGAGCGTTGGCGTTTCGATGGAAAATCCTTTCCGTGTCCAGCCTGAAAACCCGCCGGACATCGAGACAACAGAGGTATACCCCATATTTTTGAGCGTCTCGGTTGCAAATAAAGATCGAATCCCTCCCGCGCAATAGAGCACCAATGGGGCCGCACGATCCGTAGCCGCCTCCTCAATCCGCATTTCCAAAAAACCGCGCGGGACGGAAACGGCGAAGGGCAAGTGGCCGCCGCGATACTCCTCCGACTCCCGAACGTCGATCAGTGTGACCTTCTCCTTTCCCCCAATCATTTTTTGGACATCTTCAGGTGCAATCTCTTTGAGCGTCTTCTTCAAGCCAGCAAGCCTCTCTTGATACGTCTGTATCCCTCCGGCCACAGCCGGGACAATCGACACGGTATCGCCGTCTTGAAGCGCTGTTTTCATTCCATCTAAATAGCGGATATCTTCGCTATTGACAAAGATATTCACGAATCGGCGGGTCTTCCCCGCGTCATCACAAATGCGCGATTTGAATCCGGGATGATCTTTTTCGATTTGATCCAGCACAGCAATAACCGTTTCTGCTTTGATTTGTAACGCCGCCTCCCCGCCCACAATGGGACGAAGCGGGGTTGGAATTCTTACTTTAATGGACATATCTTTTTCTCCTTTCATCGTAAGGGTTTGATTAATCAAACCCCTACCTCTATCTTTTCGGCCTTTCCTTCCTTGATAACAAAGGCGGCGAAATCCCCCGCCTTGCCACTTCTTATGGAGATGACGAGATAGCAGTATGTCGGTGGAAGCCATGGCGTTCCAAACTGATATTCTTCAGAATTTTCAAGATCGGTTTGGGAAAAATAGGGATCATGATCAGGATGCGAATGGTAAAAGCCGACCAATTCCATGCTATCGGAGAAAATCTTTTCCTCCGCGCAAGACCGCTCTTTCGGATCAATGAGATAGCGATCCAAGATGTCTGATGCCATACGATTTTCCATCGGCACAATCGCGTAAACCAAAAAAGAGTTGGCCTCTTTTTTCCCAGCCAAAAGTCCGCAACATTCCTGGGGATAACCCTGTTCTCCCTCGTTGCGAACCGATTCCAATACGGAAGATGCAAAAGTAATCATAGGTCATTGTAGAGTATTCGTCTTCCTTTCGGCAATCGTTTTGCTATTAGTTCACTGGGCAACTTATTTCCGATCAGGCTCTAAGGAATTTGTTTTTTTAATCTCAATCGACTATATTGGCGAGGATCCGGCCGCAATCGGCGTTCCGACCTTTGCCCGTCAGAGCGCGGTCGGAACGCCGACTGCGAGGGTGGGGGCATTTGGAGCGACGGGATGGAGCGCCGCCTGCTGAGCGAGCAAGACTCCCACATTAACTTAAACAGATTTCAATCACAAAACAATGATTCCAGCCGACTTTCCCCCGCCTTCAACACCAAATGAATTTATAAGTATCCCGACAGCACCCCCCGAAAATAGAATGGAAGTCGGCGTTCTTTTTGTAGGGGCAGGGCCGGCAAACCTTGCGGGGGCGATTCGGCTGATGCAGTTTTTAAACAGAGAGCCGGCCATCAAGGAGGCGTTAGGTGAAATACCGGTCGCAATGATCGAGAAAGGGAAATATGTCGGCGCGCATCTTCTTGCAGGGGCGATCTTCAATCCGATCTCTTTGAAGAAGATTTTTCCGAGAATACCAATAGGGGCGTATCCGTTTCATCTGCCCGTAGCGGAAGAGAGATTTTATTTTTTATCTGAACAAAAATCCTATCGCCTTCCTGTCCCGCCATCCATGCGTAACCGCGGGAATTTTGCCATATCGCTCAGTCGACTGGGTCAGTGGCTTGCAAAGGAGGCTGAACAGTTAGGGGTCGTTATTTTTACTGAAACCCCTGCGATCAAGCTTTTAGTTGAAAACAATGTTGTTCGAGGTGTTAAAACCGGCGATAAAAGTAAAAGCCGCACCGGTGAGCATCTTGCTAATTTTCAGGAAGGGGTCGAGATGTTAGCGAAGGCTACGGTATTAGGGGAAGGGGGACAGGGGCATCTCACGCAGTCGGCGCTTGCCTATTTTGGTGTTTCGAGGGCGAATCCCCAGACCTTTTCTCTAGGGGTAAAGGAGGTGTGGGAACTCCCGCGTCCCTATACTTCCGTGATCCATACAATGGGATGGCCCCTGCGCGGGGGAAAGGAGTTCGCGGAGTTTGGCGGCTCTTTCCTTTATCCGATGGAGGAAAACAAGCTCTCACTGGGGCTTGTTGTTGGTTTGGGATACCACGATGCGACGCTTTCTGTGCATGATCTTTTACAGCAAATGAAAGGGCATTCGTTATTCAAAGCGGTTTTGAAAGGTGGAGAGCGGATCGCATGGGGGGCAAAGACTATTCCAGAGGGAGGGTATTACGCGATTCCAGAGCGGCTGGCCATTCCCGGCGCGTTGATCGTTGGAGATGGGGCGTCGTTACTCAACGTGCCGGCGTTAAAAGGAATCCATTACGCGATGGCCTCTGGAATTATTGCCGCGGATACCATCTGCTCTGCCTTAAAGGGGGGACAAGATATTTCCTCTTATGGTACAGCCATGCGGGAGTCTTTTATTTTCAAGGACCTCTATAAGGTTCGGAATATGAGGCAAGCGTTTGATTATGGATTTGTGTCGGGGGTATTGCTGGCCGGACTGATGACCGCAACAGGCGGTTTACTTCCAGGATGGCAATTTAAAACAAAGGCCGATAAGGAGGCGCATCTTGAGATACCCGCAGGGGCGCTGCTTGCTGCGCCCTTATCAAAAATGGACAAGACTTCGTCGGTCCATTTAAGCGGAAACAAAAGTCGGGATGACCAGCCCAACCATATCCGTATTGAGACGCACGTGCCAGAGGCGATTGGGGAGGCGTGGATTCATATCTGTCCTGCGAATGTTTATGAATGGGGGCATGACGAGAATGGGCAGAAAGTCGTTCGGATGAATCCCACGAACTGTGTTCAATGCGGGGCGATTGGGGCCAAAGGGGGGCAACTGACGCCGCCAGAGGGGGGCAGTGGACCAGAATATAAGGAGACGTAACGATTGTCTTATCTTGTAATAGCAGTCATTGTATTGGTAGCGCTGTTAAGCCTGATTGCTATTTTTGGCGAGGCGAGAGAAGCGATAAAGACTGGACAAAGGCGGGTGCATAAGGCCGAAAAGGAGAGGCTGATTGCGAATGCTGTTGAGATGAAGTGTCAGCTTCACAAAATAGATCCGGCTTCATTTCAGAAATTAGTGGTCAACGTTTACGAGGAGATTGGATATCGAACAAAGATATTAACCGTGGGAAAGGAGGAGGCCATTCTTCTTGAGCAAAATGGGATCTATACATTGATGGCATATAAGAATCACGCGTGGCCCATTAGCCGGGAGACGTTAGAGACGCTTTATTACCATAAAACAAAAATGGGATTAGATGGTATGATGGTCATCTCAACAGGCGGCTTTAATGTGTCTGCATGGGAGTGGTCAAAGGATCAGCAGGGAGTGCACCTGATTAACGAAGAAGATTTCGTTGATCTCTGCAATGAAATTGCTATGCCATTATGAGGGTCATTGATCTTTTCAGCCGAATCATTTATATTCAGGCGGATTTCAATCACAAAAAGGAGAATATCTTATGAGTATTAAGCCGTTACAAGATTGGGTTGTTGTGGATCAGGATGAAGCGGAAGAATCTTATTCCGGGGGAATTATTATCCCTGACTCGGCAAAAGAGGCGCCCCATCAGGGGAAGGTCATTGCTATAGGGGAAGGGAAGTTTGTGAGCGAGGAGCAGTCAAAAGGAAGAGGCAGAAAAAAAGAAAAAGATGCGGAGAAGAAGTTTGTAAAAACCACGCTTAAGCCGGGCGACCATATTCTTTATGAGCAATACGCGGTCAGAGAAATTGAAGTCGATGGAGAACGCACGGTCTTGGTCCGAGAAGAGGATGTGCTGGGACTTCTAGTTTGATGCTATGAAGGAAGGGCCGATCCTCTCTGTATTGGGGATCATTTTATTATTGATGGTTCTCTCGTCGATTGTTCGAATGCGCGAGATTCGATCCAATGCAAAGTTGGCCAGAACTCGCCAGAGAGCCGTGGTGACAGCGCCTGTCCTTGATCCTTCCCGATTTAATCACCTGAAAGTGGCCGCGTACGGGAGGGACCCTGCCCTGATGGTTTTGATCAATGGGGGAGAGGTTATTCGGGGAACCGAGGCGGAGATTGGCGAATTTGATGAACGGCCAGCCCGCAACATAACGCTTTCTCCCTATTTCATTGACCTCAAAGAGGTCAGCAACCGGCAGTATCAGAAGTTTATTGAAAAAACAAAGCGACCGAAACAGGAGGTTATGATTTTTTTTGATGATGTTTCTTATCTTTTCGAGCCGAATCTGCCCGCGGTCGGTGTCACTTGGTATGACGCAGATGCGTACTGCCGATGGAATGGCAAGCGATTGCCGACCGAGGCAGAATGGGAACATGCTGCAGGTGGGAATGGTTCAGGCGGATGGCCGTGGGGCAATGCTTTTATAGAAGGGGCGGCCAACCTTCGCGGAGAAGAAGATGGATTTGCCTACACGGCCCCCGTGGGGAGCTTTGATGCGGGCCGATCTCCTTATGGACTCTATAATATGGCTGGCAATGTTGAAGAATGGGTGTCGGACTGGTATGACGAATTTTTTTATAAAGAAGGCCAGACCACGCTCCCACAAGGCCCGGATGTTGGAAACACCAAGGTGGTTCGGGGCGGATCATGGGAGAGTAGCGCAATTCTTTCCCGCACCACAAAACGTCATACCGTTGCCCCTAACCGCAAGGAGGCAGGGATTGGCTTTCGTTGCGCCATGGACTCTCCCCCGGAACTCTAATGGGCCTTCGTGTCATTGAAGTGAATCACCTTACAAAATTGTTTGGGAATGCCGTTGCCGTTAACGATATTTCCTTTTCAGTGGAAGAGGGAGAGATATTGGGCTTTTTAGGCCCAAATGGCGCGGGCAAAACAACGCTTATTCAACTGCTCTTGGGTCTGATTACCGCCACCGCAGGAGAGATCAAAATCCTGGGGATCGATTTAATAAAAGATCGCGAGGCAATCCTCTCGCAGGTGAATTTTTCATCCAGCTACGTCTCGATGCCAACCTCTCTGACCCTTTGGGAGAATCTCTCTGTCTTTGCGAAGTTATATGGGATCAAAAACCATGAAGGCAAAATCGATTCCCTATTGACGTTGTTTGAGATCAATCACCTCAAAGACAGCTTAACGCGTAATCTTTCATCGGGACAGCAAACGCGCCTCTCTTTAGCGAAGGCGTTGCTGAATTCCCCCAAAATTCTTTTTCTGGATGAACCGACCGCGAGCCTTGATCCTGATATCGCCGATAAGACACGCACGCTCTTAAAATCGATACGCAACAAAAGCAGGACAACTATTTTGTATACCTCTCATAACATGAAAGAGATGCAGGAGATATCCGATCGGATTGTCTTTTTAGATCAGGGAGAGATTATTGCGTGCGGAACGCCCAATGAGATCATCCAGAACTTTGAAGAAGAAAATCTGGAAGATGTATTTCTAAAAATTGCACGAAGAAAGGTGGAGAATATCGAATGAGTCTTGTCAGAATTATCGCCTTGATCCAAAGGCATCTTTATCTATATCAACGCTCTCTGCCGCGTATTATGGAGATATTTTTCTGGCCTCTTATGGACCTTTTGGTCTGGGGCTTTATCACGGTTTATTTTCAGCGATTCAATATAGGTCTTCCTCGATTCGTCTCGTTCTTCCTGGGGGCGTTGATTTTCTGGGACATTTTATACCGCGCCCAGCAGGGGATATCGATTTCGTTTTTGGAGGAGGTCTGGTCTAAAAACCTGTTGAACCTTTTTGTAAGTCCGATGCGCCCGTGCGAGTTTTTAGCCGCGCTGATGACAATCAGCGTGGGAAAAATGCTGACAGCCGGTGCGGCGAGCGCCTTGCTCGCGTGGATATTTTATTCCTTTAATATCTTTTTGGTGGGTATCTCGCTCATCCCGTTTGTGTTTAATTTATTGGTGATGGGCTGGGCGATTGGGATTATCAGCATGTCGGCGATCTTGCGTTACGGCCAAGAGGCCGAGGTGCTTGCGTGGGGATTAGGCTTTCTCATTCAACCGTTTGCGGCCGTATTCTATCCCGTATCAATTCTGCCGATTTTTGTTCAGCCGATCGCTCGGATGATTCCCGCTTCGTACGTTTTTGAAGGGATGCGGGCTGTTTTAGAAACGGGAGCAATTCCTTATGAGAGCCTTATGAAGGCCGCTTTTCTGAACGGAATCTATCTTGCGCTGGCCATCCGTTTTTTCTATTACAATCTCCGCATTGTAAAAGAAAAGGGACTTCTGTTACATCGGGGAACGGAATAGGGGGCTATCCTCAAAAATCCGCGATTGAATTTTGGCTATCCGGCAACTTTGTGGAGTTGGAAGAACTGGTACACTCCTAGGAAAAGAAACAGGATGTGAGGTCCCCAGGAAGCCTGTACGGAAGAGAGCATCTCCAAGCGACCCATGGAAAGGGTGACTGAAAGGGACAGCCAGTAAAGCAGGAAGATCGCAAGACCTGTGAGAACGGATTTTGCTATTGCCCTTTGTCGCGAATGTTGGAAGGCAATGCCAACGCCCAAAAGCACGAGGATAAAGTTAGATAACGGAAAGGCATATTTTCGATCTAAATCGACCTGATATCGCGTTTTATTTAGCCCGTCTTTTTTCAACTGATCGACATAAGATTGTAGTTGATCATAAGTCATCTCGTCTGGTTTCACCTCTATCTGCTGAAGCTCCAGCAGGGTTTTGCCAATCTGAACCACTTTTCTAACAAACGGCGTACGCAAGGCGGTTCCATCCTCTTCATAATCTGTTTGAACGCCGTCTGATAAAATCCATTGGCCATTTTCAAAACGCAACATGTTGGCATCCATCTCCGTCTCAATCGGAAGCTTACTGCCTAAATAATAAAAATGAACCCCGATCAATCTGTTTTTTTTAGGGTCAACCAGCCGCGTATACAGGACTGTCTTGCTATTTAATCGAATCCAGATTTTATTTTGCAAGAGGGTCCCTCCCACCCCCATTTTTTCTATTTTCTCTTTCTGTATCACCCTTGCCGCCTTATAAGTAGATGGAACAAACGATCCATTGAGAAAGAAGAAAATACCGCTTATAACCGCTCCAATCAGTAGAATGGGGGTGGTGAGCGATATCATGCTGATGCCCGCGCTCATGATCGGAATGATCTCATTATTTTTTGAAAGGGTTCCTATGACCAGCAGGGATGATAAGAAAAGAGCAAGCGGCATCAGGTCTGAAATCATTTTAGGGAGCGTTAACAGAAAATGTTGTGCAACTGAAAAAAAGGGGGCTTGCCCTTCCGAGAACCAGCGTATTCTTTCCAGGAAGTAAATCGTCGAAGAGATTGTTAATAGGGCAATAAGCAGAATCAGTAGCAATTTTAAAAATTCGATGAGAATATATCTTGACAAAATAGACATTAACCCTCTTTCCCTCTCTGACATTTACGAAGGATGCGGGCGAAAGCCGTTTCGTCCGTGTAAAAAATAAATAGGAGTATTGTAATGGGAGTGAGGACCATATTCGGCACCCAGGAAGCCATTGCCGATGCGCCTCCGTTTGGCGGAAAAAAATAGTCTCCTACGTTATACAATGCATAATAGAGCAAGATCAGTAAGATGCCAGCAACGAAAGGCCCCAGACGACCTCCCTTTCCGGATATCATCCCGAGAGGAACACCCAAGAAACAAAAGAGAAAAGAGGCATAAGCAAGGGAATATTTTTTTTGAACGGCTATCTGTTGCTTTTCCCAATCCTGAACATTCTTCCCATCTACCGATGCCGGCGATTGGGGGAGCGGCAAACGGACCTTGAGAGAGTAAGAAGCAAAAGAGATTCTTTGGTTTGTGAGGTTGTTGTGGGTATAGACAGCCCCATTTTGCAGTTCTAACCCAACGACCCCAACGTTGTTCATTAGAAATCCAGATCTCGCAACAATGACATGGGGGGGGTGTTGTGGGGACCTCCGGTCGTAGATAAAAACACGATCCATTTTTGTTGCGTCCGTGATGGATTCTGCGTAGATCATCAGGCCGGGGAAGATCTCTGTAAACCGGCCCGCTTCCAATCCTACGCCAATTTTTTCTTTTAACATCCGGATTGCAGTTGACTTGAGTGAGGAGGTTCCCCAATGCGCAGAAAGGTTTCCCATCAGAAGCGTGAGAAAAACAACCATAACGGAAAACATGAATACGGGTCGCAGAACGCGCGATACCCTGATACCTGACACGCTTAATGCGATCAGCTCATGGTCGAATGATAATCTGTTGAAGGCAAGGATCGTGGCAAAAGCGATTGCCATGGGTATGGTTAGAAGAAAGAAGGAAGGAAGCATTCTCACAAAAAGATCAGCGACCGTCAGGATGCTGATCCCTTTATCAATAACCCATTCCGTAAGCGTGAGGATCTGATTGAGAAGGAGTAAGAATGTAAGCAGCAAAACCCCTAGCAGAAAAGGGGAAAGAATCTCTTTAAATATGTATCGATCAAGGAGTTTTATCATGGCGGCTGAATTATATGCACGCCCGATTTAAGCGCCGCTCCCCGTAGGGCTTTATCCCGCGTCGCCAAGGGGAGCCGCATTGCTCGTGGATAGATGATCCAAGATGATATCCGAATAGTTATCACGCTCATCCTTTAGACAACATGACCAGCGTTGAACCAGCCTATACAATCGAGCCTATATTGTCAAGCAACTTTTTTTAAAAAATAGGGCTGTCCCAGCAAAATCAATATGTCAATTGTCCCATCCATCACCTTTAAAATGGTCTACCTAGACAAACAGAATCGCTATACTATAAGATAATCAAGGTATAAGAAAGTCTTAAGTGAAGTATCTGAATGATGAGGCAACACAGTGGCTATTCTTAAAGTTGTAAAATTAGGGAATCCAATTCTTCGTCAGCGAGCGGCACGTGTTACACTGGAAGAGGCGCTTACCCCAGTGTTCCAGCAGTTTCTAGATGATATGGTTGATACCATGCGCGAGTTAGACGGCGTGGGATTGGCCGCTCCGCAGGTCTTCCAATCCAAACGAGCGATTGTGATCGAATCCGAAGAGAATCCGCGTTATTCTGGTTCTCCAAATTTATCCCTGCTGGTCATGCTGAACCCAACGATTACTTTTGCCTCTGAAGAAACGATTGAAGGATGGGAAGGATGTTTATCTTTGGAGAACCTGCGCGGAAAGGTGTCACGATCGGCCCAAATTTCGGTGAACGGATTCAGCCGTTTCATGGAGCCAATGTCCATGAACGCGGAGGGGTTTCTGGCGGTGGTCGGAACAAAATGAAAGTGATGGATTCGCGCTCATGGCAAGGCGCAAGCCACAGCAAAGGCTTCCTGCCTTTGCAAGGATTGCAACGCAACCATGGGCACGAATACGCGCTTTCATGTTTCGATATTTCCGTGTCACAGCACTGGTGCTTCATTGCAAAAATGGCAGATACGAACTGTCTGTCATCCCCGAATGCTTCTATCGGGGATATGATTTTAAAATCAGATTCCCGATTAAACATTTCGAGAGTGACATAATATCGTATATTCTTGCAATAAAGCTCTAGTCTTGTGCGCACGCAAATAACCGTTCAAAGATTTAATCCAGACCGAACGCCCGAACATTTTGTTTCAAACTATTCCATCGAATGTGATCGCGGGACGACCCTGCTTTCGGCCCTGCTTCATATTAAAAATCAGATCGATGGCACACTCACCTTTCGTGCCTCTTGTCGCGCCGCCATCTGCGGCTCCTGCCTCATGCAGGTCAATGGGGTGCAGAAACTCGCCTGCCGGGTCTCTCTTCATGAAGAATTAGAAACGCGCGGCAGATTAGAGATTGGGCCGATGGCCAATATGCTTGTGATTAAAGATATGGTCGTCGAGCTTGCCTCTTTCTGGAAGAAGATAAAAGCGATCACCCCTTACGTTGTTGCAGATGAGGGCGCAGCAAGCGGCGCCCCTACGAGGCAGAGGGCGCAGCAAGCGGCGCCCCTACAGAATATTCACGAAGAGTTGCATAATGCCGATGGCTGTATCATGTGTGCTGCCTGTCTTTCTGCCTGTGCGACATTCGAGGTTTCCCCCGGGTTTTTAGGCCCTGCCGCCTTGGCCAAGGCGTATCGGTTTGTTGTTGATCCGCGGGATAAAGTGCGTCAAGACCGCTTGATGATGTTACAAGAGGATCATGGCATTTGGGATTGTGTTCGATGCAATTTTTGTGTATCGGTCTGTCCGAAAGAAGTTGCCCCGATGGAACAGATCGTCCGGCTTCGGCGCCTGTCCATTGCGGCAGGGCTTAATGAATCGGTGGAGGCTGCGCACATAACGCAATTTACAAAAGTCGTCGGCGAAGAAGGTCGGCTCAACGAGACGCGTCTGCCGGTGCTCATGCTGTGGGGACATTGGAGAAAACTGTTTCGAATGATTCCGCTGGCAATAAAAATGTTCTTACGCGGCAAGGCCCCCTTTCCATTTAAACGGCCAAAAGGGTATAAACAGGTTCAAGCAATTTTTAAAAGCAGGACGGATAGGAACAGATGAAATACGCTTATTATCCCGGTTGCGCCGCGAAAGGGGCGACACCGGAATTGCATCAGGCGACACTGAAGGTCGTCGAACGGTTAGGGATAGAAATCGTCGAGATTGACAATTTTAACTGTTGCGGGGCCGGTGTGATTACAGAAGCCGATCCTGATTTAGCCTATCTCTTAAACGCGAAAACCCTGGCGGCCGCTGAAGCGTTAGGGCTTGATATCATGACGGTTTGTGGTACATGCCAAGGGACATTGGGCGGCATTAACAAGGTATTGCAAACAGATGAGACGCTTCGAAACCGGATTAACGTCTCTTTAAAAGAGGCTACTGGGTTGGCGTATAACGGAACGGTTGCGGTAAAACATCTGCAATGGATTTTGGTGCAGGATTACGGCTTGGATACATTAAAGCGGGCTGTTGTTTTGCCGCTCAATAAACTTGCGATTGCCCCTTTTTATGGCTGTTATATCCTGCGGCCAGCCTCTGCAGTAAGGTTTGATAATTGGGAAAACCCGCAGTCGTTGGAAAAACTCATAAAAGCGCTGGGAGCAGAGCCTGTTTTGTATGATGGGCGGACGAAATGTTGCGGCTTTCCGGTTTTTTTGGAAAAGGAAGAGATTGCGTTAGGAATGGTGGGGTCGCGTGTTGCAGAAGCGAAGGGCCAGGGCGCCAATGCGATGGTAACTCCGTGTCCGCTCTGTCACATGAGTCTTGATATCTATCAGGAACGCTCCGGAGAAAAAATAGAGATAGCGCCTGGGCAAGATCGGAAAATGAATATGCCGATTCTGCATCTTCCTCAACTGTTGGGACTGGCTTTAGGATTTACGGCAAAGGAGTTGGGGATGAAACATCATTTTGTCTCCACAGCGTCAATCGATGATAGGTTAGAGGGAAAATAGCCATTCATGCAAGTCCGAACAAATTTATTAAAAGAGCTTGAGAGGGAATTTCTCCCCGCAGGGGTCGCACCCCCTCCAGCAAAAAAAGAGATTCCATGGAAGAGGCGACCGTCGCCTGCGAGGAGTTTCCTGATTCTCATTTCGAGCATTGTGATTGGCGTTGGCTTATTCAGTTTTTATTTTTATCCGAAAGGCAATACAACAGCGGCGCGTTTTTTGGGTCTGGGGATTCCAGTTGAAACCGTTACGGTGCAAGGAGAAACATTCATGGAGATCATTGGGGCGGGCGGAAAGACGGAATCTGCTGCCGTGATGGAGATAAGGTCATGGGTTGGCGGAAAGGTTTTACTTGTTCCTGTTGAGGTTGGAACTGTTGTTCCCAAAGATCATATTTTGGCGCAGTTAGACCCCGCCCCTTATGAAGCTGCGCTGAAGTTGGCGCAAGCAAAATTCACGGAAGATAAGACCAGTTTTGAGAAAAGTGAGCTTTTCGAAAAACGGATGAACGCGCTTTTTGCCCGCAGATTGATTTCTAATATAGAACGGGAGAGGGCAACACGAGAACTCAATACTGCGCGCGTTCATTTCTCGAACGCGGCAGAAGTTTTTTTAAGGGCCCAAGATAATCTGGATCATGTTGTGATTGCCGCGCAAGCCCCTGGGGTTATTCTGGAACGGAAAATAGAGCCGGGAGATGTCGTCAATCCAAAAGAAATCCTCTTTCTTCTAGGAAGCACAGAGTCTGTACAGGTCGT
>JACPZM010000065.1 GCA_016195485.1 Candidatus Troglogloeales bacterium | reverse complement strand
GCGGTTCCCTTTCCAAACAGGTTATTATCCCCGGACGTTTTCTGCATCTTTTCAAAAAGCATTGAAATAAAAAAACTCTCAAACGACTGCGCTGCGGCTTTTAATTTCTTCTCCTCACGTTCACCTCTATTTTGCAAAGAATCCCCAATTCTATTCTGTACCGGAATAGCAGGAATGTCAATAGGATTTATATTCATCATATGATCTCCAGTTGGGCCTCGAGAGCGCCTGCAACCTTAATCGCTTGGAGTATAGAAATCAGATCGCGGGGCGTGACCCCAATCGCCTTAAGCGCAGCAACCAATGTCCCAATCGTTGGCCCCGATTGAAAAAGTAAAACCTTTGCTGGCTCTTCCGTAACGGTTGTTGTCTCTTTTTTAGTTTCAACCGTTATGCCACCGGAAAATGCAGCCGGTTGAGAGACCTGAGGTGTCGACTTCACTTGAATCGTGAGGTTCCCATGCGCAATCGCAACATCCAATATCCTCACATTCGCACCCATTACGATTGTGCCAGTCCGTTCGTTCACGACGATCCTCGCTGGGAAGTCAATCTGGACATCCAGACTTTCAAGCCTTGACAAAAATTCAACGATTCGCCCTTTGTAAACTTCCGGCACTGCCACATTGATGGAGGCCGAATCGGAGGCATGCGCAGGCGGAGGAAACCCAACCGTTTCCGACTCTGGGCTGATTGTTCTCATTTGTGCATTGATCACATCTGCCAATCGGATTGCCGTTGTAAAATCAGGGTCTCGAAGCATAAAGGAGATAGACCCTTTGTCATCGAAGACAACAGGCACCTCTCGCTCCACGACCCCTCCTGTGGGAACCCTTCCAACCGTTGGATGATTTTTCTGTGTCTTGTCCTGATCTCCACCAATAAACCCCCCCACAGAGACCTCTCCCTGTGCAACGACATAAACCACCTGATCAGGCCCTTTCAAGGGGGTCAATAAAAGTGTCCCGCCTTGTAATGTCGAGGCGTCTCCTAGAGACGAAAGGGTGACATCCAACCGCGATCCCGGTTTGGCAAAGGGAGGCAGTTTCGCCGTTACCATGACTGCGGCAACGTTTTTAACTTTAACCTTGTTCGGGTCGATTGTCACGCCCATCCGGGTAAGCATACTGGCTAAAGACTGAACCGTAAAAAGAGTGCCGGCTTTATCTCCCGTCCCCGCAAGCCCAACGACCAACCCATATCCAACAAGGGAATTGCCTCGTACCCCAGCGACATCAGCAATATCTTTAATCCGAACGGCCTCTGCAAGCGAGACAGTACAAAGGAGCAACATTCCAGAGAGCAACCATTCCGTTAATTGTTTTTTTATTTCTTTTGAGTTTCTCATATAAACCCCATCCCCACCTAACCTCCTCTTGAAGAGGAGGAATAATTACAACGGCCAGATAAAGCTTAAAATACGCCCCAGCCATCCGGTACGGTTGGTATCGTTTAAAACTCCCTTTCCAGTATATTCAATCTTGGCATCTGCGATCTTGTTCGAAGGAACAGTATTGGTTGTATCAATATCTTCCGGTCGGACAATTCCTTTGAGCGTGATCGTTTCCTTTTCGTTATTCAGCAAGACCTCCCGGACACCCTCTACCACCATAAGCCCATTCGGAAGAACCGCCGTAATCACCGCTGGGACATCGGCAGTGAACGCGCCGCTTCGGCTCGTTGAGCCGGTGCCATCGTGCTTATTGGAAAATCCGGATTCCGCTCCAAATTCTCCGAGGCTTTTAGGCCCCGCCAGGTCTATCTTTACTTTAGAGTCCCGCGCGGCCTTTGTCCCGGTCTCTTTTGTTGCCTTTGCATTTTCGATGATCTTAACGGTCACAATATCCCCGACATGACTTGCCCGAAGATCGACAAAAAGAAATGGCCGAGAGGTGCTATCAGCCCAAAGTGAGCCTTCTGTCCGTTCCGCAGGCCCGGCAATTTTGGATAAGGCCTTCTCACCGGGCGTCGGCCCTTCGATCTGCACTTCCTTCGATGGGGTCGCGCAACCCGAAATCCAAAGGATTATCGAAAGAAGCGTTAGTTTTTTTAACAATCTCTTACTCATACTAAAACAGTACCTCCACTTTAGAGGCGCTGACTACCGTTCCATAGATTGGTTTATTCCCATCTTGCAGTATTACCCCCACCTGCCGTCCCAAAAAGCCATCCTCTTTCGCCTGTCCAGTGGCGGAAACGATGATTCCCTCTGTTGCAACAAAAAGCGTAACGCGATCTCCTTTGCTCATCACCGGAGCATCTTCGACCATATCCAATGTGATGGGGGTGCCAGGCAGGATCAATCGTTGGGCCTGTTTTCCTAAAAGTTCATCCGATGTTTCCGCATATAACGCATCCGGTTTCACCTGATAGAATGTCAAAACAGCAAGAGAATCGGGTTCAACCCGCTCTTTTCTCTTAATGGGGCGGGTCGCCACTAATACCTTTCGGACGACCGAAACCTCCGCCGTCACCCAATTTTCGCTTACACTTCCAGATTGTTGCTTCACTGATAGTAAAAAAAGCCCGCGTCCCATTAAGCCCCTTCCTCCACCCTCTTCCGGCCCCTGCGCGACTTCCACAACATCCCTTTCAGAGCGTATCTTGCCGGTTAGAATAGGGGTTATCGCCTTCACATCAATTCGAATGGGATCTTTTTGGAGACGAGTCGAAACATAGTCCCGTATAGCTGACTTCATTTTATCCGCAACCTTCTCTTCTGAAAGAACAGCCCCAGATCCTTCCGCAATATGCACAGCGGCAGGAAGGAACAATATCAGGGAGCAAACCACTATTTTAAAAATCTGTTTTTTCATCCCATCTCTCCTTAACAAACACCATCCCCACCTTGCCTCCCCTTGAAGGGGAAGAACACCACCATTTTTATCTCTTCAGGTTATTGACCAGCGACAACATCTCATCCGACGTCTGAATCGCCTTCGAATTGAGTTCATACGCCCTTTGAGCGGTAATCATCTTAACCATTTCTTCCGCGATATTGACATTGGAGCTTTCCAGAAATCCCTGTTCCAATTTTCCAAAACCCTCTTTCCCCGGCACACCCGTGAGCGCCTCCCCAGAAGCAGTTGTGACCTGATAAAGATTTTTTCCCAGGGAGTCTAGTCCGGCCGGATTGGCAAACCGAGCCAACTCCATGGTCCCGATAACCGTTTCAGTTGTTGTACCCGCCGCGACTCCCGACACCACTCCCTCAGGCGAAATACTGATTTTTTGCATGCCGGATGGGATAGAAATCGCTGGTAGTAACGGCAACCCTTCCGATGTTACAACGGCCCCTTCGTTGTTTAACTTAAAGTTCCCAGATCGTGTAAACCCTGTGTTTCCATCGGGAAGGGTTACCTGGAAGAAACCGTCCCCCTCAATGGCAATATCAAAATCGTTTAGTGTCTGCTCAAAATCACCCTGTCTAAATGTCTTATGGACCGACATCGGCTGAACCCCCAATCCCACCTGTATCCCCACCGGCAAAACGCCCGAAGTTCTTGGAGAGCCGGCTGGCCGGAATGTCTGATACAAAAGTTCATGAAATTCAGCAGCGCTTTTTTTAAACCCTGTTGTTGAGACATTCGCAAGGTTGTTGGAAATAACCTCAATCGACAGCTGCTGAGCGGCCATCCCTGTTGTCGCGATATACAATGAACGCATCATGGTCGTTTCCTCCTTTATGTCAGGGCCAGTTTAGAACCTGCCCCTACGCTCTTAATTGCCCAATCTGGTTGACATCTTTTAAGGCCATATCGTCGGCCCCCTGAATCGCTTTTTGTAACGATTCATATTGCCGCATCGCAGAAATCATGGCGACCATCTCTGTGATTGGATCTACATTGGCCCCTTCAAGCGCCCCCTGACGAACGCGCCCTTGCGGAAAAAGCGTCGCATTCTCTCCCACTAACTCAAAGAGATTATCCCCCTCTCGCTTCATCAGAGAGGGAGTTTCTATATTCACCAGCGCCAACAGGTCCACTTGCACAGGCGCACCTCCATCATTCCCCTTCACGGAAATTCTCCCTTCCTCGTCAATGGTGACTAAACCGGGCGGCAGGGTAATGGCCCCCCCTTCACCGAGAACGTGGTGTCCGCTCTGGGTTACAATCTGTCCTTCACTGGAAAGCTTAAAAGCTCCGTTTCGGGTATATCGAACGCCGTTTGGCGTATCCACCTGAAAAAAACCTTTTCCATCAATCGCAATATCCAAGGGGTTATTCGTCATCTGAACGGGACCCTGTGAAAAGTCGATGACCATCTCATCTAAAACAGGAAACCAAGGAATTGGAAGTACCGCCTTTCCTCCAGTAGGGTCCTCTGCACCTCCCAGAGAATTGGCCTTCGACCCACTTGCTATTTGGGAGGCAAAGACCGGCACATCCCTCCTGAAACCGGTTGTGCCGACATTCGCGATATTATTTGAAATCGCCTGCATCCGCAGTTCCATCACCATTTGAGCGGCGGCTGCGGGGAAGACGAGCGTTGCGTTCATAATAAATCTCCTTCAATCGATAAATTCCTCCTTAACAAAGGGGGGTAAGGGGAATGTCTTCCCCTCACGCATCAATAACTTGCAATATGAATAAGCAATAGCTATGCCAGCAGAAAATGGCTATTAGAATGCCGCTTTGGCAGGGGGAATACTGGATTTTTTCAGAAGGTAGGCAAGAATTGCCGACAATCTAATGCGGAGGCCTTGCTCGCGAAGCGAGAAATGCCCCCGCACCCCGCGCTCGGACGGGTAAAGGTCGGAACGCCGACTGCGGCCCGATCCTCGCGCATTTCACTGGCCAAGTGATCTTAAGAGCGCCTTTTTCATCGCTTCTATCGGGGCCTTCTGTTTTGTAAAAATTTCAAATGAGAGGGCAGCCTGGTGTAACAACATCCCGGTTCCCGGAACAGTCTTTGCTCCAACTTTTTCAGCCGCAAGCAGGAAGGGTGTTTTGAAGGGGTTATATACTAAATCTGCAACCACCCAGTTTGGATAAATCCGATCGACTGGATACGGCAGGGGATCGCCCATCTTCATCCCAAGCGGGGTGGTGTTAATCAGTAGCGTCGGCGCGTCTCTAAAATCATTTTTATCAAACGGATGTTCCGATATTTTGATATTTGGAAAAAGAGAAGAAAGGTCGTTATGAAGCACCTTACGCCGTTCCATTGATCGCGCAATAACACACAGTTCCGAAATATTCGCATTCAGCAAAGAGACCGCGACCCCGCGTGACGCCCCTCCCGCCCCTAGAAGAATCACTTGCAACCCATCAAGATTGACATTTGCTTCCGAAAGCGACTTTAAGAAACCCGATCCATCGGTATTGTGGCCAATCAATTGATTCGCGATCACTTCCACTGTGTTGATCGCGCCGATCTTTTTAGACTCATCAGAGATCTTGTTCAAAAAAGGGATAATCGCCTCCTTATGCGGTATCGTCACATTAATTCCCCCTATCCCCAAGGCGGAGACTGCGGAAACGGCCTCTTTCAATCCCCTTTCAGGCACTTCAAAGGGGACGTAATAGTACGGCAGGCCTAACGATTGAAAGGCCGCATTGTAGATAACGGGGGACAGGGAGTGCGAAATGGGGTCTCCAAAGATTCCAAAAACCTTTGTCGGTGAGGTCATCTTGCTATTAGGCCGCAAGAATGATCGGGCCGATATCTTGATCGGTCGCGACATCAATCTGGTGTCGCCCCTTGCTTTTTGCGCGCGCGAGGGCACGATCTGCTGCGGCAACAATCTGAGTTGCACTTGAGACATTCTGGATCGGAAGCCCAGAAACCCCTATACTCACTGCCAACGAATTCCACCACCCGGTTAAAGGCGAAAACCGATGGCCACCCACCGCATTCAGGATACGACTCGCAATAGGAGCTGCGGTATCGCAGGAAGAATGAGGAAGGACAACTGCAAACTCATCTCCACCCCAACGCGAGAGAACATCGATATCCCGAACCTGCAACCTTATAATGTCGGATAACTCGCACAAGACCCTATCCCCTGCATCATGGCTTATGGAATCATTAATTTGTTTGAAATGATCGACATCAATCATCATGAGAGAAAAAAAGATGCCATACCGATTGAAACGAAGATACTCACGAGAAAGAATATCGTTGAAAAATCTTCGATTAAAAAGACCCGTCAGTGGATCGGTTATCGCCAATTGCTCCGCCTTCAGCAGACTTTCCTTCGCATGTATCTGGTCACGAATCAGGTGGTCCAGATCTTCTCTGACCCTTTTAACCCTTAGACAAGCGGCGACCCTTTCATTTAATTCCCCCGAGTCATACGGTTTGGTCAGGTAATCATTTGCGCCACATTTAAAAGCAGTAATCTTACTTTCTATATCTCCCTTTCCTGTCAGCACTATAATTTGAATATTGGACGTCTTTTCATGATTCCTCAATAGACGACAGACATCGTATCCGGTCGTATCAGGCAAATTCAGATCAAGGAGAATGATATCCGGGACAGATGCGATGGCCTTACTGACTCCTTCGGCTCCCGTGTAGACGCAGTCAACCTCACACCCACCGCTTTCTACATCTTTCAAGATACTCTTGGCGATAAGAACATCATCATCCACAACTAATATGCGCGGTTTTCTATACATCATGCCGTCATTGTATCATATTCGAAAACTGATTTGACAATGGCAAGACCTTTTTATTTGTTCCTTTCGCAGAAACATGATATATTGCACAGCACTCCCGAAGGCGCAAATTGTCAAGGCAACCCTATATGTGGATTGGTCGAATCCAAGTGAAGGCTTATTTTCTCTTCCTTCCCCATATTTTTATTTTTGGATTTTTTTTGTCTGTCGTGGCGGCAGCAGAGGAACCCACGCCGTTGTCCCTCAAAGAGGCGATACAGATTGCCCTTCAGAATAATTCAGAGCTTCAGAGTGGGCAAGAAGATATCGTTTTGCGAGACGCAGCCTTACAGATCGAAGCGTCTCAATTTGATCCCTCATTGCGGATGAACGCAAATCTGAAACAGTCTATGCGAGAATCCACTGCCTTTGCAGAAACAGGATTAACGGGCAACCTTTTTGAGCAGAAGGATGTGCAGATAGGATTGGGGTGGAAAACACCACTTCGATGGGGAGGAACAACAGATCTGACGCTATCGCAGATAAAGACCGATGCCTCGTTTCAGAGGACGAATCCAACCTATCAGGCCGATCTTGCCGTAAAATGGACACAGCCTCTTTTGCAGGGATTTGGGGAAAAAATAACACAGGGGCCGCTCGTTATTGCGAAAAGACAACGCGATATTTCGTTGCTGACCTTGCGATCCCGCGTTATGGATGTCGTTCTGAAGATCGTTTCGCTTTATTGGGAACTCATCTTTCAGGCAGAGAATCTGGTTGTGCAGAAAAATTCTTTAAACTTGGCACAGCAGCTTTTAGAATTCAACCAAACCAAGGTAAGGCTGGGGCTTTTGGCGCCCATTGAAATTTTAGTGGCGGAAAGCTCCGTTGCGTCACGCGAAGAGGCTGTGATTGTTGCGGAAAAGGAGGTGCGTGACGTGGAAGATCAACTCGGAAATCTCATTGGCCTTTGGGGCTTCTCCAAACCTGTTTCTGGAAGAATTCTTGCCGCAGATCGTCCCGTGTCAGACGAGATACGGCTTGATCCAGACGACTTGCTGAAATCCGCGTTAGCAAGTCGGCCTGAAATTGTCGTTGCAGAGGATAATATTAAAAATGGCAATCTGTCGATAGAAATTGCGGAAAATCAACTGCGTCCTTCGCTGGACTTTGTGGGAGTTCTTGGCCCGTCCGGCATTGGGGGGCATGTTTCTGATTCCCTTGATCAATTGGCATCACGCGATTTTTATCGTTGGGAGGTAGGATTGCTCTTGGGTGTCTCGATTGGGAACAAGGCAGCGACCGCGACTGTACGTAAAGAAAAAGCGGGGCAACAGAAGTTACGCCTTGAAAAAGAGAAGGTGATTTCACAAATAAAATTAGATGTCAGAGAGGGAGACAGAAGAGTGAAATCCGATTTTGAGCGAATAAAAGCAACACGTCGGGCACTAGATTTGTCCAAACAACAACTTTCATCGGGGGAAGAACGGTTCCATTTGGGACTGCTTTCCAGCCATGACATCATCGAATTCCAAAACGATGTGGCTATCGCAGAGGGGCATTCGCTCCGGGCTATTATTGATTACAATAAGTCGTTGGCAAATATATATCGAGTGACCGGCACCCTTCTTGAGCAATATAGCATTGAGACGGGTTATGTAGGGGCGGGGTGACCCACCCACACGAAAGAGATCATGAAAAAACTGTTAATTTCCTTTGCGCTTCTACTCTTACTGATTGTTTTGGGTTATACCTTTCGAGAAAAGCGGCGTCCCGCACTGATCGAAGAAAATCCAATTATTGTGGAACGGGGCGATATCATTGTGCGCGCGACGGAAACGGGGGCTTTGGTGCCGATGAATGCTGTTGAAATAAAATCAGAGCAATCGGGAGAAGTGAAGAAATTTTTTGTGCAGGCGGGAAGCCGTGTTACAGCTGGAGCCTTACTTGCGACACTTCAGCCGGAATCAAGTCAAGTGCAAAGGGTGGCGGAGGCGCGCGCGCGCGTTTCGCAAGGGCAGCTGGGATGGGAGGATGCCCAAAGGGAGGATGCCCGAATGAACGAGCTATTTGCAAAAGGTTTTATTTCGCAAAAAGAACTGGAAGGGGCCATCAAGCAGGCTGAAAATGCAAAGATTCAATATGAGCTGGCAAAGAAACAGCTTTTACTGACTTTAGGAGGCGATAAGACGCTTTATGAAAGCGTTCTCAAGATGGATCTCGCAATGGATGCGATAGACAACTTTTCTGTATTCTCGCCAATTTCCGGCACTGTGCTGGAGGTGAATGTCTCGGAAGGGCAGATTGTTTCATCGGGCATGTCAACGGTGACCGGAGGAACCACGCTCATGCGTATTTCAGATCTTTCCAGGATGTGGATTAAGACGAAAATAAACGAAGTGAGTATCGGCCAGATTCAAGAGGGACAGAAATCTGATATTCGGTTGGACGCGATCCCGAACCATCTTTACCAAGGAACGGTTGTAAAAATTTCTCCAAAGGGTGAAAAGATCGACAATGTGATAACGTACGAAGTTACAATCGAGATTATGAATCCGGATCAGCGCCTCATGCCATCGATGACTGCGAATGTCGATATTATTACCGCCGTCGAAAGAAATGTTCTGACCCTTCCACTGATCGCATTGACCAAATCAAACGGGAGCGACGCCGTTCTTTTGCCCACAATTTCCGGAGAGAAAAAATATCAACAGGTGGAAGTCGGTCTTAAAAACGAAACCATCGCCGTTATTACCAAAGGGCTTTCGGAAGGGGACAAAGTCCTCTTGCCGCACAAGGAAGCCTCCAGTCACCAGCGAGATTGATTGATTGCCACTCTGGTCGAGCGCCAAACAGACGCAAGGTATTGTGGCGCGGCTTCTTAAAGCGGCGGGGGTTCATGTTTTACGGTTTGATATGCCGTCATGGTTCGAGAACCCATTGATGTCAAGCGATAAAAATAGACCCGTCGTTCTGATTACCGGCGCTTCCTCTGGAATCGGCGAGGCGCTGGCGATAGAATATAGCAGATGCGGTGCGGACCTAATCCTTGCGGCGCGGCGTGAGCGCAAGCTTAAGACCCTTGCGGAAAGACTGTCGGGGGATGGCACGCGCGCTGTCTTTAG
>JACPZM010000064.1 GCA_016195485.1 Candidatus Troglogloeales bacterium | reverse complement strand
TTTTTTGCAATCCGCCTAATCCTCTTCCTGACGAAGTTTTGCCAGCACGGTATAATCTTCCAGCGTCGTGGTGTCGCCCACCGTTTCTTGGCCCGCGGCAATGTCTCTTAAAAGCCTTCGCATAATCTTGCCGCTCCGGGTCTTTGGAAGATTTTCTGCAAACCGAATCTCGTCTGGCCGCGCAATTTGCCCAATCTCTTTGGCGACATGGGCCTTTAACACATCTTTTAATTTATCGCCAGGAGGATTGCCAAGCGCAAGCGTCACGAAGGCCACGATGCCTGTTCCCTTAATCTCGTCTGGACATCCTACGACGGCTGCTTCCGCCACCAGTGGGTGGGAAACCAATGCCGACTCAATCTCCATCGTCCCCAGCCTGTGTCCCGCCACATTGATCACATCGTCCACCCGCCCCATCACCCAGAAATAGCCATCCTTGTCCCGCCGAGCCCCATCACCCGTGAAATACATCCCCGGAATATCAGACCAATACTGCTTTTGATATCGCTCTGAGTCTCCCCAGACTCCTCTTAACATCGATGGCCACGGCTTTTTCATGACCAAATACCCCCCTGAACCTAAAGGCACCGATTTGCCATTGCGATCCACGACATCCGCCGATATTCCCGGAAAAGGAAGCGTGGCCGACCCCGGCTTGGTTGGGATAGCGCCCGGCAATGGCGTAATCATAATCGCGCCGGTCTCGGTCTGCCACCATGTATCAACAATAGGACATCGCTTTTTTCCAATCACCTCGTGATACCAGATCCATGCCTCTGGATTGATCGGCTCGCCTACGGTTCCTAAAAGCCGTAGTGAGGAAAGATCATGTCGCAAAGGCCACTCCTTCCCAAGCTTTATGAGCGCCCGTATAGCGGTGGGCGCAGTATAAAAAACATTGACCTTGTACTTTTCCACAATCTCCCAAATCCGATCAGGCGCGGGATAAGTCGGCGCCCCCTCATACATCACGCTGGTTACGCCATTGGCTAAAATTCCGTAGAGAACGTAGGAATGCCCTGTCACCCATCCGATGTCGGCCGTGCACCAGTAGGTGTCGATTTCCGAAAGATCAAAAACCCACCGGGCGGTGATCATCGCGCCCAACAGATACCCCGCCGTGGAGTGAACAACCCCTTTAGGTTTCCCGGTCGTCCCGCTGGTATAAAGCGTAAAGAGGGGGTGTTCTGAATCAAGTGGCTCCGCGTTACATTTATCCGATGCCCCGACCATAAGATCATGCCACCAAAAATCGCGGCCCTTCTGCATGACTATATCGGACTTTGTTCTTTTCACGACAATAGTCTTCTGCGCCGATGGTGTTTCTTTTAACGCTTCATCAACCTTTTCTTTGAGCGTGACAACGGCCCCTTTTCTAAAGCCTCCATCGGCTGTAATCACAAGAACTGCGCCCGCGTCGTTGACCCGATCGCGGACCGCCAACGCAGAAAAGCCGCCAAAAATAACAGAGTGGATCGCGCCAATTCGGGCACATGCAAGCATTGCGATAGGGAGTTCTGGAATCATCGGAAGATAAATTGCGACGCGATCCCCTTTCGCCACGCCCAGATTTTTCAGCACATTGCCGAACTTGCACACCTCCCGGTGCAGGTCTTGAAAGGTCAGTGTGCGGGAATCCCCCGGCTCCCCTTCCCAGATCAGCGCCGCTTTGTTCTTTCGAAAGGTTGCAAGATGCCGATCCAAACAGTTGTACGAAACATTGATTTTGCCGCCGACAAACCATTTAGCGTAAGGAAGTTTCCATTCAAGAATCTTCTTCCATGGCTTTGCCCAGACAAGCTCTCTTGCGAGGTTTCCCCAGAAGCCTTCTGGGTCTTTTTCGGCTTGCTTGCAAAGACGTTGATATTCCGCACGGCTTTTAATAACGGCCTCTCTTACGAATCCCTTGTTTGGCTTAAATATCCGTTTTTCTTTTAATACAGAGGTAATTGATTCAGATTCCATCTTGACCTCCTGAATGATGTAGGGGCGACCGATCGGTCGCCCACCAACCCGAACAACCTACAATAAGTTGAAAGTAAAATCAATAATATGTTAGACTCGTGCCATGACACGGATTTTTATTATCGGTGCGGGCAAGGGTTGTAAGGTCCTTCTAGAGTACCTGCTTCCCTTTTCGTGGATTCAAATTCTGGGTGTGGCGGATTGTAATCCGGATGCCCTCGCAGCGGAGATGGCCCAAAGGGCAGGACTCCCGTTCTTTGTGACCGATCCGATTGAGGCGCTCAAGACGCAGGACGTCGATATCGTCTTTGAGTTGACAGGGGATGAAGCAATCAAAAACAGCCTGCTTACCCTGCCGAGCCGGAAGTTTGGCGTGGCCACGGGGGATGCGATACACCTTTTTATCAATGCCATTGTTGAGGCGAAGGAAAAAGACTTTCTGCTTAAGAAACATATGGAAATCAGCCTCATGATTGCCCAGTCGAAGACCGTTGCGCAAATCTTTGACACCATTGTAACGGGGGGGATGGAGATTACCGAAATGCCGGTTGGATCGCTGGCGTTGTTCGATCAAGAAAAAGAAGAATTCGCGATTGTTGCCCAAAAGGGACTGCCGGAAGGATTACTCCATCGAGACCGATATTCAATCCGTCCGAGGGGTCTTACGCAATTTGTTCTATCAAACAGCAAGCCAACAGTGATTCCTGATCTCAAGGACGATACCGTTATTGAGGGGGGATTCCTGCTAAATACGGGGATTCGTTCTCTGGTGGCCATCCCGCTTGTTTCCGAATGGGAGCTTCTCGGAATCCTTTATTATGACGATATTCATCCTCGAACCTATCCGACGTATCTTGTTGAACGATTGAGTCAGTTTGCGACTGAGGCAGTGATCGCAATACAAAAACATAAGGCGCTGGCCCAAGTAAAACAGCTCTCTTCGCGCGATCCCCTGACCAGTTTATACAATCGCAGCCAATTAGGGGTGAAGTTAAAAGAAGCGATCCTTACGGCAGACAGAGAAGAATATGGTGTTGCCCTGCTGATCTGCGATCTCGACCGGTTTAAAGAGGTCAATGCAAAATTCGGTCATCAATATGGCGACCAAGTGCTGAAAATTATGGCAGATCGTGTTGCTGCCGCCGTGAAAAAGGAGAATGCAGGGGAGAGGGCCCCACTGCTCTTCCGATCTGGCGCGGACGAAATGACAGTGCTTTTAGACAATGCCAACCATGAGAAGATTGTCCAAAAGACAACAGCGATCCGAAAGGCGGTTCAAGACGCAAGCGCGGAGGCCGCATTTCCGCTCGATATTAGTATTGGCGTGGCCCTTTATCCTACAGAATGTCAATCGCAGGATCAGATGATGACGCTGGCTAACCAGTCTCTGATGATCGCGAAGAAAAGCGATCAAAAAATCTGCATTGGTTCCACAGAATCTTTTAAGCGTTCCAGCCATATTGACACCCTGTTTGAACCGATTGTGGATTTAGAGCAAAACATCGTTGTCGGTTGTGAAGCCCTCAGCCGAGATGCCCATGGCCGATTCAGTATTACGGACATGTTCAAACAATATGCCGCATTGGGAGAGCTTGCAGGGATCAAAATCAGTTGTTTTATTAACCAGGTGCAAATGGCCGAAGCCTTAAATTTGAATCGGGTTTTTTTAAATGTCGATTCTGCCCTGCTTAGCCAATGTGGATGGGTTCAAAAGCCCCCGAATATTGAAGTGGTTCTGGAGATTTCGGAGTCTGAATCGCTTCAGGATTTTGAAGACTATCTTAAAATTACGAAAAAATGGAGGGACAAAGGATTTAAATTTGCCATCGATGATTTTGGCGCGGGGTTTATCTCTCTCCCATTTATTTCCAAACTCGACCCCGACTATATCAAAATTGACCGTTCCGTGATTCTTCAGGCGGTCGTTTCCACTCAATTTCGGGCCTTCTTAAAAAGCATTGTCGGGGCGTTGCAAAAAGACCAGTCGATTTCTATCATTGCGGAGGGGATAGAAATCGAAGAAGAGTTGCGGGTGACGCGAGAAGTTGGGATTTCTCTTGTACAGGGGTTTTTACTTAAAGAGAAAGGGTACCCTCCCTTTCCCGGCCTTGAAACGAATGACCACGGCGCCGCTCGTCCCAAAACAACCCATTCGATATCAACACAAGGATAATGAGAGGGCATGCTTTCCCTTACAGACCCTCTCCTCTCATAAAAATTTAATC
>JACPZM010000063.1 GCA_016195485.1 Candidatus Troglogloeales bacterium | reverse complement strand
TAAGCAATGTCAACATAAAATATAAATAGTAGTGGCTACACTTTTAGCATAAAACAATAGAACATATTGAAAATAAATAACTTTATTTAATTTTCATTAAAAAAGAGGGGGAACATCCGATGTATCCTGAATTTATTTATCTCTGAAGACGACTCCACATGAGCCGTTACCTTTTTTCGTTGAAATGGTCGTATCCTGACGGTCTTAACTTGTAAATTGCCCCGTCTATCCCTTTTACCAAGATGCCGTTTCTTTTTGGAATAAGCTTCCCAATCTGACGCGCCTCAATCTCCCCATTTTGAATCAGCGCCTCTAGCTTGTCCCGCTTTTCTTCCGGCACACAAAAGAGGAGTTCATACTCCTCCCCCCCGTGCAGGGCATAATCGTATGGATTCGCCCCAATCGATTTGGCGTATCGCTTTAAAGTGGGAGAGATTGGGATATTCTTACATTCTAACCGCGCGCCAACACCTGACTGGATCGCAAGATGCGATAGGTCGGAGGAGAGGCCGTCAGACAAATCAATCATCGCCGAAGGAATCTGATTCTGGGCCAATAAACGCCCTTCTCGCCACCTGGCCATGGGCATCTGATGTTTAGACGGAAGCCCTCGAAAAGTGCCTTTTCGCATTCTCTTTTGTAGAATTTCAAGACCCGCCGCTGAATCACCTAATGTGCCAGTGACATAAAGGCAATCCCCCACATTGGCGCCGCTTCGCATGACCATCTCATTTTTGGGTATTTCCCCTAAAAGGGTTATCGAGATCAACAAGAAGGCTGAACGTGCAGTGTTTCCCCCAATAAGGGATATGCCCGCTTCATGGCCGGCCCAAAACATCCCTTGATAAAGATGATCCATATCGGAAACCGATTCTTTTCCAGTCAAACCCAGCGACACCAGATAAAAGCGCGGCACCCCCCCCATCGCCGCAATATCGCTTAGATTCACCGCAATTGATTTATATCCAATTTGAAAAAACGATGACAAGGCAAGATCAAAATGCGTCTTTTCCAAGAGAATATCGGTGGTGACAAGAAGGCAGTTTCCCGGGGATGGGAGAACGGCCGCGGCATCATCCCCGATCCCCAGCAAAATAGCAGGATCGCAAGGTACGCATACTCTCTCCAACTGCTTTTGCGCGTTCTTTTTAATGCGACGAATGAGGCCGAACTCGCCAATCGATGAGACTCGCAGTGGCCGTGCCACATCACGCGGACGCGGTGATTTCTTTTGCAATCTTGATCCTCCGCAGGGGACGTTCCCCTATTCCCAGCGCTGCAGAAAGAACCTGATCCATCTGATCGACAAATATAAACTGCAATCCGCTTCTTAAGTGAATCGGCACCTCGGAGATATCCTTCTCGTTTTGTTTCGGGAGAATAACAACCTGCATGCCGGCCCGTTTTGCCGCAACCACCTTCTCTTTGAGTCCGCCGATCGGAAGCACATGGCCGCGCAAGGTCACCTCTCCGGTCATCGCCACGCGATGACGAATCGGGATTTTAGCAAGAACGGAGGCCAGGGCCGACGCAATCGTAATCCCCGCGGAGGGGCCATCTTTCGGCATCGCGCCTGCCGGAACATGGACATGAATATCGCTTTTGGTAAATAGGTCAGGATCAATATGAAACTCCTTTTCGCGGGATCGAATATAAGAAAGCGCCGCTTGCGCCGACTCCTTCATAACATCCCCTAATGACCCTGTCAGTATCAGCGCCCCCTTCCCATTGACCAGCAGCGCCTCCACGCGAATAATATCGCCGCCGGTCGGAGTCCATGCAAGGCCAGTCGCAACGCCCACCTCGTCTTTCGCGATCTCCGCTTCCGGCAAAAATTTTGGAATGCCTAAATAAGTCTGAATCGTTGCGGGCGTAATCTGAAATGATTCCTTGCTCCCTTCCGCAATCAATCGTGCCACCTTTCTCATCACATGCGCGATCTCGCGTTCCAAGTTCCTCACCCCGGCCTCTTTTGTATATTGAACAATGATCTGTTCTATCGCCGCGGCCTCAAAATGAATATGGGCCGATGTAATGCCATGCTCGGCAAGCTGTTTTTTAACCAGGAATTTTTGCGCAATCCCAAGTTTCTCCTCTGTGGTGTAACTGAAGATTGAAATCATTTCCATCCGATCCCGCAAGGGAAGCGGTATCGGATCGCTTTGGTTCGCAGTCGTAATAAACAGGATGTTGGAGAGATCAAAGGGAACCCCTAGATAATGATCTGCAAAGGAGTGGTTTTGCTCTGGGTCTAATACTTCGAGCAGTGCAGAGGCGGGATCGCCCCGAAAATCAAGCCCGATTTTATCCACTTCGTCCAACATAAAGACCGGGTTTTTAGCCCCTGCTGTCTTTAGTCCCTGAATAATTCTCCCCGGAAACGCCCCGACATAAGTACGACGATGCCCGCGAATTTCGGCTTCGTCCCTAATGCCGCCCAATGAGACCCGAATAAACTCCCGGCCCAGCGCGCGGGCAATCGATTTTCCCAAAGAGGTTTTCCCCACCCCCGGCGGGCCAACAAAACAAAGAATCGGCCCCTTCATATTTTCTTTCAGCTTGCAAACAGCCAGATATTCTAAAATCCGCTCCTTGACCTTCTCCAAGTCATAATGATCTTCATCCAACACGCCCCGCGCGGCAATAAGATCCAAATGATCGGGGGTCATTTTATTCCAGGGAAGTTCGGCCAGACACTCCAGATAGTTTCGCGCCGTGCCGGACTCCGCAGAATCCGGATGCATTTTGGCAAGCCGTTTTAACTGCTTCTCGGCCTCTATCGCAACCTTCTCGGGCAGCTTGGCCGCTTCTATTTTCCCACGCAGTTCATCAATCTCATCGGAGCGTTCATCTGACGCGCCCAACTCTTTTTGAATCGCCTTCAACTGCTCCCTTAAAAAATAGTCTCGTTGTGTCTTATCTATTCCATCGCGGGCCTCCAAGGCAATTTTCTGTTGCAACGTTAAAAGTTCCACCTCTTTGGACAACATTTCATTGACCTTTTGCAAACGCAGAAATGGATCTTCTGTCTCTAAAATCCCTTGGGCATGGGCTACCTTGAGTTGCAGGTTTGATACGATCAGATCGGCAAGCCGTCCCGGGTCTTCCATGTTTTCAATCAGGGACAAAATATCAGGCACAACCGGTTTCCCTAACGAGACGATCTTTTCCATCTGCTCTTTGGAAATCCGAATAGCCGCTTCCTCGGGCAGTGAAAGGGTTGTAAAGGGGAATTCTATAATGGGCGAAACGGCTACCAGATAGTAAGGTTCGGTTTGTATAAAGGCCGTTATTTTCGCTTTGCTAACCCCTTGCACCAGGATTTTGACCCTGCCATCCGGGACACGAAGCATTCGCAGGAGCGTCCCCACGGTGCCATAAGAATAGATATCCGCAGGCCCTGGACTTTCTGTCTCCAGAATCTTCTGCGAGGCGAGCATCACCATTTTGTGTGAGGAGAACGCCTCCTCAATCGCTTTGATAGAAAGGGCGCGTCCAACAAAAAGGGGAAGGACCATATTGGGAAAGACCACCAGATCCCGCACCGGAATCAGGGGGAGTTTCAATGGAATAGGCAGTGTAATCGGTTCTTTATTTTTAGATCGACGCGGCATTATTGTTTATCCTATCGTTTTTCTGTAGGGGCGCAATTGATTGCGCCCTCTTTGGGCGTGATGAATCACGCCACTACAAAGACAACCCCTTTAAATATTTTCTAAATTCCTCTCCCATCTCCTTATTTTGTAAACCCATCGCTACCGTTGCTTTCAAGAAACCCAGCTTATCTCCGGCATCAAATCGGTGGCCGGAAATCATTGTTCCAAACATCGGCGTAAGATGTGCAAGCTGATTTAAGGCATCGGTGAGTTGAATCTCGTTATTCTTTCCCGGTTGTGTCTTTTCTAAAATATCGAAAATATCGGGGGAAAGCAGGTATCTCCCGATAATCGCAAGATCGGAAGGGGCATCCGCAGCAGAAGGTTTTTCAACCAGGCCTTTAATTTTATAAAGGCTTGGATGATTCGTGGGTGTTGCGTCAATAACGCCGTACTGGTGGATCTCGCTCTTTTGCACTTTTTGAACGCCAATGAAGGAGGTAGGGTTTGTCTGATAAAGATCGATCATCTGCTTCAAGGCTGGAATAGGAGCGTTCATAATTTCGTCCCCCAATAAAACTGCAAAAGGATCGTCTCCCATAAAATGTTTCGCAGATAGAATGGCATGTCCCAGGCCGCGCGACTCATTTTGCCGGATATAACAAAAACTAGCCAGTCCCGAGATTTTTCTAAGCTCGCTTAAAACGTGGTATTTTTTCTGTTGTTTCAGAGTCTCTTCCAATTCAAACGAGACGTCAAAATGGTCCTCAATCGCCCTCTTCCCTCGGCCCGTGATAATAATGATCTGCTCTATGCCCGATGCAACTGCCTCTTCAACCACATATTGGATAAGGGGTTTATCAACGAGGGGGAGCATCTCTTTTGGGGAGGATTTGGTCGCGGGGAGAAATCGTGTCCCTAATCCTGCTGCTGGAATAATTGCTTTTCGAATCGGTTTTGGCGATACTGTCTTTCCCGTCACAGGTTTCATATTAGAAAAGGGCGCGAGTGAAGTCAAGACACCGCATTGCCTCATCAAGGCCACCTCAAAGCCACCCACAATGGCGTCATTGCCTCGAAAGCGGGAATCCAGACAGTGTTGATTTTTTTACATTCTGGATTCCCGATGAAACATTTCGGGAACGACGATTTTGATTGTGTAAGGATTCACGATATTTCAATGACTTTAACTGCACAATGACGTGGCCTTGTCAGTGTCTAATAGTTGACACCCATAAGGAATCTGATAGAATATACTCGACAGTCTTGCATTGGCGCATAGATATGGATTTTTCTTCAACGAAAAATAAGATCGATATGATTGGTCAATCTCCGGGCATTAAGAAGGTTTTTGACCTGATTGATAAGGTTGCAGACAGCGACAGTACCGTCTTAATTTGCGGAGAGAGCGGGACGGGGAAAGAGATTGTTGCCAAAAGGATTCATTCCCAATCGCTTCGAGCAGACAAACTATTTATTCCGATCAATTGCGGAGCGATCCCGGAGGCCCTTCTGGAAAGTGAATTGTTTGGCCATGAAAAAGGGGCTTTTACCGGCGCCATGAACACAAGACTGGGGCGATTTGAGCTGGCGCACGGCGGAACCCTTTTTTTCGATGAAATCAGTGAAATGCCTTATCCCCTGCAAGTAAAGCTGTTACGCGCCATTCAGGAGCGGGAGTTTGAGCGGGTCGGGGGAACCAAATCGATTAAAGTCAATGTCCGTATTCTTACCGCGACCAACATTGATTTAGAACAGGCTGTTTTAGAGAAACGGTTTCGCAAAGACCTTTTCTATCGGCTCAACGTGATCCCCCTTATACTTCCGCCCCTTCGGAACCGACAAGAAGATATCCCTCTTTTAATCGATTATTTTCTGGAAAAATTTAATAAAACAAAACAAAAGGCGATTACAGGAATCGGGAGCGAAGCGAGGAGCATTTTAATGAGATATCCTTGGCCTGGGAATATCAGGGAACTGGAAAATATCGTTGAACGGGTTGTTGTCTTAAAAGACGAAGGACTCATTAACCCGGAAGATCTCCCGGAGAAAATAACTGAAACACAAAACAGCATAATCGCCTCCGCAGGCGTCACGATGCCCTTTCAGGAATCCGTAGGGGCGCCGCTTGCTGCGCCCTCACCAAACGTACCCTTGCTGTACGAGATGGACGCAGCAAGCGGCGCCCCCACGACGGAAACCGGTTTTGAAATACCCGATGAAGGAATTTCCCTCACAAAACTTGTTGAAGATTTTGAAAATCAGATGATTCAACAGGCATTGAAAAAGGCGGATGGCGTGAAGAGCCGTGCCGCCGTCCTTTTGGGACTCAATCGAACTACGCTGGTTGAGAAGCTGAAACGACGAGGGATAGAAAAAGAGGGGGTTGTAAAGAAATAATGTCAATAGTCCGAAGAGATATTGTGGGCAAACAGATTTTTCTATCTGCACTCTGGGTTTTTATCGTTTTTACCCACGCAGAACCGGTTTATCCAGAAACCTTGCCCACAAAAGGAGAGGATGACCTATTTACAATGATTCCAACAGGGCTTATAAAATCGTTTCAACCGGTGTTAGACGCCTATCACAAGGGCGATCTGGATCATGCCATACTTGAGACGAAGCAGCTTGCGGGGAAAAAAGCGCTTGCTGAAACGGCGACGTCGCTCTTGGGAGATTTCTATTTCAGGCGTTGGGAAGCGGCCGGATCAGGGGAAGGGATGGAACTCAAAGATGCGCAAAATGCCCTTGAAATGGTTCTTCGTAAATACCCGGGAACGGAAAATGCCGATCTGGCCCTCCTGAAACGAGGGAACCTTTATCTGGGCAAAAAACAATATGTGGAGGCCTCTGGGAGTTTTACGCGCGTGGTCGCGCGATACCCTCAAACACCCTACGCCGCTTCAGGGCAGGTCGGCCTCCTGCAATCCTTTCGAGGGTTGAGGCGATGGGATGAGGTCGTACGCAGCTATCCGCTATTGGCCGCGTTGAATCCTTCCCTTGCCAATCAACAAAAGGCGGTGTTTCTCTATGCAGACGCCTTGTTCGAATTGGGTCGATTCGAAGAGTCCTATGCGCGGTATCAGTTTGCGGACGCGCTCATCCCAGGTTCCCGCATAAAGGGTGGAGACCCTGAACTTTATTTCCACTATGGAGAAGCGGCTTACCGTAGCGGCCATCCAGATCCCGCGAAGGCCATCTTTCAGAAAGTTTATAAAAAATTTCCGGACGATCCTACTGCAACCCTGGCCATCGCGCTGACTTCAAATATTGTGAGAACGAAGGGAGACGTTGGAGCGGCGCAGGAATTGACGGACAGAATCTATTTGATGGAGTCTACATTCCCGGAGACAAAAGTGGCGAAGATCATTGCCGCAACGGGCCGCTTGGCCTCTTTAAATTGTCCAAACCCTTGCGAATCTGAAACGGTTCGCCAAAGCATAAAACATATTGAAGCAGAATCAAAATCGGTTTTCTTAGATAGACCTTTTACCACCACCGCGCAGGCCGCTGTTCTGGATGGACTGATGGAAATGAGACGCCATATCTCTTTTGATAGGGCGGAAAGTCTTTATGGGGAGATGATCCCGCTTCTCCCGGCGCTCTCTCCTTACCTTCCCTTTGCTGAATCGTATCTTCACCAAACCGTTTTAGAGCATTTTGATTCGCTTGAGGATCCCCAGAAGGTCGTCACGCTCTATCATCGTTTTCGGAAGGCGTTCCCCCCCTCTAAGATGGATGGAGAGGTTGGATTCAAGCTTGCCAAAAGCCACATGGAGTTGGGGCTTTTATCCGATGCGATTGAATATTTCAGGCCGATCGCTGTCAATGTCAAATATCCGAAGTCGGAGGAGGCATTTTATAATATGGGAACCCTCTTGGTCCAGATGGGGCGATACCCGGAAGCCCAAAATGTTCTGGAGGGGTTTCTGGCTCGATATCCCAAGCGGACCGACGCACTATTACCGTTGGGAAATCTCTACAACCTGCAGGGAAAGGTCGATCTCGCAATCAATGCTTACCAGAAGTGGTTGGGTTACTACCCGAAACATGCCGACCGCAAATCAGTCTATCCAAAGCTTGCGGGCGACTACCGACTCAAGAAAAAAATAGATAATGAAATTAAAATTTATTTGCAATGGATTGGGGAGACAAAACAGGAGTCCGAACGCCCTTATATAGGGCTTGCGGATGCCTACTATGAGAAAAAGCTGTATGGAAGCGCCATCCAGTATTATCAGCGGGCGTTGAAGGTGGAAAAAAATAAAAAGGAGCTTGATTGGGCGAAACTTCGGGTGGGGGCTTCGTACCTTGCCCTTGGGAGAAAAAATGATGCGGAAAAAATCTTTCAGGAGGTTGCGGAACAGGCAAAGACACCAATCATCAAGAAGACGGCAGGGGATAGAGATGCGGATTTGAAGGCAGAGAAAGAACGCCTGCAGGGGGTTGCAAGAGCGACCCCGACGAAGAAAGATATTGATTTTCGACAAGCAAAGGCACAAGAAGAGCGGAGAGGGGTAGGAACCTCGCCTGCACAAGAGTAGGGCATAACTAATACGGCATTATTTTTGCTTGATTATATGGGTGGGAAGGAATGTGCCGGGGATAAAGGCGTGAAGACAGGGGTGCGACCCCTGCGACCGGCGAGGGAACCAAATGAAGGGCATTTTAAAGATTACTATTGTCGCGATGATTACCCTTTGTCTTTGTGCAATTGCGATTGCTGTCGATTTACCCAAAAAGGCAGGGGCGCGGCATGCCGTGCCCCTGCGGGCCGCCCGTACTCCCTCTATAAGGCGGGTTATTTTGCCTGCGGACAAGAAATTAGAGAAAATCCCTCCCAAAAAGAAGCCGTCTCGTTTTGCTGAACAAGACTTTTCTCCTTTTCTGACTAAAAATGATGCGGCCACACTGCGGGAGGCATTGAAGGCCTATCGTGCTGACAACATCTCTGGCGCCATTTCAGAAACGAAACGTTTACTCAAAGAAAAGGGGAGTGTGGCCGAAGTGGCCGCCTACTTTTTGGGCGAGTTTTATTTAAAGCAAGCGGAAAAGGACGATAAAGAGGCGATTCCCCAGGCGATGTCTTCTTTCCAGAAAGCAGTTCTGGCGTACCCGAAGTCGGATCGCGTTACATTTGGTTACCTGAGAATGGGAGAGATTTATACACGTCAAAGGCTTTTTTACGAGGGGATTGGAAGTTTTAAGCGGATTGTGGCACGGGGGCTTGATGATCCGATTACCTTGCAGGCCAAAATTGGAATTGCCAAGGCGTATCAGGCATGGGGAAAATGGGCGGAAGCCAAGGAGGCTTACGGGGGGTTACTGCGTGGGGCATATTCCCCCGAAACGACCTCTATCGCCTTGTTTGGGCAGACCGATGCCCTCTATCAAATGGGTCAATTTGAGGAGGCCTATCAGAGCTATAAAAAGGCGGCAACGGCTGCACCCTCCTATCGATTTTCAGACCCTGCAGCCCTTTTTCAATTCGGCGAGGCCGCGTACCGCACGCGCCATCATCAGGATGCGAAATCTGCGTTTCTGGACTTTTATAACATTTATCCAAAGCATACGCTTGCCGCAGTCGCGTTGGTCCGAGAAAAAACACTTCTGGCGGCGCCGGCCCCCGGCGGTAATACCGACCTCGTTGGGCCGGTGGGAAAAAAGGCGACACGGGAGGCGATGGAAGCGAGGCGAGCAGCGTCCCACATGCAAAAGGTTACTCTGGTAACGCCTCATTTTCCCTCTATTGATGACAGCTTGCGGCGTCTTGCTTTAGAATCGATTCGTGCTTCCGCCAACGACCCTGCATCCAATTTGGGTCGAATTCTTTTAGCAATGGAGGCGATTCAGAAATGTTTGAAAACCGTTTCTCTTAAAATGCAAGATGTGGGGGTGCCGCAATCCTGCAATAGGCCATTGGCGGAAGAGGCTTTTTATCCTCCGTCTCAATTACGTTTAGATCTTCTTGAGGGCATAAAGACGAATGCGATTGATCTCCTGAACAGCGCCCCTCCTTCTACCACCGCGCAGGGAATTATCCTGGATGCTATTTACCAGTTAAAGAAGTATAAAGAAATTGAAGCGGTTGTGGAGATTGAAACCACCCTGCTGATCAATCTGCCTGTTTCTTCGCCTTACATTCAAGAGGTGGAAAGTACCCTTCACGAGACGATTGCGACTCAATTTGAGACCATACGCGATCCGGAGAAAATCGTGACCCTCTATTATGCTTATCCAGCCGCCTTCACAAAGCAGATGTTAAATGGAGAGATTGGCTATATCATTGCCATGAGCCATATCAGGACAGGCCTTCTCTCCAAAGGGGTTGCCCTGCTTAAGCCGGTCTCCGAAAACGTAAGATATCCGCTCTGGAAAGAGGCTATTTATCAAATCGGAAAGGCGTCCTTGGCGCTTTCCGATTATGGAAAGGCGCAACAGGCACTGGAAGAATATCAACGACTCTCCCCAGAGGGGGAGAAGGCGTATGCCGATCTCGGACATCTTCACTTTAAGCGGGGGGACTCGCCCAAGGCCGTTTTAGCGTATGAGCGGTGGTTATCACATTTTTCGAAACACCCAGATCGCGCCGATATTTACCTCAAACTTTCGGAGGCGTATCGATACCTGAACGATTTCGACAATGAAATTAAAGTTTACTCAAGATGGATTGCGGAAGGAAAGAGAGAGAAAGCAGGATTAGACGTTCCTTACATGAGGCTTGCGGATACCTATTTTCAATCGGCGCAATATAAAAAGGCCATTGCGTCCTATCGGTCGATTTTAGAAGATGGCAATGTGGGAGAAAAGGAGATGGAATGGGCCAGGTTGCGATTAGCGACGAGCTATGAATTATCTGGACAAGAAAAAGAGGGGAAAAAATATTTTGAAAATGTCTCACAAAAAACGAAAAACCTCCTCATACGACAGATTGCAAGCGAGAAAATGAATCCTTCATAGGGGCAGGGAGACCCTGCACCTATGGGATAAAGAATCCCATGGACAAAGAAAACGTAGAACTGTTGGAAGAGGCGATTCGCCGCTTTAATGCGACCTCGACGGAGCTTGAAAAAAGCTATCGATTACTGGAGGGGCAGGTGCGGCATCTTAAAGACGAGTTGGAGATCAAAAACAGGGCGCTTCAAGAAAGCACGATGGAACAGGATAAGCTTCGTGAACAAGCGGAGCGCAATAAGCGTTTGGCCGCCGTGGGAGAGATGTCTGCGCGCATTGCCCATGAGCTTCGCAATCCGCTCGGAAGCATCGAGCTTTTCGCCTCTCTATTAAAGAAGGGGTTGGAAGAGCCAGAGAAGCAGTCTTGGGCGGAACATATTCAGACGGCCGTTTCCGCGATGGATTACGCGCTTACCAATATGCTTTTTTTTACCGGAAAACCAAGCCCCCATTTTCAAAAGACCGACTTAAAAAGGGTGATCGAAGAGGCCTCTCTTTTTGCTGTTCACCTCCTCCAACAAAAGGAGATAAAATTTGTTTTATCGCTTGAATCTCTCACAGAACCGATTTTATGTGATGAAGACCTATTAAGACAGATTTTTGTGAACTTGATATTAAACGCAATTGATGCCCTTCCAAAAGAGGGTCATCTTACCATTGATGCTGTGGCTGGGACCAGGCAGGTACAAATTTTGGTTTCCGATACTGGTTGCGGGATACCGGAGGACCAGTTGTCTAAAATATTTGATCCATTTTTTACCACAAAAAACAAAGGAACTGGCCTAGGTCTTGCAATAGTATATAATGCCATCGTAGCACATAGTGGAACGATTGAGGTAAAAAGCAAGCTTTGCGGGGGGACCGTGTTTACGGTAACCCTCCCAATGAACCCGGAAAGGGCCGTTGAATGAATGCCAGTGCGAAACCAATTTTAGTCGTGGATGACGACCCCGCAATGCGTGTCGCATTGACGGAATCGCTCAAATTGATGGGATACGCAACGCAAACCGCGATATCGGGGGAAGACGCATTAGCGCGTATTAACGAAAAACCAGTGGCTGCCATCCTGACAGATATGAAAATGTCTGGGATGAGCGGGATCGATCTCTTCCACAATGTTAATAAGCGAAATCCAAAAATACCTGTCATTATTATGTCGGCACATGGAACAATTGACACCGCCGTCTCTGCGATGAAACTCGGAGTGCTTGATTATCTGGTCAAGCCGTTCTCGCAAGAGCGGCTTTCAGAAGTGATTAAAAAAAGTTCTTCTCCTGCTGCCCCATTACTCATCCCGAGGGATAGCGAAAGGCGTTCCTCTGCATCTCAGAAATTAAACGATCGGGTTATTCTAACCAAAGATCCCGGAATGCTCAAACTACTGAAAATGGCAGAGGTAGTGGCAAGCAGTGACGCAACGATCTTTATTGAAGGAGAAAGCGGGACGGGCAAAGAGCTTTTGGCCCGATTTGTTCATGAACACTCTCCGCGTGCTCATCGACCTTTCATAGCGATCAATTGCGCGGCAGTTCCGGAAAATCTCCTCGAGTCGGAACTCTTTGGATATGAAAAAGGTGCATTTACAGGGGCAATTACGAGAAAACCGGGGAAATTTGAGCTGGCCCACACTGGGACGATACTATTAGACGAGGTGAGCGAAATGCATATCGCCCTTCAGGCCAAGTTGTTACGGGTTTTACAGGAAAAAGAAGTTGATAGTGTGGGTGGAAGAGAGCCGATTTCTCTGGATATCAGGGTTATTGCCACGACGAATCGCCCCATTTTAAAGGAGGTTACGGCTGGTCGTTTTCGGGAAGATCTTTATTACCGGTTGAATGTCTTTCCCCTTCACATCCCACCGCTCCGAGATCGAATTGCCGATATCCCAATCCTTGCGGAATATTTTGTCAAAAAAGTTGCGGATCGTAACAATAGAGAAGCCCAAATGATCTCTCATGCTGCCCTTTCCAGCTTGATGGCGCGCGGATGGCGTGGCAATGTGAGGGAGATGGAAAACATTATGGAAAGGGCGACGCTGATTGCCCAAAACGAAGTGATTCTTCCCGAACATTTAGACGTAACGGGGGGAGTAACGGCATCTGTAGGGGCACGGCATGCCGTGCCCCTACAGGGGGAAAATAGCGAGGATTCTATCACTGATACGACCACTTCCAACGGTTATGAGGATAGAGGAACAACGACAGGGTTACCCTCAAAATCTATACCCTCTGGATGTACCCTGTGGGAGGTGGAACGAAATCTTATCCTGGGGACACTGGCAAAGATGGATGGAAACAGGACCCATGCGGCAAAGAGTCTGGGGATCAGTATCCGAACCCTTCGAAATAAGTTAAAAGAATATCGATCGGAAATTATTCCCGAAGCAGTAGATGAGGAGGCGTGCAATGTTTATTAACTTATTTGACAAAACGACGAATCTTTTGCACAGGGCGTTGGATCTTCGCGCTGCGAAACATCAGGCAACCACTTCCAATATTGCGAATCAGGATACTCCCTTCTATAAGGCAAAGGAGATGGATTTCAGGAAGGCCATTCGTGATTTTATTCCGCCGCCCGTTGATGTCCCCATGTCAACAACGAATAAATCCCATTTTTCACTAATGGTGAAGCTGGCTCAAACAGATCCGCAGCATATTCCAGTGGGGGGGAATCCACGAGGAGCCGAATCGTATGTGGAGGAGTCGCAAGATAGGACCACTCGTCCGGATCAAAACAATGTGAATGCGGAGCAAGAACTGGCGCGGATGGCAGAGAACCAATTGATGTTTAATGCTGCTTCTCAAATGATTGCAGGAAGATTTGCAGGATTAAAAAGCGCCATTCGAGAGGGCAGATAGAGTAAACACCCCGCCCTTTGGGCACCCCTCTTTTAGAGGGGAATTTATTCCCCTTCTGTGAAGGGGTGGCAGGCGAAGCCTGACGGGGTAGTTGATAAGTCAGGAGGTTGACATGGATATTGAAAAGGCATTTGCGATTTCCGCGTCGGGACTCAACGCGCAAAAGAGACGGCTGGAGGTGATTTCGAGTAATCTGGCCAATGTGGAGTCAACTCGAACCGCAGAAGGAGGCCCTTATCGGCGCAAGGATGTGCTCTTTGCCGCTACACCGGTGGCGGCCGCGTTAGAAGAACCGACCGATTTTGCACAAATTTATCAGGGGGTGAAAGTCAGCAAGATCGTTACAGATAAAACCCCTCTTAAAAAGGTCTTCGAGCCGAACCATCCGGATGCCGATATCGACGGCTATGTCTTATATCCGAACGTCAACGGCGTCTCGGAAATGGTAAACATGCTCTCCGCGCTCCGCTCTTACGATGCGAACGTTACTGCCATGGACGCATCTAAGAGCATGGCGCTGAAGGCATTGGAGATTGGAAGATAGGGTAAACACCCCGCCCTTTGGGCACCCCTCCTTTAGAGGGGAATTTATTCCCCTTCTGTGAAGGGGTGACAGGCGAAGCCTGACGGGGTAGTTGGTAAAGAAGGAGGAAAATAAAATGGCAATTGAACCCATTGGGCCGCAATCGGTCACAAAAACTCAAGAGGGTTATCCCTGGACGCTGGGCCTTGAAAAAGAGGAGAAAACGTTTTCCGAAACGCTGAAGGATTCGATTCTGAAGGTAAACGATGTTCAGATGCAGGCGGATCAATCGATCGTTGATCTCACAACGGGAAAAAATACAGATCTCCATCAAACAATGATCGCTATTGAAAAAGCAGAAGTGACCTTTCAACTGATGATGCAGGTCCGCAACAAACTGATGTCAGCATACGAAGAGGTATCCAGAATGCAGGTGTAAGAAACGGTAAGGGCGGGGCAACCCCGCCCTTACAATGGAGATGATATGCCGGATTTTATTACAGCGATTATTGCAAATTTGACTGCCATGAGCACGGGCAAAAAGATTGCCGTACTGGGGACATTAGCGGGGGCATTGGCGGTTATTGCCGCTATTTTCTTTTGGGCGCAGGCTCCAAAATTTGAGCTTCTCTATTCCAATCTCGCGTCAGAAGATATCCAAGCAATCGAGAAAAGGCTTAAAGAGGAGTCGGTGCCCTATCAATTTTCAGAAGACAAGACAGCGATTCTTGTTCCAGCCGAAAGAGTTTATGAAGTAAGGCTTAAGCTGGCCAGTGAAGGTCTTCCCTCGACGGGAGGCGTTGGGTTTGAACTGTTTGATAAATCGGCGATTGGCGTCACGGAATTTGTGCAGAAATTAAATTACAAACGGGCATTGCAGGGAGAACTGGCCCGCACGATCTCCCAGTTTCCCGAAGTAAGCCGGGCGCGGGTTCATATTGTGGTTCCTGAAAAAACCCTTTTTTCGGAACAGCAGCAGCAGGCGCGCGCCTCGGTAGTTATAGCTCTCCGCGCTGGAAAACGGCTTTCGGATATTCAACTGCAGGGGATTACTCACTTGGTAGCTTCCAGCATTGAAGGGCTAGACCCCAAAGAGGTTACAATTGTAGATGGCAATGGCCGACTCCTTTCTAAACCTTCGGAAACCGATCCGAAGATGGTCGCGTCCAGCTCTCAAATGGAATACGAACAGAATTTAGAGAGGGAGTTAGAACGAAAGATTCAAACGATGTTGGAACGGGTGGTCGGGCCTGAAAAGGCGACTGTGCGCGTCTCGTCTATATTAAACTTTGCCCAAGTCGAGCACACGGAAGAGAAGTTTGACCCGGATGTACAGGTGGCTCGCAGTGAACAGCTGGGAGAGGATAAGACAACCAGTCGATCCGAAAGCACGGAACCCTCTCCCGGTATTGGCGCCAACCTGCCAACAGGGGCGCAGGGGGAAGCGCCGCGCTCAACGACAGCAACCGATTCGACAAAGAAAAATGGGATTACCAATTATGAGATCAACAAGACGACCACCCGAACGATAGAACCGCTCGGAACGATTAAACAACTTTCTGTTGCGGTTTTGGTGGATGGGACTTATCAAACGACCCCTGACGCTACCGGGAAGACCACTCGAAAATATATCCCTCGCACTGCAGTGGAGATGGGGAAGATCGAAACCGTTGTAAAAAATGCCATGGGATTTTCATCGGAACGAGATGACCAGTTGTCGGTCGTGAATATTCCGTTTGAAACCGAGGCACAGGAGGAAGAGGGATCGAAATTTGTGCTGTCTGACTGGATGCCGCTCGTTCGCTATGTCATTGGACTGGCATTGGTTCTGGTACTTTTTTTCCTCGTGGTTCGTCCGATTATAAAAAATCTACTTGTTCCGTCCCTGCCTGAAGCGGCGCTGCAAGGTGGTTTGGGCTTCGCAGGCGATGAGCGTGCGACAGAACTTCCGAACAAAGAGTTTCCGCCGGATCTCATTGCGCAACAACGAGTCCTGCAACTTTCCAGGGACGATCCTAAAGCGGCCGCTGAAATGATTAAGCAGATCATGGGAGAGGCCACCTAACACCCAGAGTGGTGCACATTTCAAATGATAACTCTATAAGAGGGCAGTGCGATGGCGGAAAAAATAAACCCTTATTCAAAGGTGGCCATCCTCATGGATGCGATGGGAGATGATATCGCGTCGAGCGTACTAAAATACTTAGACCCGGATGACATTCGAAAATTAGGGGTCAATATTCCAAAGGTGGATCCTCCCTCTCCAGAGGTTCGGGAGGCTGTCTTAACGGACTTCATTGTTCGCTCCAGTAAAGGAGCCTATCAACAAAAACAATATTTAAAATCGATTTATAAAAAAACGCTTGGAATGGATCCCAACATGAAGACGCGGGCAACCCGGTCTCCCAAGATCGCGGCATTGGAGTGGATCAATCCTAAGGCCATTTTTGATCTTATCAGCAAAGAACATCCGCAAACCATCGCATTGGTCCTAACGTACTTAACGACCGAACAATCTGTTTCTATTCTGACCGATCTGCCGAGCGAGATACGTGTTGATGTCGTGCTTCGTATGTCCACCCTTGACGCGCTCCCGCCGGTTGTGATTGAGGAGACCATGGAAACGTTAAGTGACGCGCTTTTAGATGAGCTGGAGAAAATGGGGATTGCCCCGCCGGAGAAGGCTGAAACGGTGGGCGGCATTAAATTTGTCGCCGAACTCTTGAAGGAGACGGATTCGGCTGTGGCAAAGAGCTTGATGGAAAAAGTGATGGAAGCCAGTCCCGAAACGGCAGGACAGATCAAAGAATTGATGTTTGTATTTGAAGATATAGCCAAATTTGATGACGCAACCATGCAGACTGCAATGAAAGAGATTCCGAAAGATAAGCTGGCAATTGCGTTGAGAACCGGTTCGCAGGCGGTCAAGGATAAAATCTTCCGGAACATGTCTCAGCGGGCGGGACAAACCTTAAGAGAAGATATCGAGGGTCGCGGCGCCATGAAGCTCAGTGATGTGGAGGCCGCGCAAAAGACCATTGTCGAAGTCATAAGAAAGATGGGCGATGAAGGGAAAATTTCAGTCGGAGGAAAGAAGTCCGCAAGCGATGCCCTCGTCTAAAGTGGTGAAGGACCCGCTTCGTACGAACATGGAGATCAAGGCGTTTGCCTTGAAGGATATGATCGCAGAGGCTGCGACAAAGGACAAAGCGCGGCAAGAAATCTACCAGGAAGGGGTGACCCACGGGTTTGAAGCAGGGTATCGGAAAGGGCTTTCGGAAGGAGAAGTTTGTGGCTTTCAGAAAGGAGAAGATGCAGGAAGGGCGATCAAGGGGGCGGATCTTGCGGAATATGATAAAGTCGTTTTGCTGCTCTCACCTTTGGTATCTGGCCTGGAACATTTAACGGCAAAGATTGCGGCGGAAGCGGAGAAGGATGTGATAGAAATCGCTGTGGCTGTGGCTTCGCGCATTGTCCGCAAAGAAATTTCAGAGAACCCCGGGATTCTATTGGAGTATGTTACGGAAGGATTAAAAAATCTAGGCACGGCGGAAACGGCTATTATCAGGATACATCCTCACGATTTTGAGTTGCTGTCGAGAAAAAGTCAGGCGATCTTACAGGCAGTGGAAGGGGTGCAATGTATAAAGTTTGAACAGGACGAAAGCCTGCTTCCGGGGGATGCTATCGTGGAAAGTAAAGAGCGAAGCGTTGATGCCAGATCGGACAGTCAGCTATCGATTATAAAGCGGCGCCTCCTCGCAAAACATGGGGAAGGCAAGGGATCATGAGGGTCCCAACCGTTCATTATCTCAAGCAGGTACAGGAGATCAATCTCTTTCCGGCGCGGGGTCGTATCTGCCAGGCTGTGGGGATAGCCCTGGAAGGTTTTGTGCCAAACTGTGTTGTGGGTGATGTTTGTGAAATAGATGCCCTGAACAATAAGCTATTGGCAGAAGTGGTTGGTTTTCGAGACGACAAGGCGCTTTTGATGCCGCTTTCCGAATTAATCGGTGTAGGGCCTGGAAGCACGGTGGTGAATCAAGGCGCGAAGGCCGCGCAAGCGCCTGTCTCAGAGTCCTTGCTCGGAAGGGTTCTCAATGGCTTGGGGGATCCCATTGATGGGCTTGGCCCTATTGAAGCAGAAGATTTTTATCCATTGTATGCCGCGCCTCCTTCTCATTTGGAACGTCAGAGGATCACCGAACCTCTGGATGTCGGGATTCGGTCGATTAACGGGTTACTGACGATTGGCCGTGGTCAGCGCATGGGGATTTTTTCTTGGAGCGGGGTCGGAAAATCGGTATTGCTGGGGATGATGGCCCGTTATACCGCTGCGGATGTCAATGTCATCGCGCTGATTGGCGAGCGCGGCAGGGAAGTGAAGGAGTTTATTGAACGCGATCTGACGCGAGAGGGATTAAAACGGTCGGTTGTGATCGTGGCGACTTCCGATCAGCCTCCGCTTGTGCGGCGTCGAGGGGCCTTTCTTGCGATGGCCATTGCGGAATATTTTCGTGATCGTCATCAACATATCCTCTTCATGATGGATTCGCTTACCCGTTTGGCGCATGTGCAAAGGGAGATTGGGCTGGCCGTTGGGGAGCCTCCGACCACCAAAGGGTATACCCCTTCTGTCTTTGCCCTTTTACCGAAATTTCTGGAACGGGCAGGAACAACGCCACACACCGGTTCGATTACGGGGATTTATTCCGTCTTAGTGGATGGAGATGACTTAAATGATCCGATCCCGGACGCAGCGCGTGCGATTCTGGATGGACATGTGGTTCTGTCCCGTGATCTCGCAATCCAAAACCAGTATCCTGCGGTGGATGTTTTGGCCAGCATCAGCCGAGTCATGGTCGATATTGTAACCCCAAGCCAAATGGAGCATGCCAGACGATTTTCTGACTTGTTGGCGACATACCGTAAGGCGGAAGACCTGATTCATATTGGGGCCTATAAACCGGGAAGCTCTATCCATGTGGATGAAGCGATCGCAAAATGGGAGAACCTCCAATCGTATTTAAAGCAGGGGATCAACGATTCCGCCTCTTTTAAGGATTCTGTGGAGGCAGTAGGCCGCGCTGTGGCAACAATCCCTCCCAGAGCGCCAGGGATTGAGTTTGAAAGGAGGCAAGTCCCAGCGCCGCGAGATGATGGGGTTTTGTAAGGTAGGGATGGGGTGTTAATATGCCATACCGATCCAGACTTGTTGCAGTTCTTTTTCAGAGAAAGCGCCGTGAGGATGATCTCTCGCGCGCGTTTCTTACTGCGAAGAATCACCTTGTTGCCGAACAGGAACGACTGCGTTTATTGGAGATTAAATTGCAGACAACACTAGATGATCTTACAGCGAAGCAAGAGGGGGGATCGACATCGGAAGAGATCGCCCTCTATCTTCGATTTATTGGAATGTTGCAAGGGGCAGTGGACAAGCAGATGCGGGTCGTATTACATCAAGAAGGGGTTTGTGAGCTCAACCGGGCACAGCTTGCGACTGCCGTAAAGGAAAGAAAGGCCGTTGAGACCATAGATGGAAAAAGGGAAAAGGATTATTTGAAAGCAGTTACGAAAAAAGAGCAGGCCGTTCTGGATGAAATCGGCGGACAGTTAAAGATGAGACAGCATGTTTAAGTCCATTCAACAGATTTTATTTTTTATCGTATTAGCAAGTTTTCTTTTGCCCCTTGCAGGGGTTGTATTTCCTTTTGCACAGGCTGAAGAAGAAAAAAAAGAGAAGACCCCTATGAGTATGCTCCGTGCGATTGAGCAAAGAAATACTGAACTGGATCAAAAGGCCAAGCAACTGGAGTTAAAAGAGTACCGCCTCCGTATCCTGGAGCAGGAGGTGAGTGAAAACCTAAAAAAGACGAAGGATTTGAGAGACGACATGGCGAAGATACGAGCGGAGCAGAAAGCGGCCGATGCGAAAAGAGCGGCTGATGCGAAGGCCGATGCCGCTCGAAAAGAAGAAGCCAAAAAAGGCGCAGTGGTTGCCGATCAGGGGACGGCCGAAGAGAAGGCGCGTGCAATCCAAAAGGCGGAAGAGGAGGAGGCACTTTTAAGAAAAAAGGAGGAAGAGCGCAAGGCCCTTCAAACCCAGCAGTTTGCAAAGCTCGCCAAAATTTATGAAACGATGCCTCCGGAAGATGCGGCGCTTCGGCTTCAGAATATGAAGGACGACTTTGCGTTGGCCATTATTCCACTGATGAAGGACAAAAAGGCCGCCAAGGTATTAGGCGTGATGGATCCGATTGTTGCCGCAAAATTCACCGAGCAGATGGCCATGCACGAGCTCTCGCAGCTTACCGCTGCCCCCGGGAAAAAGAACCGCCGTTGAGACTGATGGGCTGTCAATACGGTGTCGCACAAAAAAGAGTTACGACAACTCCGAACCGTGGAGAAGCATTCCCATCTCTGTTAAATTGCTTTTTCTGAAACGCCTTTGATAAGATGAAGGCGCACAAAAAAGAGGCTGAGGAAACTCCATGCTGCAAAATCCCATTTCCATCCAGCTTCTCCCTGATGTTGTCATGGGTCTTGCGCAGATATTTGGGTAATTTTTCGGTGGGAAAATGGGATTTTTCGGTGGGGTATATCGTACAGGGCTCGTACTACTAGGCGGGGTTCTAATCTTCGTTTCCGTTTTGGTCTTCTTTTTTGGCTTGAAGCAAAAACCCCAGGAGGTTTTACCTCGTTTAGAGGAATGGGCTGATCTTTCACTTTCAGGCATTTCATTGGTGGAAACGCGTCATGGTGTGAAAGAGTGGGAGCTTCAGGCCCAACACGCGCAGCTCTTTGAAAAAGATCAGACTGCGGTCTTAAAAAAAATTGTTGTCATCATGAAAACCCAAAACGGGGTACCGCTGACCATTTCTGGAGATAACGGAAAAATGGATATGGAGGGAAAAAGTTTTTCGATTCAGAACGAGAGAACGCCATTGTCGATAACCTGGGGTAATGGGTATATAATTAAAACAGCCAGGTTGCACTGGTCTTCCGAAGAAAAGGTCGTTCAAACGGACGGGGAAGTGGCAATTACCGGATCTGGCATGTTTATTCGGGGTGATCGATTCAAGATCTTTTTGGATCGTTCGGAGCTAACGGTTTTGGGAAATGTACATGCGCAAGTTTATTAGCAAGCCTGTTGGTATTTTCTTCGCAGGGCATATTGCCCTTTTTGTTGTTGCCCTCTTTCTCCTCGCAGGAATCGTGCCCCCATGCGACCTCTGGGCAGAAAAACCAAAAGAATTGCTACGAGCCCTCTCCGAGGGGGAGCCTCTTGCGATATCTTCAGAAAAAATGACTTTGAAAGGACAGGAAGATAAAGTTTTGTTTGAAGGGGCCGTGTTGATTCAGAAGGGAGATATCAAGATTACCGCAGGGCGTGTGGAGGTGCTTCTTGCCGATAAGGATCCAGCCAAAAGCGAAGCTTTGTCCGCTCTTTCCACAGAGGAGGGAAAAGAGATCGTTCAAATTGAAATGATGGGGGAGGTGGAGGTACGGCAGGGGGACCGGCGGGTCTTGGCGCAGAAGGGAAGTTATAATACCAAGGGAGGTCAAATCGTTTTAACAGGCAACCCGGAAATGTGGGAAAAGGGGTATCACGTTCAAGGGAGAATGATCCGGCTTTCTTTGACAGAAAAACGGAGCTTCGTTGAGGGAAGCGTCCTGACGATATATTAAGGGTTTCCTTATCAAATCATCAGGGTGTGGATGGGGTAAAAAGGAGCCAATGTTAGAAGCGATTGGTCTCAAAAAGTACTATAAAAAAAGAGAGGTGGTACGTGGCGTGAGCTTGCAGGTGCGCCCCGGGGAGGTCGTTGGTTTTTTGGGACCAAACGGCGCCGGCAAGACGACCCTCTTTCAGATGATTGCAGGCTTAACCTTTCCATCCGCGGGAGAGGTATTATTGAACAACGAAAAGATTACAACAATGCCCCTCTATCGCCGCGCCCGACTGGGACTCGGGTATCTTCCTCAAGAGCCTTCTATTTTTAGAAAAATGACGGTTGAAGAAAATATATTGGCCATTCTGCAAATGCAATTTAGCGGATCCAATACAACCCATGTCAATGGGAATCGTCTTTCTGCTGCAGCAATGCGTGTGCGGGTTGAGGCGCTATTGGGCGAGTTGAATCTTTTGCATCTGTCTAAAAGAATTGCTTCGACCCTATCGGGGGGGGAAAGGCGTCGGCTGGAAATCACGAGGGCGCTTACGCATCATCCTTCGTTTCTGCTTTTAGACGAACCTTTTTCGGGGATTGACCCAATCGTGGTGATTGAAATTCAAAAGGTCCTTTTTCAACTGAAAGAAAAAGGGATTGGAATTTTTATTACAGACCACAACGTAGATGAAACCCTCTCTGTTTGCGATCGGGCTTATATTATACATGGGGGAGAGATCCTGCTTTCCGGAACCCCCTCTGAAATTGCCAAAAACCCTGTTGCCAGAGAGAGATATTTGGGGAATCGGTTTTTACAGTAGGGGCACGTTGCAACGTGCCCCTACAATGGAGGTGAATATGGCTTGGCAAAGCGGAATGAACACACGAATCGATTTGCGGCTGGGGCAGCGGATGGTGATGACCCCTCAATTGCAACAGGCTATTAAACTTCTTGCGCTCTCCCGGCTGGAACTCAATCAGATAGTCGATCTTGAAATGACGGAGAACCCTATTTTGGAAGAGCTCTCATCCGATACCCCCGAAGATGAGTCGCTCGATGCGACGGGGGACAATCCGAAAGAGAATGATCCTGAAAAATCTGACGAAATCGATCTGAAGTGGGAAGATTCTTACGAGGACGATGATCGGGAAAGGATTGAAAGTGATATCACCTCCGAAACGCCCCCAGAGAGGCCATCTTATGATCAGACGCTGGCTACACCTATTTCGTTGAGCGATCATCTCCTTTGGCAGTTGGGTTTAATCTCCCTGTCTGAAAAGGAGCAAGAGATTGGCGCCGCTTTAATCGGAAATATTGAGGACCATGGCTATTTAGAAACCTCTTTGGAGGAAATCGCCGGGAGTGTGGGCACCCCGGTTTCCCGTGTTGAAAATATTCTGAAGGTGGTTCAGCGATTTGATCCTCCGGGTGTGGGGGCGCGAAATCTTTCGGAATGCCTGCTCATACAGATTGAGCTGTTAAGCCTTTCAGGGTCTTTGGTCGAAACCATCATCAAGAATCATTTGGCAGATATTGAAAAAAGACGGTATGCGCAAATTGCCAAAGAATGCGGTGTTCTGCTGGAGGAGGTTTTACAGGCCTCTAAAATTATTGAACACTTGGAGCCAAAACCCGGCCGGCCTTTTTATGCAAGCGACAACTTTAACATTATCCCCGATGTCTTTGTCGTGAAATTGGAAAACGATGAGGAGCGCGGGGGAGATGGCGGGACCGGAGGATATGCAGTTATTTTGAATGACGATGGCCTTCCTAAAATGAAAATCAGTTCGTATTATCGGTCTCTTTTAAGGTCAAAACAGCCAGGAGAGGAAACGACACGAGCCTATTTGAAAGAAAAATTCCAATCGGCAATGTGGCTGATCCGCAGCATTGATCAACGCAATCAGACCATTCTCAAGGTAGCGAATTCTATTTTAAAATTCCAATATGCGTTCATGGAAAAAGGGGTTGGCCAATTAAAGCCGTTGGTCCTGAAACAGGTCGCCGAGGATATTTCCATGCATGAATCGACGGTGAGCCGCGTGACCACGCATAAGTATATCCACACACCGCAGGGGATTTTTGAACTGAAATATTTTTTTAACGGCTCCCTCGCTTCTGTAGGCGGGAATACAGATCAGCGATCGTCGTTGGCCGTCCGTGAACAGATCGGGAGAATCGTGTCGGAGGAAGACGCAGTCGATCCCCTGACGGATCAGGAGATCGTAAATCAGCTTAAAAAAGAAGGGGTGGAGATGGCCAGAAGAACCGTCAGTAAATATCGCGCGGAACTCAAAATCGCCCCTGCAACAAAACGGAGACGGCCTGGATAACCCCTCCCTACCTCCTCTTGAATCAAAGAGGGGGTAGGGGGAGTTAACATACAAGGAGGATTATGGAGTTAGTAATTACTGGTAGACAGATGAGCATTACGCAGGGTCTCAAAAAATATATTGAAGAGCGCTCTAGGAAAATAGAGAAATATGTATCAAAACCTTTGCAGGCCACTGTAACGCTCAAGGTTGAAAAATATAGGCAGATTGCCGAGGCCCATGTCAATCTAAACGGGGTGGTCCTGCAGGCCGAGGAAGAGACAGATGAGATGGAGGCCTCTGTAGACAAGGTCATGAGTAAGATCGAAAAGCAGCTCAGAAAATATAAAGAAAAGGCTTCAAATCACCGTGTTCGAATTGCTGGGCCAGAAGCGATGGGAAGATCGGTGTCGATGCCCAAAGGGCCTGAAGACCCGCCATTTATTGCCTTGGGCAAAGATGTTTTTCGAATCCCGAAACGGGAAAAAATATCGGTCAATGTTATGACCATTGAGGAAGCGCTGTTACAAATGAAATCTAATAAAAAAGAGTTTTTTTGCTTTCGAAACAGCGCCAATCGTCAATTGAATCTTCTTTATAAAAAGAAAAGCGGCATCCTCGGACTGATGGAACTGATTGATTAGGGCCTGTAATGAAATAAGGTGTGCAAACTCCCCTACCCCCTCTTTAATCAAAAAAAAGGGGGGGGTAGCGTGTTTAGACTTCTATGAAGAAAGTCAATCTGGTGATTATTAGCGGCCTTTCGGGTGCTGGAAAAAGCGCGGCCATTAAATGTTTTGAAGATATTGGCTTTTTCTGTGTTGACAATCTTCCCCCGCCGCTTCTCCCGAAGTTTGTAGAGCTATGTGGTGCTCCGGGGAGCGAGGTGAGCCGTGTGGCGCTGGGTATTGATATTCGGAATCGGGATTTTCTCGATGCTTTCCTGGGGATTTATGAATCCCTTTGCAAAGAAGGGCATCCCATCGAACTGCTTTTTATTGAGGCGCAGGACGAAATTTTAATCAGGCGTTTTTCAGAGTCTCGACGGCCGCACCCCCTTGGAAGGGGGCACGCGATTGCGGCGGGAATCATGGAGGAGCGAAAAAAACTATCCGCGCTGCGAGATATCGCCCATCAGATTATTGATACGTCGGAATTATCCCCTTTGGAGTTGAAAAGAATAATTATACGCGCGTATATCAAAGCGGAAGAGGGCAGCCCTCTTCATATTTCTTTGATTTCCTTTGGTTTCAAATTCGGCGTTCCTTACGGTTTAGATATGCTTTTTGATGTGCGGTTCCTCAAAAACCCTTATTTTCAAAGAGAGCTTCGCTTTCAGACGGGGGACGATAAGCCGGTACAGGAGTTCATCTATGCCCTGAAAGAATCAGAACAGTTCATGGAGAAATTAACGAACCTTCTGGACTTCATGGTCCCTCTATATGAGCACGAAGGCAAGAGTTACCTTACGCTTGGAATTGGTTGCACGGGAGGCAGGCACCGTTCCGTAGCGATTGTTAATCTGTTAAAAGAGGTGTTGCAACAGAATGGTCGAGAACTTTCCTGTCTTCATCGGGACATCTATCGTCCCCCTTCCGGATAATTATGAAAATTACGGTTGCGATTACGGGAGCCAGTGGAGCGGTCTATGGAGTATCGCTTCTTGAATATCTCCTGAAAGAGAAACACAAGGTCAATCTTATTCTCTCTCCGGAGGCACGCCTTATTGTGCACGAAGAATTGGGGGTTTCGTGGGGAAGCTGTTATAGTGAGACCGCTGAACTTTTAAAAAAACGGTATCCTGATACGGATCTCGTATATTGCAATGAGACCGACATGACCGCGCCGATTGCCAGCGGCTCTCATCCAATCGATGCAATGGTTGTGGCCCCATGTTCAATGAAGGTCATTGCTGCAATTGCGCATGGCCTATCTTCCAATTTAATTGAACGAGCAGCGGACGTTACCTTAAAAGAGAGACGTCCCCTGATTCTTGTTCCGAGGGAGACGCCGCTTTCCTCGATTCATCTTGCGAATATGCTGACCCTCTCTAAAATGGGGGTTTGGATTATTCCAGCGATGCCGGCCTTTTACAATCATCCAAAAACGATTGAGGATATGGTTGGCTTCATCGTGGGCCGTGTGCTGGACCGGCTTGGCATTTCAAATCAAACTTATACGCGATGGAAAGAAGAAATTACATAAAGCCTTTCATTCCCACCCCTTCTTCCCAATCCCCTCCCTTGCAGGGGAGGTGATTGTGGGCTGTAATCTTGCTCTTGTGGGGCATTTTACTTTCTTGTCAGTCTGCGCCCGAGACAATTTCGCGCCCCGACTGGGCAGATGTTACGCTTTACGCGACCGGATTTGGCGCTATTCCGAAATGGACTCCAGAGGATCGGATTCGTGGAATACAGGCGGCAAAGATCGGCGCCGCGCGTCAGTTAGAAGAAAAAATGCTGCTGCTGACGACCGATTCGGGAGAGCCCTTTCGAGAGAAGGTCATAAAAGAGAAGTTGATGCAGAAGGTTTCCGCGTATGTTCGAGAGGCCGAAGTCGTTGCCATCGAGAATAAACCGGAGGGGGTAGAAATTTTATCTCGCCTTTCTCTGGGAGATCCCTTCAAGGCCGCACTGGGTCTTTTGAAAAGAAAAGAGCTTTCACCTCCACAACGTCTGCAGGAGGGATCGTATTGATAACACTCCTCCCGCGTTTAGATGTAGAACAGCTTCAAGAAACGACGTTATATTTCCTGGCAGAAAACCCTGCAACAGACGGAACCGTTCTTGATTTAATGGCCAAATATTTTCTAACGACAGAAAAACTTCTCCAAAAAATCGTGCAACACCCTCATGTAGAGAAAACAACATTAAATTTTATTCGTCTTTTTGTGTCTCCCTCCTCGCTTGCCTTTTTGGGGTTTCCAGAACAGACCCATGTATTACTCGAACCCGCATTGCAAGAGATGGAGCAGAAACGGGTTACGGCCATTGGGGGTTTGAGGGTTCCAGAAAAGATTCAACTGGCGTTAAAGGGAAATAAAGAGGCGCGAACGCTTCTTTTGAGAGATCCAAACCGGCAGGTGTTTATGGCTGTCTTGGAAAGCCCAAGGTTAACGGATGAAGAGGTGGACAATCTGGCGCAATCTAAAAACACGTCAGAAGAGATTTTACGAGCAATGGCCCGCAATCCCGCATGGGTCCGAAGGCACTCCGTTACAGAGGCGCTGGTGAATAATCCTAAAACGCCGCTTTCTGTCTCTTTGGGTTTTTTGAAGACTCTCAGGGTAAAGGATTTGGAACGGCTTTCAAAAAACAAAGGCATTCCAGCGGCGCTTCGGACGACCGCATTTAAAATGGTTCTGAAGAAAGGGGCGAAAACGGCGTAAGAGCCTGTTGACAGAATCCACAATGGCCGCGCTACTTTCAGAGTATCTTGCGATTCGTGAAAGGGTGGGGATTAGCGATCTTTCCGGTGACGGACAATACCTGCTCTCTGGAGAAGATAAAACCAGTTTTCTTCAAAACTTAATCAGTAACGATCTCTATCTTGCGCAGGGGAACAGAGGAATTTACACTACACTGCTGACGGCAAAAGGAAGGATCATCGCCGATTTTTATCTCTATCCGTTTACCGATGCCTATCTCCTCACCATGGAATCGATTATTGCAGAAAAGACATTCCAGCACTTGATGCGGTTTCGGTTTCGATCAAAAATAAACATCGTCAATCCGCAATGGAGAAAGATTTTGGTCGCAGGACCGCAGGCAAGGCCGCTTCTGCAGAGGCTCTTCAAGGATGCGCTCCCGGAGATGGAAGAGTGTTCAATTGTTTCTCAACAGATAGACCCGGTTGTTTGCGTTCGTCAGTCGCAAACAGGAGAGGAAGAATACCATCTTTATTGCAAGAAAGATGGGCACGAAGCAATTTGGGCAGAACTCTTGTCCCTTGGGAAACCGTTTGGCGTGGAAACGATTGGGCCATCCGCGCTGGAGTTGCTCCGAATGGAGGCTGGCATTCCGCGCTATGGGGTCGATCTGACGGAGGAGATTCTCCCTATTGAGGCGAGGCTTGAAGATCGCGCCATCAGTTACACGAAGGGGTGCTATCCCGGCCAGGAAGTGATTGCGCGAATCAAAACGTACGGGCATGTGAATAAACGCCGAATGGGCCTGCTCTTTAACGGAAACGATTTTCCATCTGCAGGAGAGAAAGTTTTGCGCGGGGATACACAAGTCGGCTGGATTACCGCAGGCGCCTTCTCCCTATTTTTAAAGAAGGGGATTGCAACGGCCTACATCAGAACCGTCGCTGCAACTGCTGGCACTCAGGTTGACGTTGGAGGGGACATAGCCACGATCACAAATCTTCCATTTTATTGCCGTAGATAGGACGTCTTTTTATTCCAAAAAATATCTGATTTTAGAGGCGAATAGTGGAAGCCAGATTAGACCCTCTGAAAGACATCATAAGGGCCTGTTCGTGTCCAGTTTTTGGTGTCTTCCTGCCGTAACAAAAACTTTTTTAAAATTTCTTGAATTTCTTTTATTTTTCTCTTGACAAGTAGACCCCTTAAGCCTACATTGACACCTTACGGGATAAAATGGGATGAAATGGGACTAATAGGGCTTATAGGAAGATACGACCATACGATCGATGCAAACGGGCGGCTCTCCATTCCTGCGAAATTCAGGGAATATCTGACAGCCTATTCGGAAGGGACTGTTATTATGACTACGGCGAGTGTTGACGCCTGTATCGTGGCCTATCCCTTACCTGAATGGAATGCGATCAGGGAACGTGCCTCTCAAATAGAACTGTCGGGAGCCTCCGGACAGGACTTCATTAAGAGAAAAGATTTTTTAAGATTGTTTTATTCAAGGGCCGTGGAATGCCCATTGGATAAATCGGGTCGCATTCTGCTACCTACGCACCTTAGAGGGTACGCGGCATTAGAGAAAGAAACGGTTCTGGTAGGGTGCATGAATCTACTCGAAATATGGGATTTAAGCAAATGGCAAGCAAAAGAGGCTTCCGTCCTTCAAGATGAAGCACAACTTCAAGAGGCGATGGCCAGTCTGGGGATATAAACGAATGGGATATAACAACCACCTGAATCCCCCTTTGTTAAGGGGGGATTTATCTGAAGTCAGTCATGCTCCGGTGCTTGTGGAAGAAACATTGTCAGCCTTATCTTGCAGGAAGGATGTGGAAGCAACCTACCTTGATTGTACCGTTGGGATGGGGGGTCATACAGAGGCGATCTTAAAAGTCACTGATCCAAATGTCCGGGTTATTGGTATCGATCGGGACCGCGATGCCCTTTCTATCGCGAAGCAGAGACTGATCCCCTTTCAGGATCGGGTCACACTGTGTCATGGCTCCTTGAAGGCACTTCTCGAAATTGCAAAGGGATTGGGTCTGTTCGAGGTTTCCGGGATTCTTTTTGATTTAGGAATCTCTTCCATGCAGTTATCCTCGGCCAAACGCGGGTTTTCATTTCAAATCTTAGGCCCACTCGATATGAGAATGGATCCGTCTCTCCCGATCACGGCAGCAACGTTAATCAATACCCTTCGCGAAAAAGAATTGGCAGATATGATCTATCAGTATGGAGAAGAGCAAAGATCTCGGAAAATTGCGGCCTTCATTGTGCGCCACCGGGAGGAAAAGGGGGAGATCACACAAACGACCCAATTAGCAGATATCATTTGCCGTGCGGTAAGGCAAAAATCTAAATGGACTCGGACGCACCCTGCTACGAAAACCTTTCAGGCATTAAGAATCGCGGTCAATGACGAGTTGGGTGAACTCGAAGCAGGTCTTTCTCACGCGGTTTCCCTGCTGGCCGTTGGCGGAAGACTGGTGGTGATCTCTTTTCACTCGTTAGAAGATCGGCCTGTGAAAAATAGATTCAGAGAATTATGTCATGTAGGGGCGCCGCATGCTGCGCCCTCAGTAAAAAAATTTATCAATCTTTATAAAAAACCGATTATCGCCACGCGGGAGGAAGTCGCAAAAAATCTCCGGGCGCGATCGGCAAAACTCCGCGCGCTGGAAAGAGTCGCATGATATGAAAGGGGGGAAATTTTTTCTTTTTGGCGGGATGATTGTTGCCATTCTATTTCTCTCTTTCCTGTCTTTATGGCAGAGGGCTCGGATGACCCGCGTGGGTTATGAAATCCAGGCGATGCAGACACAGAAGGGACGACTGACGAAACTGCATAAGAATCTTTTAATTGAAGTCGAGAGTATCAGCGCACTGGATAAGATTGAAGAGGCGGCGATTTTACGGCTTTCCATGATTTCCGCGTCGCCAACAACACTTGTCTATATAAAGGGAAAATAGCTGATGTCAAAAGGTCCAACACCCTTTTCACGATCCGCCCAGTTTTTTCTCGTCGCATCGGTTTTGACCGTGGGGTTTTTATTTGTTCTGATTCGGCTCGCCGTTATCCAATGGCTACAACATGGGAAATGGGATCATCTTGCGAAGGCACAACATGAAAGAACGATCCCGGCCGATGTCGAACGAGGAACCATTTATGACCGGAATGGAAGGATTTTGGCCATCAATGTTGAAGTCCCCTCCCTTTTTGCGATCTCGGATAAAATAAAAAATCCAGCTAAAACCGCAAAACAGCTCGCCCCTCTTTTAAACGTCACACCACGCTCATTGATTGAGAAATTCAATCGTGAGAAGGATTTTGTCTGGATTGCCAGAAAGATTGAGCAGACAAGATTGATCGCGGTTGAAAAGTTACAACTGCCCGGCATTGAGGTGTTAATGGAGAGTAAACGGTTTTATCCAAAACGCGCCTTATTTGGCCATATTATTGGTTTTGTCGGCATTGACAACAATGGTTTAGAAGGAGTGGAGCATAAGTACGACGATCTATTAAAAGGAAAAAAGGGCGGGGTTGTGGTCGTACGTGATGCGTACGGAAGATCGATCTATCCGAAAGGATTTAATTATATTCCCCCCTCTCAAGGGGGAGACGTCACCTTAACATTAGACGAAACCATTCAGTATATCAGCGCGCGCGCGCTTCAACATGGCGTAGAGCAATCAGGTGCGAAGGCAGGAACCGTGCTGGTCATGAATCCAACAAACGGCGCGATCTTGTCCATGGCGGTGTACCCTCCTTTTAACCCAAACAAGATCGGTTTGTATCAGCCCTCGGAGTGGAGAAATAAGGCTATTACCGATATGTACGAGCCGGGGTCTACTTTTAAAATTGTAACAGCCGCAGCGGCGCTGGAAGAGAAATTGGTCTCACCGGAAGAGGTCATTGATTGTGAAAATGGAGTCTATGCTATCGCTGGAACAATGATCCATGACCATACACCTATGGGAAAGGTTCCTTTTTATGATGTCATCGCAAAATCAAGCAATATCGGAACGATTAAGGTTGCAACTCGGTTGGGAGCCGAGAAGCTTTCCGAGTACGCCCGTTCTTTCGGTTTTGGAACACGGCGAGGGATTGACCTCACCGGAGAGTCCCCCGGCCTGCTGCACAATGTCGATGCATGGTCAAGTCGATCACTGGCCTCCATCGCGATTGGCCAGGAGATAGGCGTAACGGCCCTGCAGATGATTTCGGCGGCGGCAGTTATCGCCAACAACGGAGTTCTCGTCACTCCCCATGTTATAGACAATCATTCGATAGGGCGAGGAGACCTCGCCCCTACCCCTGTCGGGGAAAAGGTCATATCGGATAGAACGGTAAAGGAGATGACAGCAATTTTGGAGCGGGTCGTTGTGATGGGAACAGGAAGGAAGGCCGCGATCCCCGGATTTGTCGTAGCGGGAAAAACCGGTACGGCACAAAAGATAGATCCCGTTACAGGGGTTTATTCTAAAAATGGGTATGTCAGCTCATTCGTTGGTTTTGTTCCGGCCAATAAGCCGGTTCTATCTATTCTGGTCATGATTGATGAGGCGGCAGGCGAAAGAACAGGTGGAGAAGTGGCGGCTCCTGTTTTTTCGGCGATTGGCAGAGAGGTGCTTCGTTATTTAAAGATTCCTCCCGATTCATCGGTTGGGGTGAGTACGGTGACAACATCTCCTTCCCGAGAGAAAGGGGCTTGATGTGAAGCTTGTCGTGGGAGAAGCAGCATTAGAAATAGACCAGATCGTAACCGATTCAAGAAAGGCCACAAAAGGATCCCTTTTTGTTGCCCTTCCCGGCACTCAAAATGACGGCCGAAAATTCATTAAAGAGGCAGTATCCCGGGGCGCAGTGGCAGTCGTGGCTGAAAAAGAAGTTGAAGGAAAGCGTACGCCGTTTGGGCAGGAAACGACTATCGAAGTTCAAGACGCCCATGAGGCGCTGTTTAAACTTGCCTCCCAATTTTTCAGGAGGCCAACGCATGGACTTCACCTCGTGGGGATTACTGGAACCAATGGAAAGACAACGACCGCATTTTTGGCACAGTCCCTTCTTAAAACCTATGGCAGAAAGACAGGACTGCTTGGCACAATCCACTATGATTTGGGCGATGAAAACCAAGCTCCCCTCCCCTTCAAGGGGAGGCAGGGTGGGGATGGGATTGTCACGGCCTCTCAAACAACGCCAGGAATTCTAGAGTTGCAGTCTCTTTTTGCAGATATGAGAAAGCGCGGAACGACGGATGTCGTTATGGAAGTTTCTTCACACAGCCTGGATCAGAAACGGGTTTTTGGCTTGTCCTTTGACACCGCCGTCTTTACCAATTTAACACAAGACCATTTGGATTATCACAAGACAATGGATGCCTATTTTGAGGCGAAGAAAAAACTTTTTCGTCAAACGACGGGTCTTTGTGTCATTAACGTCGATGATCCGTGGGGAATGGAATTAAAAAGGGATCTCTCCGAACGCACACTCTGTTATGGAATAGACAATCATCAAGATATCTATCCCAGATCGATCTCCTTAACCCTGCAGGGGATTCAGATGGCGGTTACAACGCCCATTGGGGAACTTGAGATTACTTCTGCACTGACCGGCCAGTATAACGTTTACAATATATTGGGAGCCATTGGTGTTGGCGTAGCCACAGGTCTTTCCAAGGAGTCAATTTCAACGGGGATTGCGGCGATGAAATCGGTGCCGGGCCGATTTGAGAAGATTGACCTGGGTCAGGATTTTCTGGTGATTGTCGATTATGCCCATACCGAAGATGCCCTCTCCCGCTTGTTACAGTCGGTTTCTTCTTTAGCGTTAGGACACGTTATTACCGTGGTTGGCTGCGGCGGAGATCGTGATCGAGGAAAACGCCCCAAGATGGGCGAAGTGGCCTCATTATACAGTCGCCTCTCTATTCTGACATCGGATAATCCCCGATCCGAACCTCCGCTTTCGATTATCAAAGAAATGGAAACGGGGATGTTAAACAAGACACCCAAACCGATGTATGAGATTATCCCGGACCGGGGCGAGGCGATCGTCCGCGCAATCTCGCTTGCAGAAACGGGGGACGCAGTAGTGATCGCTGGAAAAGGGCATGAACAATATCAAATCATTGGGGATCGCATTATCCGGTTTGACGACAGAGAGGTCGCGCGCCTCGCACTATCAGAGCGGAAGGGATTAGGAAAACTGTATGTGGTCAGTTGACAGGCTTTTAGAATGGGGGAAGGGAGGCAATGCCCAGATTGATGGGAATCCGGGAAATCGTCCGATAGTCGGCTTTTCGATTAACACACAAACCTTACAGCCGGACGAGATCTTTATCGCTTTAAAAGGGACAAAGCAGGATGGACATCACTTTGTGGAAGAGGCCTTTCGTAAGGGGGCGGCAGGGGCAATGGTGGCGCGCTCATGGTTTGCGAGTCGACAGAACCTTTCGCAGTCAGCGTCCCGATCTCATTTTATGATTGTGGTGGACGATCCCCTTGTTGGTTTGCAAGCGCTTGCCAAATGGCATAGACAATCGTTTGAGTGCCCGCTTATTGGGATTACCGGCAGTAATGGAAAAACAACAACCAAAGAGATGCTGGCAAACATTCTGGCTCGACGCGGCCCTATTTTGAAGACAGAAGGAAACCTCAATAACCATATTGGTCTCCCGCTCACCCTACTTCGTCTTGGGAAAGGGGATCAGGCCGTTGTGCTGGAAATGGGAATCAGTCGGCCTGGGGATATGCGGCTTCTTTGTGAGATAGCAAAGCCGACGGTAGGGATCATTACCAATATAGGCCCTGCCCATTTAGAATTTCTTAGCAATGCAGAAGGGGTCGCCGCCGAGAAAGGAGTTCTGTTTGAGACAATGGCCTCGGGTGGCATCGCCATCATCAATAAAGATGATCCCTATTTATCGCAATGGGAGGGCACACTTTCTGAGAAGTGGACTTATTCTATTGGAGGCGACGCAGACGCAACTGCGTCGGAGATAGAACAGTATGGGAACGGGATTGCATTCACCCTTACACTGAATCGAAACCACAAGGGAGGGGGCGGAAAAATGAAGGTGGTCCTCTCATTATTGGGGGAACATCAGGTTTATAACGCCCTGGCCGCATCGGCCGCGGCCCTCGCGTTGGGGTATGAATTTGATGAAATTCGTTCCGCGTTGCGTGAAATCCGCCCTATCCCGCTCAGGGGAGAGATGATCGCATGGAACGGCGCCACTATTTTATTGGACGCCTATAATGCCAACCCCGCGTCAATGAAGGCTGGAATACAAACCCTCGCAGGGTACGTTACCCTCGCAGAGCAGCGCCGTAAAGTGGCCATCCTGGGCGATATGCTGGAATTGGGGAATGCGGCGAAATCTGCTCATCGGGACTTGGGTCGTAAGGTGGCGCAACATCGGATTGACCGACTCATTACCGTAGGGAAATTCAGCGCAGTGGTCGCACAGGCTGCGGAGGAGGAGGGGATGGGAAAAGAGACCATTTCCGCTTATGAGAACCTTAAGTCGGTTGACCTTGCACACGAAATCCAAAAAGGAGATATTGTGCTGATTAAAGGATCGCGCGGAATGAGGATGGAACGTCTACTCGATTCTCCGCAAGAATGCACGGTCCCTGAAAAGGAGATGGCAGACTAATGCTATACAATCTTTTATATCCTCTGCATAATGTCTATTCCTTCTTTAATATCTTTCGCTATATTACCTTTCGTACTGTTTACGCGGTGTTGACAGCGCTTTTCCTCTGTCTGCTGCTTGGAAAGCGGGTCATCGATCTTTTAGCGAAGTATCAGATGGGACAACCCGTTCGAGATGACGGCCCGGCGTCTCATGTTAAAAAGGCTGGCACACCGACGATGGGGGGAGGACTTATCCTGGGGGCCATCCTTGTAGCTACTTTGCTATGGGCCGATCTCACAAACCATTATATTTGGCTGGCCATTTTTGTGACAATCAGTTTTGGCGCCATCGGGTTTTGGGATGATTATCTAAAGTGTGTCCAAAAAAATCCAAAGGGGCTGCTTCCGCGCACCAAGTTTTCGCTTCAGACGGGGGCCGCCGCGGTTGCCGCAATTGGAATTTATCTTTCTGGGCCGATCTCAAGCCGCCTTTCAATCCCGTTTTTAAAAAGCTTTACGCCTGATATTGGCCCTTTTTATATACTCTTCGCCGTTTTAGTGATTGTAGGGGCTTCCAACGCAGTTAATCTAACCGATGGACTGGATGGTCTGGCCATTGGCCCTATCATTGTGGCGGCGGTAGCCTATCTGATTGTTGCTTATGTTTCAGGGCACAAGGCGCTCTCCGGATATCTTTTGATCCCGCATATCGAAGGGGCTGGAGAGCTTTCGATTTTTTGCGGGGCCATTATCGGCGCTTCTATGGGGTTTCTCTGGTTTAACGCTTATCCCGCATCGGTTTTTATGGGGGATGTTGGCTCCCTCCCCTTGGGGGCGGCGTTAGGGGTTGTTGCCGTCATCGCAAAGCACGAGTTGCTCCTCGTGCTGGTAGGAGGAATTTTTGTCATTGAGGCGCTCTCGGTTATTTTTCAAGTGGTCTCATACAAATCGCGCGGGAAAAGGGTATTCCTGATGGCTCCACTGCATCATCACTTTGAACTCTTAGGGTGGCACGAGTCAAAAGTGGTGGTCCGATTCTGGATCGCGTCGGTGATATTGGCATTGCTCAGTTTGAGCACATTGAAATTAAGGTAGGGGCAGACCTATGTGTCTGCCCCTGCGATAAATATGAATATGAACATGGAAAAAAAGAAAGTGACGGTTGTTGGAGTTGGGAAAAGCGGTGAAGCCGCGGCCTCTTTACTTGCGAGACAAGGCGCCGAGGTCCTTGTTGTGGATGATGAGAGAAAAGATCCCCCCAAAAATCTTGTTTCTCTGAAAAGCGATTTTCCAATTCGGTTTCAATTAGGTGGCATGAGGGCCGAGGATATGCTTTCGGCAGAGATGGTTGTTGTGAGTCCCGGCGTTCCTCCCACACGCCTTCCAATGAACGAACTTGCATCCGCAGGGATACCGGTCATCGGGGAATTAGAACTGGCCTCTTTATTTGTCGTGGCCCCGATTATTGCGATTACCGGCACCAATGGGAAAAGCACCACCACAACGCTCACGGCTGAAATCCTGAAGGAGAGCGGCTTTAAGGTCTTCCTGGGGGGAAATATCGGAACCCCTCTTTCATTGGCTGCGTTTCGTCCGTTTGATTTTATTGTCGTGGAGGTCAGTTCATTTCAGTTAGAAACGATTGCAACCTTTCGGCCTAAAATTGCTGCTTTGCTCAATGTCACGGAAGACCATCAGGATCGTCATGGAAATATGGAAACCTATCGCAGGCTGAAGGAGCGGATTTTTGAAAATCAGAAACGGGTCGATTATGCCGTCTTAAACGCGGACGCCTTTCCGCCCATTCCGCTCTTTCCGTCCTCTTATCCAAACACATGCAAAGGAATTCCCGTTTGGTTTAGCAGGTTGGGTGATCCCCTGTTTCCGAGGCAAGGGGTAACCGTTTTGAAGGACACACTTGTTTCGAGCATTATGGGAAAGGAAGAGCCGATCATCGGACTCAAGGCGATTAAACTTGTCGGAAGCCATAATCTTGAAAATGTCATGGCCGCAACGACCATTGCCCTGCTTGCTGGCGCCTCACAAGACGCCATTGCAAAAACGCTCACACGATTTTCGGGGCTTCCTCACCGGATGGAACCTGTCAGGGAGTTAAGGGGGGTGCGCTACATTAATGACTCCAAAGGGACGAATGTCGGCTCCGTTTTAAAATCACTTGAAGGAATCAATGCGAAGGTTTTGTTAATTGCGGGCGGGCTGGATAAAGGGTCTGATTTTACGCCGCTACGGGAGGTCATATTGAAAAAGGTAAAACGATTAATTCTAATGGGGGATGCATTGGAAAAGATGGCCCATTGTTTTAAAGGTCATCCTGCAATGGATCGCGTGCACTCAATGGAAGAGGCTGTTTTAATAGCCGCCGCGTCAGCCAATAGGGGGGATGTGGTCCTGCTCTCGCCCGGCTGCGCCAGTTTTGATATGTTTAAAAATTACGAAGATCGAGGGGATAGATTTAAAAAGGCGGTGTTGGGGCTTTGTCCGCCATGAAAAATATTCACCCTATAAAAAAGGAAACGCGAAAGGAAGGGAGCGGCGTTGCCCGGGGGGATCGGGTCGTTCTTTTTATCCTTCTCTCTCTCTGTTTGCTTGGGCTGATCATGGTGTATAGCGCCAGTTCGGCCTTGGCATGGAAGAACTATGCCGATTCCACCTACTTTTTAAAAAGACAACTCTTATGGACGCTCATCGGAATTGCTGCGTTTTTCTTCATGGCGCAAACAGACTATCATCAGTTTCGTGAAGGGATTATTCCCATAAGCGGTATCATCTTTACCCTTCTTTGTTGTGTCTACTTCTTTGGAGTGGATGTAAATGGGGCGCGTCGATGGATGCGGATTGGCCCGATCAGTTTTCAGCCATCGGAGTTTGCCAAGCTTTTTACGGTGATCTACCTGGCGCATTATATCGCAAAAAAGGGGGATCACCTTGCGAAGTTCTTTCGCGGCCTTTGGCCGGTACTGTTGATTCTGGGGATGTTAAGCTTTCTGATATGGATGGAACCTGACTTGGGAACAACCTTAACGATCGCAATCATGACCGTGATCCTTCTTTTTATTGGAGGGGCATCGCTTCGCCATTTAGCATGGCTCAGCGCACTCGCCGTCCCCTTTGTAACTTATTCACTGATTCGGTTCCCTTACATGCTCCAGCGGGTGAAGACCTATATCAATCCGTTGTCTGATCCGCCGGCAAAGTCATTTCAGATTAATCAATCCTATATTGCGTTAGGAAGCGGGGGAACATTTGGGGTGGGGTTAGGGGAAGGACAGCAGAAACTCTTTTTTCTCCCACAGCCTCATACCGATTTTATCTTTTCAGTTATTGGAGAAGAGCTCGGGTTCATTGGCACTTTTTGTGTCATCGTCTTATTTTTATCTCTGCTGTGGAAAGGGGCGCGCATCGCCCAGGGAATCGAGGAGCCATTTGGACAAATACTGGCCATCGGAACCACGCTTCTCATCGTAATGCCTGCGCTGATGAATATGGGGGTGGTCACTGGGCTGTTGCCAACAAAGGGGCTTTCCCTCGCTTTTATCAGTTACGGCGGCTCTTCGCTTTTAATGAATTGGGCGGCGGCGGAGATTCTTTACAGGGTTTCCAAAGATATTCCGGTTCGCAGGTCTGGGAAAAAAGCAAAAATCCTGCATATCGAAGGAGCGGACTCATGAACGTGGTCATCACAGGGGGAGGCACCGGGGGGCATCTGTATCCTTGTCTGGCACTGGCCAATACGTTCATGAAACGGGAGGCCGAAACAGAAATTCTTTTTATCGGAACAGCGACTGGAATAGAGGCGCGGGTTGTGCCCAATCAGGGATTCCAATTCAAAGCGATCCTGGCGCAAGGCTTTATTGGAAAACCAATTTCAGGGAAGGTTCGTTCTTTATTTTGCATTGTGGCGGGGATTTTTCAATCGATTTTCCATTTAAAGCGATTTTCACCCGATCTGGTCATTGGAATCGGGGGATATACTGCTGGCCCAGTGATGATGGCCGCCTTTTTCTTGCGAGTAAAGCGGGTTATGCTAGAGCCCAATCTCATTCCGGGGATGATGAACAAGGTATTGGCCCCTTTTGTCCATCTGACGATTACTGCGTTTGAAGAAACAAGGCATTTCCTCCGCGCGCGCAATATTGCTTGTCTCGGTGTGCCGGTTCGGGCAGAGATTCTGGGAACTGGCAAGGGCGCAGAAAGCAGCGCCCGTACACATTCTTTTACCCTGCTGGTATTGGGTGGGAGTCAGGGGGCGCATCGGATCAATCAGGCATTGATTCAGGCGATTCCATTTTTGGAAAATGCGCCGATAACAATTCTGCATCAAACGGGAGAAAAAGATTGGGCAGAAGTAACCGCCGCATACAAAAAATACAGGATCGACGCGCGTGTTTTGAAATTTATTGAGAATATGGCCGAGGCTTACACTGCGTGCGACTTGGTGGTGTCTCGCGCGGGGGCCGGGACATTGTCAGAATTGGCGGTCGCCGGTCTTCCCTCATTGCTCATACCGTTTCCCTACGCGAAGGGACATCAGGAGAAAAACGCGGAGCCGTTTGTTGCGGCCGGGGCGGCCGAAATGATTTTGGATAAAGACCTCACAGGGGCAAGGATTGCAGGGCGGATATTGTCGTGGATCAAGGATACTCATAAACTTTCTGAAATGGCAGCGGCGTCAAAAAAACTGGGACACCCCCATGCCGCCAATGAAATCGTCTCGGCCTGTTTCTTGTTGGTTCGAGGAGGCGCGTCGAAATAACCCCCTCCCCTTCAAGGGGAGGGTTGGGGAGGGGATGGGGTATGGTAGGACAGGAGATGCAAGAAAAAATAATTTCCCTTTTTGAAGGGTATGAAGGGGACGTGAAATTTAATGAACCCATGGCGCCCTATACGTCCCTTAAAATTGGCGGCCCAGCAGAGGCGATGGTCTTCCCGGAATCGATTGAAGCAGTCGCCGCATTGGTAAAGAGGATCGCAGGGGGAGTCCCGATTTTTGTGTTAGGAGCCGGAAGCAACTTACTGGTTCAGGAAGGCGGAGTAGAAGGGGTGGTTATTCACTTAGGCAATTTAAGTCAGGGGATATTAACGGGGGAGTCGACATTTTACGCCGAAGCGGGTCTCTCCTTTCCACGACTTTCAACGGTTGTTGAAAAGCAGGGGCTATCCGGGTTGGAGTTCGCAACTGGCATTCCGGGCACGGTGGGTGGGGCTATCGCGATGAACGCGGGAATCCCCAAAGAGGAGACCGCGTCGGTCTTAAAAGAGATAACGCTTGTTGGCCCGGGAGGAGAGATCGCGACGCTCCCCAGAGAGGCCATCTTCTTTTCCTACCGAACTGCCATATTGCCACAGGGAAGTATTATTGTCTCCGCCGAGTTTCGCCTTCAAAAGGCCCCTGTAAGGGAGATTAGGGAAAAACGATTTGACCTTCTCAAGAGGCGAAGGGAAACACAGCCACTGTCTTATCCCAGTGCCGGCTCTATCTTCAAGAACCCCTTTTCCGCTCTCCATCAGGGAGAGGGTAGGGTGAGGGTGGGCTTTTCTGCAGGAGCGCTTATTACGGAGGTTGGTTTAAAAGGGCATCAAATAGGGGGGGCGCAGATATCAGAAAGACATGGGAATTTTATTATCAATTTGGGCGGTGCGACCGCAGCAGACGTCATGGGGCTGATTCAATTAGCGCAGAAGCGTGTCCTTCTTGAAAAAGGTATTTCATTAGAACCGGAGATTAAGATAATAGGGAGAGGGGAAAACAACCCCCTGCATCCCACTTGTTAAGGGGAAATTTCAACACTTGAAGCAAGATATGATTGGGAAAAAGATTGGGGTTTTAATGGGGGGAATCTCCGCTGAAAGAGAGATATCTCTTAAAAGCGGGGCTGCCGTAGCAGAATCATTGATAAGGCAGGGGTATATTGTTTGTCCCATTGACGTAAACCCGGAAATTGCGTTGACGTTGCGACAGGAGAACGTGGATGTCGCTTTTATCGCTTTGCATGGCCGCCATGGGGAGGATGGAATTATTCAAGGGCTTCTTGAAATGATGCAGATTCCTTATACCGGCTCCGGCGTTCTGGCCTCGGCATTGGGGATGGATAAAGCACAGTCACGAAAACTCTTTATCGCTTCGGGTCTTGCAACCCCAGCTTCTTTGCTCTTAATAGAAACGGAAAAATCGATTTTCAAAACAGAACCACTCCCGTTTGGTTATCCCGCAGTCGTTAAGCCGATTTCAGAAGGGTCAAGCGTTGGGGTCACGATTGTGGAAGGGCCGGATGGCATGGCGGCCGCATTGAATGAAGCGTTCCGTTTTGGTCCGAAAATTTTAGTAGAACAATATATTGCAGGATACGAGGTGCATGTCGGCATATTAGATCAGGCCGCGTTGGGTGCGATTGAGATTCGTCCTCAGACCTCTTTTTACGACTATACGGCGAAGTATGTAAAAGGGATGTCGGAACATATTTTCCCGGCAAAACTCCCGCCCAACATATATCAGGAGATGCTGGCATTAGGGCTAAAGGCCCATCTCGCGTTGGGCTGTTCAGGATACAGCCGCGCCGATTTTATTTTAGATCGGGCGTATAAACCATATCTATTGGAGGTGAATACCTTGCCGGGAATGACGGAAACATCCCTGCTCCCGGAGATCGCAAGGGGGGTTGGCATTTCGTTTGATCAATTGGTGGAGAAAATTTTAACAACCGCATCCTTTGGAAAGTAGGGGTTTGATTCATCAAACCCCCCACATTACATTAAAACAGGAGATTTATGTCGACAATAGCGTTAACACACAGTCGGAAAAAGAATCACACGGGATCAGTACAAACAAAATCGAGTCCGTTTATTTTTGTCTTAACGGGAGCCCTCTTGGTGGCAGGGTTTTTTGGCCTGCAGGGTTTTTTATCCTCCTCTTATTTTCAAATCAAAGAGATACGATGGGCGGGGATGAAACAGATCGATAGAAAAGAATTAGATCAGCAGTTCCAATTTGTGCTGGGACAAAACCTGATTCGTCTTTCTATCGCGAAGATCCATACCGCGCTGCTAAACAACCGGTGGGTTAAAGAGGCCGTGGTTTCGAAAGTTTATCCGAACCGGGTTGCTGTAACCCTGACAGAGCGTGTTCCTGCGGCTGTAGAGATTGATCCTGTAAGTAATAGGATGATTTTGCGCGACGGCGAGGGGGTCGTCTTGGAGGAAGGGGAGCAGGATCACCTTCCTCGCATGATCTATTACAATCCCAATGCCTATGGAAAGGCCCTCGAATTGGCGCCCCTTTTGGCGGAACGCAAGGATGCGCTCATTGATCTTTCTCATGCAGAAAATATTTCGGTCCGTCTTAAAAAAGGGGTATTGCATTTGGGGGATAAGGATTTTAAAAAGCGATGGGAGAAGTTTTCTAAAGTGGAGGCCGATTTGGATCGCCGGAATGTTGCCCCGTGGGAGGCCGACCTTCGTTTCCCATCACAAGTCGTTGTCAAGACAAAAACTGCGTCAGCAGAAACAGAAGAATAGAGGAGGCCCTAATGGCTAAGCATGATAATCTTTTGGTTGGCCTGGATATTGGCACAACCAAGATTTGTGTGATCGTGGGAGAGGTTGAAGAGAAGCGGATCGACATCATTGGGATCGGGACGCATCCTTCCAAAGGATTAAAAAAGGGAATGGTGGTCAATATAGACAGCACTGTGGAATCGGTAAAGCGCGCGGTGGAAGAGGCAGAGATGATGGCGGGGGTCGAGATTAACTCCGTCTATACCGGTATCGCCGGCGGGCATATTCAAGGGTTCAACGGCCGCGGGGTCATCGCGGTCAAGGAAGGAGAAATCACAAGGGGCGATATTGAGCGGGTTTTAGAAGCGGCGAAGGTCGTTTCAATCCCGGCTGATCGAGAAATACTTCATGTGATTCCGCAAGAATATATCGTGGATGGCCAGGATGGGATTCGCGACCCCTTCGGGATGTCGGGGACCCGTTTAGAGGTCTGCGTCCATATTATTACGGGTGCGGTCACCTCGGCGCAGAACATTGTGAAATGCGTTAAAAAAGCGGGGCTGGATACCATGGATGTGATCTTACAGCCGTTAGCATCCAGCGAAGCGGTCTTAACGCCGGAGGAAAAGGATTTGGGCGTGCTGGTAATCGATATTGGGGGGGGAACAACTGACATGGCGATCTTTGTTGAAGGGGCGGTGCGGCATACGGCTGTTTTGCCGATTGGGGGCAATCATCTGACAAACGATATCGCCATCGGACTTCGCACCCCGCCGCATGAAGCTGAAAAACTAAAAATTCGATACGGATGCGCGCTGACGGAGATGGTCAAAGAGAATGAAACAGTGGAGGTCCCCGGCGTGGGGGGAAGACCGCCTCGCATCATGTCTCGCCAGTTATTATCGGAGGTGATTGAACCCAGGGCAGAGGAGATATTTACGCTGGCAGCGGCGGAGATTGAAAAAGCGGGGTTTGAAGATAAGGTTCCATCGGGCGTGGTGCTCACCGGCGGCACATCATTGACCCCCGGCATGGTCGAGTTATGCGAGCAGATACTCAATCTACCAACGCGGTTGGGTGTTCCCTCTAATTTGGGAGGACTGATTGATATTGTCCGAAGTCCCATTTACGCCACGGGGGTAGGGTTACTCCTCTACGCACATCACAATCAAGAAAGAAAAATGGCGGCATCCAGTAAACGGGGGGGGTTCATCAACCGGATCAAGGAAAAAATGAAGGAGTGGGCAAAAGAATTTTTTTAATGGGGGAAAGGGGAAGACAACCCCCTTAACCCCTCCTGGCCTCCCCTCTTCAGGTAAAGAGGGGATGGGGGAGTTTTGGGAACTATCAATGAAAGGAGGAGATCATGTTTCTTTTTGACGAGGAAGAGATCGGTTTATCGTTGGTTAGAATTAAGGTGGTGGGAGTGGGGGGTGGCGGCGGTAATGCCGTGAATAACATGATTCTGCATAACTTGAAGGGGGTTGATTTCCTTGTAGCCAATACCGATAGGCAGGTCTTACACTTAAGTCATGCCCCTTACAAGATTCAGCTTGGGGAAAAGCTGACAAAGGGACGCGGCGCCGGCGCCGACCCTCAAGTGGGGCGCGACGCGGCGCTTGAATCGGTGGATGCAATTCGAGAATCGTTGGCAGATAGCGAGATGGTCTTTGTTGCCGCCAGTTTAGGAGGCGGAACTGGAACCGGCGCGGCGCCGGTCATCGCAAATATTGCCAAGGAGTTGGGCGCGTTGACTGTCGGAGTTGTCACAAAGCCGTTTTTATTTGAAGCAGGGATGAAGACTAAGCTTGCAGAGGAGGGATTGCGAGAGATGAAAAAGGGGTGCCATTCCGTGATCGTCATCCCCAATCAGCGCCTCTTAAATATCGTTGAAAAGGGGACGTCCCTTAAAGAAGCCTTCTTAGTCGCAGACGATATCCTGCGTCAGGCCGTTGCCGGCATTACAGATCTGATTATGATGCCAGGGCAGATCAATGTTGATTTTTCCGATGTCAGGGCGATCATGTCCTATCCGGGCCGAGCAGTCATGGGAATGGGGGTATCCAAGGGGGAGAACCGTGCAGTGGAGGCGGCGCAAAGCGCCATTTCCAGCCCGCTTTTGGAAGACAGCTCTATTGAAGGGGCAAAGGGGATACTCATGAATATCTCCGGAGGGCGAGACATGGGACTGCACGAAGTGGCCGAAGCCGCAGCGATTATTACCGGAAAGGTCGATTCTGACGCAAAGGTCATTTTTGGCACTGCGGTAGGCGCAACCGATTCAGAGGAGGTAAAGGTAACGGTGATTGCCACTGGTTTTCAGGGAGAGACAATGAGCGATGAGGTAGGAGATGGGCGTCCTGTTAAGAAAGGGCTTTCGGCAGATATCGAAAAAAGGGGTGTCTTGCGAAAGGTGCCGCGTGTGGTCGGGGGTGGCGCCTATAATAATGGGGCCTACAATGAGGAAGTATTGGATATGCCAACCTTCTTAAGACAGCAGGCCGATTGATGCCAGAAGAATACCTCACGTTGCCTCTTTTGGATCGTCCGGGATTCTTTCATTTCTTTGGCACAAAGGCGCTTAGCGAAGAGCAGGCAAAGGGGGTTCATGACGGCCGCTCCTTGCGACTGACCCAAGTGCATGGAGACGGGATTGTAAAGTCTGATACAGGGACAGAGAACAAACTCGTAGGAGATGCGCTAATGACCGATCAACTGGGGGTTCTGATAACCGTCTTCACAGCCGATTGCTTACCGGTTATTATCATTGATCCGAATCGACATGCGGTTGCCATTGTTCACGCGGGATGGCGAGGGTCTCTTCTTCGCATCGTTGCTAAGACCGTTTCGGCAATGGCACGCTCTTACGGCTCTGATCCTGGCTCCCTCTTAGTTGGAATGGGCCCTCGTATTGGCCCATGTTGTTTTGAAGTGGGCCAAGAGGTCTGGGGACAGGTTGAAATCGATCCCGCTTATAGCGCGGGAGTTATTTCGCGTAAACGAGGCGACAAGGCGTGGGTTAACCTTCCTCACTTAAATCGTATTCAGCTTTTGAATACAGGGGTAAAACCTGACAATATCGCGGACGCCGATCTTTGTACTGTCTGCCATCCGAATATGTTTAATTCTTATCGGCGCGATAAAGTGAAGGGGCAAAATATGGTTAGTGGCGTTTTGCTTGAGCAATGAAATGGGGAATCAGATTGCCCACGCTGTAGCAAATGTTTTACGAAGGATTGGCGAAGCGGCGGGACGGGCTGGGAGAGACCCGCAGGAGATCACACTGGTCGCAGTCTCTAAGGGGGTTTCGCAAGAGGCGATTTTGGCCGCAGCCAACGCAGGGGTAACCGTTTTTGGAGAGAATCGCGTGCAGGAGGCCATCGATAAATTTTCTGAAATGCCATCGGTCTCTCTGCATTTTCTTGGATCGCTTCAGATGAATAAGGTTAAAAAAGCAGTTGGGTTTTTCGATATCATTCATTCCATTGATTCAATCCCATTAGCGGAAAAGGTGGAAGAAGAAGCGATGCGGCAATCGCTTGTACAGGATGTTTTGATTCAAGTGAACATCGGAGAAGAGGCCACGAAAGGGGGCGTTTCCGTAAAAGATTTCCCTCCCTTGCTTATGGCCGTACAAAAATGTTCGCATCTGAAACTGCTTGGATTAATGGCAATTCCTCCGATAACAACAAGCCCTCGGCCTTATTTTGTAAGGCTGCGGAAATTGGGGATAGCTTTTGGATTAACCCGGTTTTCCATCGGCATGTCATCCGACTTTGAAGTGGCTATCGAAGAAGGCGCCAGTTGGGTTCGGATTGGCGCCACTATTTTTGGTTCACGCCCGCAGGTGTCGTCGCCCTCTTTTGGCCCAGACGCCCAACACCGTGGATGACTTGGCGTAGCAGCTTGAGACTCGGGTGGCATCCGGTGCGGATGTCTCAGTATTATCCATAACGCACCGATGTTAAATGCCGTATTCAGTCGATACGCAGGCAGATTGGTATTCAATTCCCAGTATATTCATATGCACCGATGTTAAATCGGATGTTCCCCATCATGGGCGAGGGGCTTTATTGTATAACGTGTTGATTTTTTGATATTTTTCGTCTTGTTTGAAGTTTTTTCTTAGTGGTTACAATGACACCTCTGTTAAGAAGAGCTTTCGGAAGCCGAACACCGGCGGCGGTCAGCAGCCTTTGAATCGATTCCCTCGGCTGGGGTATCGTGTGGCATAAG
>JACPZM010000059.1 GCA_016195485.1 Candidatus Troglogloeales bacterium | reverse complement strand
CCCTGGATTATAACTATCCAGCAGAAATATATTTTGGAGATATTCAGTTAAAGAAAGCAGCATAATGAAAGGAAGAATCCACTTATCAAATACAAAAAAACTGTTTGACAATGGGGTCCACTTTATACGACAGCCGTCGAAATAGACTTTGGCGGCTTTTTAATACTATACTATCATTGAACCATCATGTATGTGGACTCAATATTGTGCTTGAAAAATAGACCTCTTCGCTCTGCCGTTAAGACAGAACCGCGCGTCTTAAAGCGGGATAAACATAAAAAATATGAGTCTTTCACGCCCAAGGCGCAAAACGATACCCGCGAGATCGCGCTGACGCGGATATTTCTCGGTATGACGCTGATTGCGTGGGCTTTTGCAACCTGGGGGCTTGTCGATATCCTCTGGCAGCGCTTTCAAACCATGCATTGGCTCGTCTTTCTTGAACAGATACTCTTCATCGTATTGGTTCAAAGCCTGATCTATGGAAACCTACTCTACCAGCTCACGCGACTGGGTCATTTCAAGCGTCGGGCTACTCATCGGCCTGTCTCCCGCGAACTGCTGGAAACTATTGATGGAGGGGTTGCGCCCGACCTCACTATTCTGGTTCCTTCTTTTAAAGAAGAGATCTCGGTTATTCAGCGGACGCTCCTTTCAGCAGCGCTACAGGATTATCCTAACCGGCGTGTTGTCCTCTTGATCGACGACCCCCCGAATCCAAAAGATCCGTGGGATCAAGCTACCCTCACTGCCGTCCGGCAATTGCCTTTCACCATACAGACTTTTTTGGAAGAGGCCGCTGCACCGTTTGCAGAGGCGTACGATCAGTACTTTGATCGACATTTGGAACAAACAATAAATGTTGCGAAGGAGTCGGTTCGCCTCGTTGCACTCTGTCATCAGGCCGCTGTCTGGTTCGAAAAGCAGGCCGCAGGGTATCTGGTACTGGACCCCGCAGACGCCTTGTTTGTGCGGAAGATCTTTGCCGCATCTGCCGAGGCCCATCGCCAGCGCGCTAAAGCGCTCTGGCAAGCCGCTCTTGTGGAGGAATTGAGCGAGCAGCGAATACAGAGGGAATATCAGCGGCTTGCTACTTTATTCCAAGTGGAGGTAACAAGCTTTGAGCGGAAAAGCTATATCAATCTTTCTCAAACATCGAATAAGGCGATGAACCTCAACAGCTATATCGGGCTGATCGGAAAAAATTTCCGGAGGATAAAGCGTGAGGAGGGACTCTATTTGGAACAGGTCGAACAATCAGAAGCGAAGTGGTGTGTGCCAGACGCCGATTTTCTCATCACATTGGATGCGGACAGCTTTCTGACGACCGACTATGCGTTGAGATTGATCCACATCATGATGGCACCCGATAATGAGCGGATCGCTGTAGCGCAGACCCCCTATAGCGCCGTCCCCGGGGCGCGGGGCGCATTGGAACGGATCGCGGGCGCGACAACGGACATTCAATATCTCATCCATCAGGGTTTTACAGAGTTTAATGCAACCTTCTGGGTGGGGGCGAACGCCTTGTTGCGCAAGAGTGCCCTTGATCATATTCGGGTCATAGATCAAGAGCGCGGCTTTCAAATCGTGAAGTATATTCAAGACCGGACGGTGATCGAAGACACCGAGTCGAGCGTCGATCTGATTGAGCGCGGCTTTCGGCTCTACAACTATCCAGAACGGCTCGCTTACAGCGCCACCCCGCCTGATTTTGGCGCTCTCCTGATCCAGCGGCAGCGTTGGGCCAACGGCGGCTTGATCATTCTTCCCAAGTTGTTGCGCTATTTGTGGCGTAGACCAAAATGGGGGGCCAAACTTGTCGAGGGATTCTTCCGAAGCCATTATTTGATCTCAATTGCGGCGGTCAATATCAGTCTTCTTGTTCTTATGGCCATTCCTTTTAAAGAGAGCATTCAAAGCCTTTGGCTCCCACTGACCGCGATCCCTTACTTCTTCCTCTACGGACGCGATTTAGTTCAGATGGGGTACCGCTGGACCGACCTCTTTCGGGTCTATGCGTTCAACCTGATGTTGATCCCGGTCAATCTCTCCGGGGTAATTAAATCCCTGCATCAGGCGATCACGAGACGAAAGATTCCCTTTAGTCGGACACCGAAAGTCATCGGGAGAACGGCCACTCCCCAGCTCTATATTTTTCTGGAATATGCCCTGCTCTTTCACTGGCTTGTTGTCTGTGCCCTGGACACGATGAACAGGCGATGGACTCATGCTAGCTTTAGTGTAATCAATGCGACATTTTTGGGGTGGGCGATGATTCGGTTTATCGGTTTAAAGGAGAGCAAGGAGGATTTCATCTATGGGATTAAGGAAAAACAGGCGAAGTAAATATACGATGAAGAAGACAATGTCACTGGGCGATTCTAAAATGAAGTGGGTCCTTTCACTTGTGGTTTGTTTTTTGTTGGCTGGAGGAACAACATACGGACAGGCTGAAGGGGTTCCTATACTGATTTACCATGAAATTTTGAATCGTGCTGAAGAACCCGGAGAGACTAAAATTTCTCTGGATAGATTTAAAGAACAGATGAAGTACCTCTATGAACATCATTACGCAACCATCAGTGTCGATGAGCTTGTCAATTTCATGAAAGGGGAGCGATCTATTCCGAAAAAGTCAGTCCTCCTGACGTTTGACGATGGCTGGAAGAGCGGATTAAATGCTGTTCCCGTACTTGAGAAATATCATTTTAAAGCCGTTTTCTTCATATTTCCGGGGAAAGGAATCGGCGAACCCTATATGGAATGGAACGATGTCTTGGCACTCGCTAAAAATCCGAGGTTCCAAATATGCTCGCATACGATGTCACATCCTTGGGATAAACAAAGCAATCTTGTCACATGGCTGGATGGAAAACCCGTAGGGAAAGATAAAAGCGATGTGATGTATGAACTTCAGGAATCAAAAAAGGAGCTTGAGAAAAGGTTAGATAAAAAAGTGAACTGTTTCGCATGGCCTGTCGGATGGTATAACGAGGCGCTGATAGAGATGGCAAAAGACGCTGGTTATGAAGCATTGTTTACGGCGGAAGATGGCAGTAGTACAAAGGGAGGTGATCTGCTCAGGATCAAGAGAACATTTGTGGATGGCGCCTGTAATATGACGATATTCAAACAAACGCTTCAAAATCCCAAATACCATGTATGTCAAACAAAAAACAGAACCACTCAAGGGCATTCACCGTACGACTAAAATGCAAAGATAGTTGCGCCAAAGAGAGAAGGCTTTATTAGATTCTAGTAGAAATGCTATTTAATTCTTACACCTTCATTCTGGTATTCCTGCCGCTCACGCTCTTATTGTTCCATGCGTTGCGTCTCGCCCGATGGACCCGGAGCGCTCTTTTTTCCCTTACCGCAATGTCGTTTCTATTTTACGGTTGGTGGAACCCAATCTATCTGCTGTTGTTGGTACCGCTGACGTTGGCGAATTATATGATTGCTAAGAGCCTCTTGCCGCAAGGCGGCCGGCGGTCCCCTGCCGCCAGCCCGTTTTTAGTGCTCGGAATCGTCGGGAACCTAGCGGTCCTCGGCTATTTCAAATACGCCAATTTCTTCGTCGATAACCTCAATCCCCTATTCGGCGGCGATTTACATCTGGCCAAGATCATCCTGCCGCTCGGCATTTCGTTCTTTACATTCCAAAAGATTGCCTTCCTCGTGGATGTCTACCACGGGCAGGTTGAGCGGTTGAATCTACTCGACTTTTCCTTGTTCGTGAGCTTCTTCCCGCAGCTCATTGCCGGTCCAATCGCGCATCACAGCGAGATGATACCGCAGTTCCGTCGCATCGGTTCTGTAGCCGCGGCGCTGACCCCTCTTGGTTTGACTCTCTTTGCGATCGGGCTGGCCAAAAGGGTTCTTCTCGCGGACACCGCCGCGCTCTACGCCACCCCTCTGTTTAACGCCGCGGCGACCGAAAAGCCGCTCGACCTTCTCTCGTCTTGGAGCGCCGCACTTGCTTACACCGCGCAGATTTACTTCGATTTCTCCGGATACTCCGATATGGCCGTCGGCGCAGCGCTGCTCTTTGGGATCCGGCTGCCGGTCAACTTCGCGTCGCCCTATCAGTCCCCCAATATCATTGAGTTTTGGCGCCGCTGGCACATTACCTTGTCGCGGTTTCTGCGCGATTATCTTTACATTCCCCTTGGCGGTAGTCGCAAAGGGGACGTGCGCCGATACGGCAACCTCTTTGCAACGATGCTACTCGGTGGGCTTTGGCATGGCGCGGGGTGGACATTTGTGATCTGGGGCGGATTGCATGGCTTGTACCTAGCGGTCAACCATGGCTGGCAGGCGCTACGGATAAAACGAATACCGAGCGCCACCCTGCCGGGCGCACTGAGCCGTCGTTTCGCGCAGATCATTACTTTCCTTGCTGTTGTGGTGGGATGGGTCTTCTTCCGCTCGGCCGACCTTACGATGGCCATCTCCATGCTTGAATCCATGGTCGGTCTCCACGGTGTCACCTTACCGGCGCAGTTGGCCAACGGTGTGGATACCAAGATGGCGCTATGCGTTGCCGGCCTGTTGCTTGCCGTCGCGTGGTTCTTGCCGAACACACAAACGCTGGTCGGTTACTCAGGACCGGAATATGCGCATGCGCGCTATGGGGAACGGCAAGCGGCGGTCAAGGATTGGGTGCTCTCACTGCCCTGGGCGGTCGCGATTGGCGGTCTGCTGGCGATTTGCCTGATGTCAATAACGCGCATTTCCGAATTTCTTTATTTTCAGTTCTAACGTCAATGATTTGTTCTGCTATTTCCCTCAGAAAATATGTTGGCGTCGCGCTTGGTTCGGCGCTCCTGCTACTGGCTGTGGTTGCCGTATTGAATGTGGTGATTGATCCGTTTGCGATGTATCGGCTCATTGAAATTCAGGGTGTCAACAATTACAAACCGGCGATCTTCAATCGGATACGGCTCCTCAAGGCGTTTGAGATCCGTCGGCTCAAGCCTGCCGCCATTATACTCGGAACTTCGCGCAGCCATGTCGCGCTACGTCCGACACACGAGACATGGGCGGACTTGGGCGGACAGGTCTACAACCTCGCTTTCGATGGCGCGACGACAAAGGAGATGTACGCTTACCTATTGCATGCGCAGGCGGTCTCCCCGCTCAAGCGGGTCGTATTGGGGCTCGACACTTATCATCCAACGCGCGCCCCCGCCATGACGCGGCCCGACTTTGATCCGCTACTGTTGAATGATCCGAATTCCGCGTGGCCCTGGGTGCGGTTCATCACCGCCGATCTCCGTCTGCTGACAAGCTATGAGACTCTCCACGCCAGTATGCAGACGGTTCGATTACAAGCCGACTCTGAACCCTCATGGCTTGCGCCAAACGGTCAGCGGCTTGGTGATATCTTCTTCCATAACGCCGGGGAAGATTTCATGACAATCGGACCGCGCGGCTATTTTGAGGAGATCGACAAGTTTGAGATCGAAGGTAAGCTGCAGTGGCGGAAAGCATCAGCGAAACAGTCCGAGCCGGCGCTTCCTGTTTCCCCAGAAGAGACTTCATTGGGGTATATCAAGCGCATCGTCGAATTCTGTCGCGCTAATCGGATTGACCTGCGCATCTTCCTCACGCCGGCCCATGCGCACCAGTTAGAGATCTCGGCCGCCGGCGGAGAGAGGTCGTGGATCGAGGGGGCCAAGCGCGACCTTGTGCGTCTGCTCGCTGAAGATGCGGCCCGGCTACCCGGCGCCGCGCCGATCCCACTCTGGGATTTCAGCGGCTACTCGACCGTCACAACCGAATCGCTTCCCGCCATCGGGAGCCGCAAAGAAATGACCTACTACTGGGACTCCTCCCACTTCAAGGAAATCGTCGGTGATTATATCCTTGATCAGATATTTGGCTTTATAAACCCCAGCCGCCCGGTTCCGAACGATTTCGGCATCAGGCTCACCCCTGACACCATTGAGTCTGCGCTGGCGGAGGATCGTGCCGCTCAGGCGCGCTACCGCGCCATCCATCCTGACGATATTAAACAAATCGATACATTCATTGCACAAACAGAGTGACCATATTTTGGCACACCGCTGATGGCATATAACTCCTTTTATATCAATAATTTTGGTTCTTTCTCACTTCAAGTGGGTAAGCCGACTTTGCTATAGTTGAGTTTTCCGAGTTAATGGACAAAATTAGTTGCTGTTTTCTGTAGATTACCCCCACGTTATACGGGTAATCAGGAGAAAAACTCATGACAACTAAAAAAATGGTAGACTTTGTCCGGGATG
>JACPZM010000060.1 GCA_016195485.1 Candidatus Troglogloeales bacterium | reverse complement strand
CGCCCTCCCATTTATCCTCTCCCTATTTTATCCTATGAAGATCAGGAGAGAAGGCCCATCCTTAAAACTTCCTAAACGACCTTATTTGCATGATATGAAATTACTGATGAGGGCAGAGTCGGAAAGTGCGCCGAAGGTAAACGTGTCCTCTTCGGATTTAGCGCTGCTACAATATACAGGGGGAACCACCGGAGAGTCCAAAGGGGTGATGCTGACCCATCAGAATCTGGTCGCAAATACGCTTCAGTGCCGCGCATGGATGCCAGAGCTGAAAAAAGGGGAAGAGGTCTTTTTGGCCGTCATCCCGTTTTTTCATGTATATGGTATGTCTGCCTGTATGAATCTGGCGATTTCTTTGGGAGCGCGTTTGGTTCTCCTCCCGCGGTTTGCGACACGCGATGTCTTGAAAACAATACAGAAGACAAAAGCAACGATCTTTATGGGGATTCAGGCGATGTATGTGGCGATCAACAACTTCCCATCCGTGAAGAAATATGATCTTTCTTCTATTCGTGTTTGTCTTTCCGGCGCGGGGCCGCTTCGTGTTGAGGTGCAAAGGAAGTTCGAGGAGTTGACAGGGGGCAAACTGGTGGAAGGATATGGATTATCGGAGGCATCGCCAGTGACACACGTAAATCTCATGAATGGAAAGCGGAAAGAGGGGAGTATCGGTCTTCCTCTGCCGAACACAGACGCCCGTGTTGTTGATTTGGAAACAGGGGAAAAGGAACTCCCGATAGGAGAGGTGGGAGAGCTGATTGTGAGCGGGCCTCAAGTAATGCAGGGGTATTGGAATAAGCCAAAAGAGAGTCAGGATGCGCTAAAAAACGGCTCGCAGGGGTCGTATCCCTGGCTGCACACGGTGGATATGGCCAGGCAAGACGCGGAGGGATTCTTCTTTGTTGTGGATCGGAAGAAAGATATGATCAAAAGTTGTGGAGAGAATGTCTATCCACGAGAAGTTGAGGAGGTCTTATACCGGCATCCAAAGGTTTTGGATGCCGTCGTGGTGGGACTTCCGGATAATTTTTCCGGGGAAAAAATTAAGGCCTATTTGGTCTTAAAAGAAGGGGAAAGCGCAACCGTAGATGAAATTTTAGATTTTTGCAAGCAAGATTTATCCCGCTTCAAAGTGCCGAAGGAGGTTTCCTTTCGATCCTCCCTTCCAAAAACCATTATCGGAAAAGTGTTGCGGCGGGTTTTGATAGATGAAGAAGTCAGGGGGAAACAACCCCTTTAATCCCCCTTGCCCATGAGAAAATAGGCCTTCGTGTCAAGAGGGAATCTATCCACTTAAAACGGAAAGAACCATTATGAAAGAAATAGCAATTATTGATGGAATCCGAACGCCTATTGGTAACTTGGGAGGCTCGCTGAAGGGTGTTACAAACCAGAAGATGGGAAGCGATCTTGTGCGGGAGCTTCTTAAAAGAACTATGGTCGATCCAGCCGAAGTAGAAGAAGTCATCTTTGGCTGTGTAGGACAATACAGCGACGCGACCAATGTTTCACGTGTGATTACGTTAATGGCGGGATTGCCGATTACAACGCCCGCCTATACCGTCGCGCGCAACTGCGCCTCCGGCCTGCAGGCGGTAGTCAATGCCTGCCAGAATATTTATTCAGGCGATGCCGATCTTCAAGTTGCAGGCGGCGTTGAGAATATGTCGCTTGCCCCATACATCTCGCGCGATATGCGATTTGGGCATCGGCTCCGCCACACCACCATGATCGACTCTATATGGGAAGGTCTCACCGACGGTTTCTGCGGACAGATCATGGGTTTTACGGCGGAGACGCTTGCCGAGGAATATAAGATCTCACGGCAAGAACAAGATAAATATGCGGTCGAAAGCCATAAAAAGGCATTCCGGGCCACGCGTGAAGGAAAATTTAAAGACGAGATTTTTCCCGTCCTTGTTCCAAAAACAGTCGCGGGAAAGCAGGTTACGCCCGAACCGTTTGCACAGGATGAATGTCCGAACGTCGCGTTGACCGAGCAGATGCTCTCCCTATATCCTGCGACCTTCAAAGAGGGGGGCACGGTCACACCGGGAAATGCCTGCCCCATTAGCGATGGGGCGGCGGCCTTGCTAATGGCGTCAAAAGACAAGGCGAAAGACTTAGGGAAAGAGCCTTTAGGATATGTTCGGTCATACATCTCAGTCGGTTTGGAACCGTCTCGAATGGGATTGGGGCCGGCATTGGCGATTCCAAAGGCGCTCAAGAAGGCAGGCTTGGTGTTATCGGATGTGGAGCTATTCGAGATTAACGAGCCGTTTGCAGCGCAATATCTCGCAGTAGAGAGGGAGTTAGGATTATCGCGAGAGAAGACCAATGTGAATGGCGGGGCGATTGCGTTAGGTCATCCTGTGGGAATGAGCGGGACGCGTCTTGTGATTACGCTCTTGCGAGAGATGAAACGGCGCAACCTTTCATTGGGGGTCGTCTCTCTTTGCGTCGGCGGTGGCATTGGGTCGGCGATGGTCTTGGAGCGAAAGTAGGTTGAACTCCCCCTCTTGAACGAAAGAGGGGGTAGGAGGAGTTATGTCAGAAAGAGAAATGTGTCTCTTTTGCAAAATTGCAGACAAAAAAATTCCATGTAAAATGGTCTATGAAGATGATTCTGTCTTTGCGATCGAAGATATAAACCCCAAGGCCCCTGTGCACCTGTTAGTCATTCCAAAGCGTCATATAGAATCTCTTGCAAACCTCAATCAGGAAGATGAATCGATCATAGGACAGTTGGGACACCTGCTATCGATTGTTTCGATTCTCGCCTGCAAGAGAGGCTTACATGACGGCGGTTTTCGCACGGTCATGAATTCCGGGGCCGGTGCAGGTCAGAGTGTTTTTCATCTTCACTTACATCTCTTAGGAGGACGCTCATTCCAATGGCCGCCAGGATGACCTCGTCGGAACTATCTCCGTGCGCAAGGTATTTTTACATTTGGGGCGCCCGTTTTTGTGACAGGCCCTGCAAAATTCTTTTAAACATTGCTGGCACGCCGTGTACGAGTTCAGAATCCACCGCTTGATTTTGTTTTATTTATTTCGGGATTGACAAGTTTTTAGAGAAGCAGTAGAGTAACATCAGCTTTTGGAGGAGGCACAGGCCGAAAGCGGGATGATCCGCTCCCACATTAAGATGGCGAGATAATGGCAGCGCAACATCAGCTCGAACTGTTAGAGTCGCGGGTTTCAGAAATGATTGCCCATCTCAAGGCGCTTCGGCTGGAAAAGACGAAGCTTTCGTCAGAGATCAGTCGGCAGGAGACTGCATTTCGTCAGCTTCAAGAGGAACGGCGCATCGTTCGAAAGCGGCTTGAAAAGCTGTTAGGAACATTAAATCATGCTGAAGGAAAGAATACGGAAAAACAACTCTGCGGTTGGTAAAGATGCTGGCCCTTCAGTGTCACAACTCAACAACAGATGCGAAGTGGAAATCTTTGGTCACCGATACGCACTTCGCAGTGATTCGGATGATACCTACACGCGGCAGTTGGCCGCGTTGGTAGACCAGAAAATGATCGAGCTTGCAGCCAACGCCAAAGGGGTCGAGCTTGCTAAGCTGGCTATCTTTACGGCAGTGAATATCGCGCATGAGTTGCTTCAGTTGAAAAAACAACACAAGGAAACCGAGGCGGTCATAAGTAGAAAGACCCGTGGTTTGATTGACAGTATTGAAGAACAATTTGAGGAGTTTAAACCAGGATAAGAAAATTTAAAACCAAACGATTGTCCCTGCCTTGTGCGTGGAGAGGGCAAATCCGAACCGAACATTTTTATGTCGGGAACTAGCTCAATACAGACCGTGTGCATGTTCCAGATGATCACTGGAAAAGCCTGACGTCTCTATACTGGCGCCCACCTAACGTCCCGGTTTGATCTTTACCTCCACCACGGCAAGCGCGGGGATTTATTTACGCCTTCCCCGCAAATCCCTCCGACTCCCTTGCATCCACAATGGAGTCAATTCCTTCAACTTTTTGGGTTCTCATTATACCGCAAGCGTGTATATCCATATCTGCGATCTGTGCTCACAGATAGATAATAGATCAGGAAAAAGAGATTGTCTATTGTTTGACAACTTACATTTGCATCCCAGTGTAAAATAGCATCCGTAGGGGCACGATTTATCACACCCGGTCCTTACAAAGAGGTGGTTTATGGCATGACCCGCCTCACTCCGTGAAAAGCGCATTGCCCGCATGAGTGGTAGGGTTAGTATAGTGAACCTTAAGCAAAGGAGGAGATCATGAATATGCGTCTCTTAAGATTGATTTCTTTGTGGGTAATGCCGATTGTGTTCTGGGCTATTGGAACCACCGTGCAAGCCGCGGATACCACTCCTCCGACTGGCTCTGTTCTTATCAATAACGGCGCTGTAGTGACCAACACCGCCAGTGTCACCCTAACCCTGTCGGCCACGGACAACGCTGGAACTGTTTCAAAAATGCGATTTTCCAATACGGGCACAGATTTTTCCACTGCCAAAATCTATGTCTACGCTACCACCAAATCATGGACACTGACGATAGGGGATGGTGCCAAAACAGTTTACGCACAATTTAAGGACCGGACTGGCAACTGGTCTCTCTCCTTTACCGATACAATCGTCTTGGATACGACCGCGCCGCCACCCGGGTTCGTCACCGTCTCCGGGATCAACTTTATGCGCAATGGCAATCAATATTTTTTCGGCGGAACGAACAACTACTACATCATCTACAAATCAACCGACATGGTAGATGACCTACTGACCACGGCATCAAGCAACAATCTGAAGGTTATTCGCACATGGGGCTTTATCGACATCGGAAACCAGGATGGCAGCAACTCAATAGATGGCGCTGGCAAGAAGGACAGTATCTACTTCCACTATTGGGATGGAACCGCGCCCGCCTTCAACGACGGGCCAGACGGAATCCAAAAGCTGGATTACGTGATTTGGAAGGCAGGGCAGTTGGGCATTCAACTAATCATTCCTTTCGTCAACAATTGGAGAGAATTCGGAGGCATGGATCAGTACGTTCGGTGGAAAGGGGGCAACTATCACGATGAGTTCTATAGCGATGCCACCATCAAACAGTGGTACAAGGACTACATCGCGCATCTGGTCAATCGCGTAAATCCCTTGACAGGTCTGGCTTATAAAGACGATCCGACAATTCTAGCATGGGAGCTGGCCAACGAACCGCGCTGCTATGGAAGTGGCGCGCCCGGCGACTATATAACTTCCAGCAATTGCAATACGACGTTGCTGACGCAATGGGTCTCGGAAATGAGCGCCCATGTCAAGAGTATTGACATCCATCACTTAATCGCAGTCGGAGACGAGGGGTTCTACTGCGCTCTAGGGTCTTCGAACTGGATAGAGAATTGCAGTCAGGGCGTGGACACAGTGGCATTTTCCAGCCTTTCCACAGTTGACTTCATGGGCTTCCATCTGTATCCCGATTTTTGGGGTGAGACCCCGGCTTGGGGCACAGATTGGATCACGCGCCACATCATCGATGGCCACAATATAGGCAAGCCTGTTCTACTGGGCGAGTTCGGAATACAAGACAAGAGCCAACGTGACTCTATCTACACCACTTGGACGAAGACCCTTTACGACAACAATGGCAACGGCGACCTGTTTTGGATGTTGGCCGCGAGTGGATACCCAGACTACGACGGTTTCACACTTTACTGCCCAAGTTCTACCTGCACCCTGCTCAACGACCATGCCCAGCAGATGGCGGTTAAACACTGACTATCCTTTTTAGAGGTCAGATGGTAGCATGGCTGGGCGCCGTTGTGACTACCCAAAAAACAAAAATCGTATTGTCTGCGCTGGCGCTCTTTTTGGCCATCTTTGCATACTATTATGCAATAACGTTTTATCTTTATAAAGCAGGATACATTCATCTCAACCTCATTTTCTTTGCTGAAAAAACACTGCTTGCCTTGCAAGGCAACCCGCCCCGACTTGAAAATGTAGGCTTTGTCTATCCGCCTTTTAGTTTTCTATTCACATTGATATTTCGGGATCCTGTCGTTACCTGCGCATTTGTTTCCTCGGCCTTAACGATCTTGCTTATATTCCGGATGAAAGAAGGTCTTCAGTACGGCCCCCTCTTTTTTATGTCTGCGACCATGCTGGTTGTTTCTCCTGTCTTTTTGTTTGTTGCTTCTCAAAAATACGATTTTTTCCTTCAGATCGTGTTTCTAGCCTTCGGCATGAATTATTATTTGAGGTATAGGCATGAAGGATCCACACTGCACTTATTTGCGGCAGGTTTTTTATATGGAATGACCTTTTTTATAGATTTCAGAAGTCTGTATCTACTGCCCGCCGTGGCCGTTGTTTCCCTTCTGGGACAGCACAAAAACAGAAGTCATAAAGTGGGTGTCACAATCGTTTTGATTACGCCTATGATCTTCTTTTTCTCTGCGTGGATCTACTTGAATTGGGTTTTCACGCAGGATCCGCTCAACTTCATACACAGCCCCTACTCTTTTTTTCAAACGGTTCCTCAACAAACTGAAGTTGCGGTGGCCTCCTTCAGTCTGATCAAAACGGTTGCGTATGCCTCTCAATACCTGCTAATACAGCTTCCCATTCTCCTTCCTTATCTGGTCAGTTTCTTTTTTTTAAGAACCGATAAGGGGTTTGACACGCCTTTGATCTACGCGGTAAACCTCTTTCCCGTGTTGCTGACCCTCGCAACGATCTATGCCGGACAGTTCTTCCCTGCGACTTTCTATGGAGCGCTCTTCCTTGTTTTTTTGTTTGTCAACTTTGAATTCATGAAACCCAGCAAGATCATGACGGCGTGTATGATAGTGAGTTTGTTTGCTTCCTTTTTTATGCCGCTTTATTCTTTGGAGAACAATGAACGCAACTTTTTAAGGGCACTATATGGGTTCCATTATGAGAAAAACATTGTAGAATTTCAGAATGTTGCGGCCGTGTTACAACATACAAAAGGAGAAATTCTGCTGGATGATGCGAATTTGTTTCCGGTTGTCTATTTTACTGGAGATGCGAGACGGTTTCTTTTGCCTTACAATTACGGTTTTTATTCCGCCCTGTCAAATCCTGCGCGGTTTGGCGTACAATACGCGGTAGTGT
>JACPZM010000058.1 GCA_016195485.1 Candidatus Troglogloeales bacterium | reverse complement strand
GGTATGGGTGGTGGCATGGGCGATATGTACTAACAAAGAGGGCGAGGAGACCTCGCCCTCTACAGATTAAAAGCCCTTCTATTATCAAAGGATGATAGAAGGGCTTTTTTTTAAACCCTCCCTGTTGTTTTTTCCTTCTCACATGTTATACTGCCAAAAGTACTCCATGTAAAAATATCTGTCAGTGAGGAGCGGTTTCCTAATGTGGGATGGCGAACACTTACACCAATTTGTAAAGGAAACCTTTAAGGATAGATCTCTCATCGTTGTTTCCAATCGAGAACCGTATATCCATTCCCGATCAAATGGCAAAATTCGCTGTGACCGCACGGTTGGAGGCTTAACAGCCGTTTTAGATTCCGCAATGAAGTCCATGGGCGGTGTCTGGGTTGCGTGGGGTTCCGGTGATGCCGATTGGGAGGTCACCGACAGAGAAGGAAAAGTAGCCGTTCCGCCCGATCAGCCTTCCTATCTCCTGAAACGGATTCCCTTAACCCCTAAAGAAATAGAGCAGTATTATTATGGTGTTTCAAACCGTTTCTTCTGGCCCCTTTTTCACAAGTTCGTGGATCGCGTCCAGTTTTTAGAAGAGGAATGGCTTTGCTACAAAGAGGCAAACCGTCGTTTTGCAGATGCCGTGCTTACGGAACTAAAAGAGAAGCAATCTCCGGTCATCTGGATTCAAGATTATCACTTGGCCTGCGTTCCCCTGATGCTTCGAGAGCGCAGACCCGACGCAACCCTCTCTTTGTTCTGGCATATCCCATGGCCATCTTACGACCTTTTTAAAATAGCTCCCTGCCGACAGGAACTATTAGAGTCGCTCTTATGCTGTAATCTTCTTGGTTTTCAAACCGATTCGGATCGGGATCATTTTCTGGAGGCAGTTGAAAAGGAGTTTGCGGCGCCAGTCGATTTTTCCAGTCATGAGGTAACCTACAAAGGGCATGTAACGATAGCCAAAACCTGTGCCGCAAGCATTGATACGGCAGCTTGGATTAAATTGGCGTCTTTATCTGGGATAGAAAAAAAGGTCGGAAACGTTCGGCGTCAACTGGGTCTTCCTTCTACCGGGTTTTTCGGGATTGGCGTCGATCGTTTGGAGTACACCAAAGGAATTTTGGAACGTTTCTCGGCTGTCGATATCTTTCTAACCCGTTATCCACAGTTTCGTGAAAAATTTACGTTTATGCAGATTGCCTCTCCCAGCCGCATGGCGATGGCGGAATATCGGGAATATGGTGAAAAAGTCGAAAACGCCGCCAGGATGATTAACAGGAAATATAGTTCCAATGGCTGGAAACCGATTGAATACCTTCCATCTCATGTTGGATCCTTGGATCTGGCTATTTATTATCGTGCCGCCGATATAGCGATTATCAGTCCATTTGCTGATGGAATGAATCTTGTGGCAAAGGAATTCGTTGCCGCTCAAGTGGACGAACGCGGCGTGCTCTTGTTAAGCCAATTTGCGGGGGCCGCGCGTGAAATGCCAGGGGCCGTCTTAATCGATCCTCATGATCTAGAAGAATTTGTCAGCGAGATTAAGCGATCACTCGAAATGGCCCCGTCAGCCAAAAAGGCCGCCATGAGCGGTATGCGCTCCCACCTTCAGACCTACAATGTCTACAAATGGGTTAAAGACCTCCTCTCGGAAAGTTGTCTATCACATAAACGATCACAGACCGTTACGCCTCTTTCAGACCGATTTCCTGTTCCGCAATCAGAGAGAGCCTATTCGCCATCGTTGATACCGCCTCCAGATTTTCCCCCTCTACCATAATCCGCAAAACCTTTTCTGTCCCCGAGTATCGCACCAGAAGCCGCCCGTTTCCATTTAAGGCCAATTGATACGCGTCTATCGTCTCTCGCAATTTTGGAATCTCATACAACGGCATTTTTTTCTCGACTTTTACGTTTATCGATACCTGCGGGAACAACACGGTTGTTCCCGTCAGTTGCGAAACCGTTTTCCCAGTTTGTTTCATAAGCGATAAAAACTGCAAGGCGGTAATCAGGCCGTCGCCGGTTGTATTGTGATCCAGGAAGATCACATGCCCAGAGGACTCCCCTCCCAAATTATATCCCCCAAAAAGCATCGCTTCTAAAACATATCGGTCTCCCACATCGGTTCGAATAACCCGAATCCCTTCTCCTCGAAGTGTCTTTTCCATTCCTTTGTTGCTGTGTTCCGTTGTCACCACTGTATTGCCGACCAGATTTTTATTTTCGTAGAGGAACTGCGCAAAGGCAACAAGGATTGCCTCTCCCGGCACAATCTCCCCCTTTTCATCTACGAAAACAGCCCGATCCGCATCGCCGTCATGCGCGATTCCTATATCGGCACGATGGGAAAGAACTGCGATCTTTAAATTCGATGGATAAAGCGCGCCGCAATTATGATTGATATTGATGCCGTCTGGGGTGTTATTTAGGGCGATGACTTCGGCGCCTAACTCCGTAAGCGCCATAGGGGCGACCTTGTACGCGGCGCCGTGGCCACAATCCACTACGACTTTCAAACCCTGGAAATCAAGTCCCTTCGGAAGGGAATTTTTTATAAATTCAATATAGCGCCCCTCCGCGTCAAAGACACGATGGGCCTTTCCAATATCGGTGGCGGTGGGACGAATATGTTCAATGTCGCCGGAGAGAATAAGACGTTCTATTTCTAATTCCATTGCATCCGGAAGTTTTTGGCCGTCCCTTGAAAAGAACTTGATGCCGTTGTCTTCAAACGGATTATGAGAGGCGGAGATCATGACACCGGCATCGGCCCGCAAGGAACGGGTTAGAAAGGCAACCGCAGGGGTCGGAAGAGGGCCCACAAGGAGAACATCTACTCCGAAAGAACAGATCCCTGATGTTAAGGCTGACTCAATCATGTAACCGGAAAGCCGAGTATCTTTACCAATAATAATCCGATGCACTCCTGCCTTGTGCTTAAAAATATGGGCGGCCGCACGGCCTAACTTCATCGCCATCTCGCCTGTCATAGGGTAGATGTTGGCAGTCCCACGAATCCCATCTGTTCCAAAGAGCTTTCCCATTGCGAAAAAAGCTACCGCAATCCCGTATCGATTGTCAAACCTCCTCTTCCGAGAATCCTAGAAGGTATAGGATGCTCACGAGCGATTTTTGCGTCATGTTGTAAGGGGCCGCCTTGCGAATAGACGGTTTCGCGTTAAAAGCAATCCCAAACCCAGCCTTTGTAATCATTGGAAGGTCGTTGGCGCCATCCCCAATAGCAACCACTCTATCTAATAAGATCCCCTCTTTTTGGGCAATTTCCTCCATGAGGGCCGCTTTTCTTTTTCCATCCACAATCTCACCTAAAACTTCACCCGTCACTCTATTATTTTTTATTTCTAAACGATTAGCAAATACGTAATCCAATTGAAGCGTCTTTTTAACGCGCTCGGCAAAAAAATCGAACCCGCCGGTGAGCACAGCCGTTTTGCACCCTCTCTTCCTTAATACAGCGGTAAATGAAGAAGCGCCCGAAGTATAACAAATTCTCTTATGAATATTCTTGAGCGTAGAAGTGTGCATGCCTTTGAGAAGCCGAACTCGTTCCCGAAGCGCCTCGGGAAAGGGGATTTCGCCATTCATGGCGCGCTGTGTAATTTGAATCACCTGCTCCCCTACTCCGGCCTCCTTTGCGAGTTCATCAATCACTTCTGCTGCGATGAGTGTCGAATCAAGATCCATCACAACTAACCGTTTTTCGCGACGATAAGCCTCTGCGTCCTGAACAATAATATCCGCTTTGTATTGCTCACCAATAGAAGAGAATATTTTGGTGAGTATGATCGGATTAATCGGGGGGGTCGTTGCAAAAACCATCTCCAAGCAATCACACTCTATTTGTGTCAATCTTTTTGATCTTTGAACCAGCATCTTTTTCTTCCAAAGAAGCTTAAAAATTTTTTCAATAAGAGGAGGTGTTATTTCAGGCCCAATGCAAGTCAATATGTAATCAGACAAAGCAAGAAGGGGATTCCTCCCCTTCAAGGGGCGGTGAGGTGGGAATGGGGTATTAGGCTGATTCATTCGGGGCAATCCCATACCGCTTCATTTTGTAGGCAATTTGACGATAGGTTATCCCTAAAAGACGCGCCGCTTTTGCCTGAACGCCGCCTGCGCACGCTAATGCCTTTTTCAGCGCATCCCGTTCTATCTCTTCTGTTGCCTCGGGAAGGGGCACCGTGCCCTGCGAGGGAACCACTCTCTGAATATCGCTAAAATAAGTTTTAATGGCTGGAGGTATCGTATTGAGCGTAATACGATCTTCTCGCGAAAGAACGGTCAACCGCTCAATAGCGTTTTCCAATTCCCGAACGTTCCCAGGCCAATTGTATTGAGTAAAAAGTTCAAGTATTGCATTCGAGAGTTCAACTTTTTTATTGTTTTCTTTGTTAAACTTATCGAGGAAATGACGAACGAGAAGTGGAATGTCTTCCCGCCTCTTGCGTAAAGGGGGAAGAAAAATCGGAATGACGTTTAATCGGTAGTAGAGGTCCTCGCGGAAGGCGCCACTGACAATGGCCTTTTCGAGATCCCGATGCGTTGCTGCTACGGTTCGGACATCCACCGTCAAGGTTTCAATCCCCCCTACCCGTTCAAACGATCTCTCTTGCAGAACTTGTAGGAGTTTCACCTGAACCTGCAGTGGAAGATCGCCAATTTCGTCTAAAAAGAGGGTTCCCCCATCAGCCAGATCGAAACGGCCTTTTTTTGTTTTAATCGCACCGGTAAAAGCGCCCCGCTCGTGTCCAAAAAGTTCAGACTCCAAAAGTGTTTCTGAAAGGGCCGCGCAATTAACCTTGATAAACGGCCCACTCGCGCGAGGAGAGTTTTCATGAATCAGCTTGGCAACCAATTCTTTACCGGTTCCGGATTCTCCTCGTAAGAGCACGGTTGCCCTGCTCTGGCTCACCTGCATCAGCTCTTGATAGATGGCCTTAATTTCAGGCGCATCGCCAATCAGCACTGTTTTGTGTCGTTGCTCTGATACCATTTTGTTTTCTATAAATAAAATGTCCTATCCCAAAAAAATTGAGATAGGACATCGCTGTCAATTCACTCCATTGTGTTAGACGGATCGTACTGGATTTAAAAGGAAGACGTCAAGCACGCCGTTTCTTTCCAGAGATTCCGCGATAGCGGCATCTGAAATGATGGCATTGGGCTGCCATGCTGACCCATCGTGCGGCGAGGCGCATTGACACAGAGATGAGGGGGGTGGTATTTCTATGTGACCTTTGGCAAAAAATCGTGGGGCTGTAGCTCAGCTGGGAGAGCACAAGGCTGGCAGTCTTGGGGTCAGGGGTTCGATCCCCCTCAGCTCCACCAAAATTGATTTGGCAAATTAGAAATTCCTTTTTTTGGGGGCGCGGCAAGCAACGCCCCTACGATCATTGCGGTTTATTGATGAGCCACTCCACCGGAGCGCCCGCTTTTCTTGCTTCTTCGGGAAGCCCTTCAGTGAGCATTCGAATGGCTACATTTTTTCTGAGCTCCGCTACTTGTATCAACCGTGTTAGCCGAGACTTCTCTTTTTCCATTCCCCCAAAGGCCTTCTTATTAAATTCCAACTGCCTTATTTCTATCTGTAATTCCTCAATGCGATTCTCCGCTTCCCCCTTTTTCTTCTCCCATTTCTTTACGAGGCCCTGCCACCATTGCTTGTTTTTTCCATGCAGATCAGTCTTTTGCTCAAACAAAACAGTCGGTTTTCTAGGAGGCTCTCTCTCTTTTGACTTCTCGGGAGGGGTCATCTTCTCGACCCGGCCGCGATACTCTTCTGGAACCTTTTGAGGGTTGTCTGAAAAGTGAATAATCCCATTTTCGTCAGTCCACTTGTAAACAGTGCCCCACGTCTCTGAAGGAACAAAGCTTAATAAGATAATTAAGAAAATAGAAAATCGCAAGATCATTTTAAGATCTCCCCATGAACCCCCCACAAAATAAAAACAGCCATTGCGATACGATACCATCCAAAGGGCGTTAAAGTAACCTGTCCTAAAAGACGGATAAAATATGAAATGGCCCCCATCGCCGTGACAAAGGAAACAACAAATCCAGCAATAAACATCGATGCGTCCGAAACTTGCAATAGCGGCCCACTCCTGATTAGATCAAAAATAACTGCGGCGCACATGATCGGCACGGCGGCAAAAAAAGAATATTCCGCAGCGGCCTTTCGATCTACTCCAAGGATTATTCCGCCCACAATCGTTGCACCCGAACGAGACACCCCCGGCCACAAGGCAAGAGATTGAAAAAAACCAATCGCCAATGCATCCTTCCAACTTAAATGATCAATGCCTTTCAGAGAGGCATGGGTGGGCCCCTCGGCCTGCCGTGAGATTCTTCTCTCAACCAGAAGCATAATCACCCCACCGATGCCAAGCCCCAACGCGACCGTTGTCAGGTTAAAAAGGTGGTGTTTAATGTAAGAATGAGCCAACGCCCCAAAGATAAGCCCGGGCAATGTGGTCAGTCCAAGAAGGATTAATCCATGCACGCCCGCAAAGTTTTCCGTTTTTTTTAGTGAAATTAACCCCAAAAAACGGTCTTTATATAAAAAGAGAACGGCAAGAATTGCTCCCAACTGAATAAAAACCTCAAAGGTGGCGGTCTTCTCTCCCGCAAGCCCAAGAAAATGGCCTGCAATAATAAGGTGTCCTGTTGATGAGACTGGAATAAATTCGGTCAATCCCTCCACAATCCCTGATATAACCGCCTGAAAAATGTCAATCAATAAAATTCCTCGTTATTTATAATAATAGCGACATTGTAATAAATTTTTTTATAAGAAGCGAGTCTTTTGTGAAACCCAAAATCCAATCGCGGAATCTCTGGGTGAAAAAGCCCTATAGAAAATAGCCCACGATTCAGGTTATACTCCCCCATCTCTTTTGACAGGAGCCTTTATGAATATTCATGAATATCAAGCGAAAGCGCTATTCGCCCAATATCAAATACCGATTCCAAATGGCAAGGTTGCCTTCTCGCCAGAAGAGGCAAAGTCGGTGGCAGACACCCTCGATAGCCCGATTGCCGTCGTAAAGGCGCAGATTCACGCGGGGGGTCGCGGCAAGGCAGGCGGCGTAAAATTGGCCAAAGAAAAATCTTTGGTGCCACTTTTTGCTAAAGATCTATTGGGCAAGAAGTTGGTAACCCATCAAACAGGGCCAGAGGGGCGAGAGGTTAAAAAGCTTCTGATTGAAGAAGGGGTTGATATTGCCAAGGAGCTCTATTTGTGTCTTGCCGTGGATCGCGCGGCGGGGAATATCGCATTGATCGCAAGCCTCGAAGGCGGGATAGAGATTGAAAAAGTGGCTGAAACGCGACCCGATGCCATTGTGCGTTTTCCTATTGATCCAGTATTTGGATATCAGCCGTATCAAGGCCGAGCGGTTGCTTTCCAATTGGGATTGCCAAAAGAGGTCATTGGCCAATGGGTAGCCCTCATTGGAAATCTCTATCGCCTTTTTATGGACAAAGGGGCGATGCAGATTGAGATTAATCCACTGATTATTACAAAGCAAAATAAACTCATTGCATTGGATGCGAAGGTCGGCTTTGATGACAATGCGCTGTTCCGAAATCCGGATGTCCATGCGTTGCGCGATTTGGACGAAGAGGAACCTCTGGAGACCAAAGCGGCGCAGTTTGGCTTAAATTATGTGAAGCTCGACGGC
>JACPZM010000018.1 GCA_016195485.1 Candidatus Troglogloeales bacterium | reverse complement strand
GGCCATCATTATTGTAATAAGCCAGCGTATGTTTTAACCAGTGCAGATCATCTCTTTCTGGAAAGTCCGAACGAAAGTGCGCGCCGCGGGACTCTTCCCGGTTTGTTGCTGACGCTGCAATCACTCGGGCAATATCGATAATGGAGTAAAGCTGTAACGCCTCGATCAACTCCAGATTAAACACCTTTCCGTGATCATCAAGGGCTAATGGGGAGATTCGCGGCAATACGTCTAAAATTTTTTTCCTTCCCTCATTCATTCTGGAACGATCCCGAACAATTCCAAAATGGTCCGACATAATTGATCCGATCTCATTCCAAATCGTTCCAATCCTTTCTCCTTTAGAAGCGCTTCGTATCGCATCAATCCGATCTTTTTCCAACTCTAATTCCTGCTCTGAAATAGCAATTTGTTGTGTCTCACGGGCAAACTCTGCCGCAGCGCTCCCCGTCCGTCTTCCATACGTAATGGTTTCCATCAGGGCATTTCCACCCAACCGATTTGCACCATGGAGTGAAACCGAGGCACACTCCCCTGCTGCGTAGAGTCCGGGGAGTGGGGTCGCGCCATGCAGATTCGTCTTAATCCCGCCCATGCTGTAGTGAACACCGGGGGTCACTGGAAGCGGGGCCTCGGATAGATTGACCCCCGCGTAAATTTGTGACGCCTCCCAAATCTGTGGCAGTTTTTCTAAAATCACTTTTTTGCCTAAATGGCGAAGATCGAGCATGACGCATCCGTCTACCCCCCGCCCTTCCATAATCTCCTGATATTCCGCGCGGGAGACCACGTCGCGGGAGGCCAACTCCAACATCGTCGGCGCGTACTTTTCCATAAACCGCTCCCCGCGCGCATTATAAAGATATCCCCCTTCGCCTCTTGCCGCTTCTGAAATTAAAATGCCGGTCTCTTTTAACGTGGTCGGATGAATCTGAATAAATTCCATATCCTGCAACGGCGCGCCCGCACGATAGGCCAAGGCCATCCCATCCCCGGTGTTAATCAGGCCGTTGGTCGAAACGCTATAAACGCGGCCGCATCCCCCTGTCGCAAGAATGACCGCTTTGGCGCCGATTCCCGAAATCTCGCCGTTTCTGATGTTCAACACCGTTACACCGCAACAATGACCTTCTTTGACGATCAACGATGTGACATACCATTCTTCGTAGACCACCGCGTCCCGCTTAAGGAGTTGTTCATAGAGAAGGTGGACCAGCGCGTGGCCAGTTCGATCTGCGACATAACAAGTCCGAGGAAATCCCATCCCGCCAAAATTGCGCTGCGCAATACCGCCCGTGGCGTTGCGTGAAAAGAGCGCGCCCATTCGCTCTAATGTCATGATATCCTCGGGCGCTTCGCGGCAGAGAATCTCAATGGCGTCTTGATCGCCCAGCCAATCGCTCCCTTTTACCGTATCGTACATATGGGCTTCCCATGAATCTTCCGGGGCGATCGCCGCGTTAATCCCTCCTTCTGCCGCAACCGAATGGCTTCGAACCGGATGGACTTTGGAAATCACACCTAGATTCAGATGCGGGGAAACGGCAACAGCCGCCCGCATTCCAGCAAGGCCGGCTCCTATAATGAGCACGTCATGATAGATCATGTTTTTGAAAATCAGTTAGAACTCAATCAGTCCGTTATTTTGACGCGACTCCTAATAAAACTTCTCGAAGTGAATTGATTTTTTCTCCATCCCTTTGGACAGAAGAATCTCCCGAACCTCTCTGATCATCCCGCCGTTTCCACAAAGATATGCCGAAAGTTTATCCACCTTTTCAATATGCTGGACGAGATCTGTTACGCGCCCGCGCATTCCCTGCCACGCAGGAGAGGGTTGCGAAAGGATTGTAACATATTGAAAACGGGGATGCGGTTCCCGCGGGCTTTGCCCATTCGACCGCAGGGTGTCGGGACATTGGGAGCTTGGTTTCCATGCCCCCACATTGAAATGTTCCTCCGACCACACTTTGAATTCCTCCTGATAGTAGAGGTCTTCTTCTCGGCGAAGGCCCCAATAAAGGATCATTGGACGGGGGCTCCCTGTTTGTAGAAGATCATGGATCATCGATTTCAGAGGCGCAATCCCAGTGCCGGTCGCCACAAAAAGGAGGGCGGTTGTGTCGTCTTCGTTGATCTTAAAATAGTTCATAGGAACAGAATAGTCTAAACGATCTCCAGGCTTTAGAGCATGAAGAAAAGAAGACCCTGGCCCATTCCCTACCCGATCGACACAAAGCCTGATCTCCGATCTTTCCTTCGGGGAAGAGACAATGGAATAGGGCCGACTATTGAGGTGTGTGGTCACGACCCCTGTTGGGGGAGACTTTTTCATCTCGGTGACCTCAATGGTAATATACTGACCGGCGATAAAATCAAGGGTTGGAGGATCAATCAATTTTAAATGGATCTCTTTCACATCATACGTTAAATCCAAGATGGCGATAACCCCCGCGCGACGTTTATTCAGCATTCTTGAACCCTTCTATTACCTCACGCTCGCCTTCCTCGCCGGGTCGCTTCGCTCCCAAAATCTCCCCACGCTCCTCGGACATCGTTATATCTATTCCCTGCTCTATTTTGTTCAAAACCTGTTCTTGGTCCTTCAGAATAACCTCAATCTGTTGGCATATCCGATCAATGGCTTCACCGGCCAAAACAGCGCTGGACTCAACGGAATCCACTGATAAGTAAAATATCCCCTGCTCTCCCAATCTCCGATAGGCATTCGATAATTTCTTAGTGATTGGGACCAGACGATGTTGAAGGCGAATTCTTTCCAGCTCCATAAAAACCTGTTCTGGCGCCATCGTCAGAAAGACACGAACGATAGAAACACCCCGAATAAAGTCCTGATATAAACCACCCGTTTCACAGGAGAGAATCCATTTTTTAAAGTTATTGAAAAACATTTTTTTTACAGAGGCTCGCGTCGCCTCTTTTTTCCCACCAGCCCAACGAGGCCGATGCCTCCCTACCCAGTTGTTAACCACTCAATCTTTCCCTTCCACTTTCTCTCAAGAGAAGCACGGAGGGGGATGCTTTCCGGTTGGTTGAGGGCAGGATCATTTTCGATCCATAAAAAGGCTTCCTTGCGCGCTGTTTCCAGGATCACCACATCCCGCATCAGATTCGCCACTTTGAGTTCCGGCAAGCCTGACTGTCGTGTTCCAAAAAACTCGCCCGGCCCCCGAATCGCCAAATCCTCCTCCGCAATGACAAAACCATCCGTGCTTTTCTGCATGACTTGAAGCCGTGCCTTCGCATCATTAGATTGCGGATATTCGGCAATGAGAAAGCAATAAGACTGTTTTGTCCCCCGACCGACCCGCCCTCGCAGTTGATGAAGCTGGGCCAACCCGAATCGTTCTGCATGTTCAACCACCATCACCGTAGCATTGGGCAGATCAATGCCAACCTCGATGACAGTGGTCGCAACCAACAGGTCTATCAACCCTTTTTGAAACTCCCGCATAATCCGCTCTTTCTCCTCGCGTTTTTGCCTTCCATGCAAAAGCCCCACTTTCCGATCCGGAAAAATCTCTTTCTGAAGCGTTGCGGAAAGTTCTGTAGCCGCCTTTAAATCAACCTTTTCTGATGCCTCAACTAATGGGCAAACAACATAAGCCTGACGCCCAGCAGTGAACGCTTGCTTCAGGTACGCGTAGACCTGCGGCCTCTGTTTTCCGTTAAAAACGCGCGTTTTAATGGGAGGACGGCCGGGGGGAAGGGTATCTATCACCGATAGATGGAGATCGCCATAGACGGTCAAGGCCAGCGTCCTCGGAATGGGGGTTGCAGTCATAATCAGCATATCCGGCCGAACGCCCTTTTCGAAAAGTCGTGCCCTTTGCAACACGCCAAACTTATGCTGTTCATCGACAACAACCAAACCCAGATTTTTAAAACAAACCTGTCCCTGAATCAAGGCATGCGTCCCAATCACTAAATGAACTTCATCCGATTCCATTTTGGCGAGGGCATCCTCCTTCTCCTTCTTTTTCATATCGGATGTAAAAAGAAGCAGAGAAAGATTGAATGCCTTACAGTACTTCTTGAGCAATAGAAAATGCTGCTCGGCCAGAATTGCGGTTGGGGCCATCAGCGCCACTTGATAGCCATTTTCGAGCGCGACCAAAATCGCCATGAACGCCACGAGCGTTTTTCCAGAACCAACATCTCCCTGCAGCAGACGATACATCGGATAATCCGATCCCATATCTTCTGCAATTTCAGTAAAGACCTTTTCCTGCGCGGATGTCAGTGAAAAAGGGAGTAGATTTCTTAATTGCATTACATATTTTGAAGCCGTATTAAATGCGATCCCCTTCTCGCGAGTAGCAACTGTTTTTTTGCGAAGCGCCAATCCCAACTCCAGCAAAAAAAGTTCGTCAAACGCCAAACGCTGATGAGCAAGCGAAATACCGCCGTTTAAAAGTGAAAGCGAGGCGTCGGAAGAGGGGAAATGGCATTCGCAAATTGCTTCTGAAAGGGATGTCATGCTGTATTTTTTGACTAGAGGAGCGGGAAGAAATTCAGGGATATCCTGCCCGTATTGATCAAGAACCATTTTAATGATTGACCGGATTTGCCGACTTGTGAATCCTTTTGTCTCATGATAGATCGGAACGATTCGCCCCATATGCAACTGCGGCTCTCCGGCATCAGCCAGCTCGTATAGCGGGGATTCCATTTCCAAATGAGCGCCACCAAAATAGTTTGTCTTCAGCTTTCCACTCAACATGATCTGGTCGCCCTTTTTGAACAGATCCTTTAAATAAGGCTGATTAAACCACTTTGCGTGCACAACCCCAGTTTCATCTCGAACCGCTATATTCACGATTTTCATCCAGCGAGAGGTTTCAATAAGGGCGATTGATTGAATTGCGCCATATACTACTACGTATGCTTCTTTCCCTACAGTAAGATCTCTAATTTTTTTTATTTCTCTTCGGTCTTCGTATCGAAAGGGAAGGAAGGTGAGCAGGTCCTCGAGGGTCTTAATATCAAGCTTTCCAAAAAGGAACGCCCTTTTAGGCCCAACCTTTTTAAGATATTGCACCGGGGTTTCCCACGGAAAATGTTTTTTAGAGATCACTATTATAGAATCTCAATGCCGTGGTAGACGACTACCGTTATCAGGTCGCGTTCCGGATCGGCGCGATACTCGTGGACAGAATCGGTGTCCTTTTCGATTATTTCTCTCGGGAGGTAGTGCCGACCGTTGTCCCATAGGCCCCCTTCAAGAACGAGAGTGATTTCGCTGCCGAGGTGGCGGTGGCGCGGAAAGGTTGCGCCTGCGGCAGTCCGCACAAATCCTGCCTCC
>JACPZM010000062.1 GCA_016195485.1 Candidatus Troglogloeales bacterium | reverse complement strand
ACGAAGATTACCCATCAGGGGAATCGGTTACGGTATCGAGTGATTACGACTCGGCCTGTCAAAGAAAAAGAAACACTCAAGATTCGGGTCATCAGGCGTAGACCAAAACCTGCGCCGGATCACCCATGGAGGAGAAACATCAACTTAAAAAAGAAGGAGGCATCTGCTTCTATAAACTAAACTAAAAATAGGACATTTTAAAATTGGTACAAATAGGACATTTTAAAATTGGCTTGACAAAACTCCTAAACCCTCTTGCTACTTGCTTCCTCAATCGTGTATCTTTCCTCGTCGGTGTGGCTCCTTTCTTTAAGTTTTAAAACCCCACTGCGGATTATCCCACAGCAGGAGCCACCCGATACAGTTTCAACTAACTTTAATATAACCTCGCAGCTATTGCTGGCCAATTGAATCGTTGAAACATTAAGGTTTCTTTATGAAGGCAACGGTTTGTGTTACACTCAAGGACGGGATTCACGATCCGCAAGGAAAGGCAATCTTGCAGGCGTTGTTGGCGTTGGGTTTTGATGGTGTGAAGGGGGTTCGCGCCGGAAAATATTTTGAGTTGGATCTGTCCGGGGAATCTGTGGAAATGGCAGAGCAGTCGCTTCATGAGATGTGTGAAAAACTGCTTGCCAATACCGTTATTGAAAAGTATCGTTATGAGATAAATGTAGGGGTTTGATCGATCAAACCCTTACGACGATTTGAGAGGAGATTTTTTGAGAAGTTTAGACGGGCAACTGAAAAAGATGCCGTTTGGTGAGATTTTCCAAACGATATCCCTCTGTAGACAGACGGGGGTGCTCACACTCACTGGCACAAAGGAGACGGCAAAACTTGTTTTCAGTCAGGGGAGCCTGTTTTATGCCTCTTGCGACAGCATGAGTCCGTTTGGGCATACCCTCATGAAAAAGGGTATTATCACCTCGGAAGAATTGGAAGATGCCCTTGCTGTACAACGCAGTGATGACAAGGATGTCCCGATAGCCGATATTCTGGAAAGAACCGGTATTGTCGCAAAGGATGTTTTACAAGTAGAATTAAAAAAACATTTCGTTTCCGTTGTTCGAACCCTGTTGAGTTGGGAAGAAGGATCGTTTCATTTTGATTTTGGCCTGCGTGTAGAAAAAGGAATTATTCTGGAAGAGGGCTTGAATCTCCCCTCTCTCTTAATTGAGGCCACGCGTCCTGCAGACTCATGGCGGCTGGATCTTCAGACAGACATTTCAGAAAGTCCGGCGGAACGGGAAGAGTGGGCGCTCTTCACTTCAATGGTCACGGAACTATTAGGCTCGATGAGCACAAATGAAGTTCTCCTGCTTTTTTTCAGGTATGCGAGTGAGGTTTTAAATCGGTGTGTTGTTTTTCTGGTCAAAAAAAAGGAATTGGTGGGAATGGGACAGTCGGGTTTACGGTTTCGCAATGAAGACGCGGATGAACGAATTAAAAAAGTTCGTATACCCTTATTGGATCCGTCTGTCTTTAGAGACGTGATCGACCGAACGGGAAGTTATAAAGGCCCTCTTTCAGATGGGCTTTCACATAAACAATTTATAAGCCAAATAGGGGGGGATTGGCCAACGGAGATATTTGTGGCGCCGCTCTTTGATGGGAGGAGTACCGTTGCGCTTTTATATGGGGATAATCTTCCCGATCAAACCCCACTTCCTGATACGCGTGGATTGGAGGCCTTTGTGAAAATAGCCGGCATGGCTCACGCGAAAGTCACATTAGAAAAAAAGCTAGCGGAACGGAAGTGGGGGGCAGTGGGGGGGGGAGCAACGGCCCCCAGCGAATAGATAGGAGAAAGTAATGAATAAGAAAATTCTGGTTGTGGATGATTCGGCGATTATGCGATCCCTTGTTGTATCGGCCTTGGAAGAGATAAACGGAGTAGAAACGGTGGAGGCGGGAAATGGCTATGAAGCCCTGAAGGTCTTACCGCAACATCCGTTTGATATGATTATCACTGATATTAATATGCCGGAAATCAATGGATTGGAAATTGTTCACTTTGTAAAAAGCAATGAGGCGTATAAGAAGATTCCAACTGTCATTATCTCCACCGATCATGGAGAAGCCGAGGTCAAAAAGGGGCTTTCTCTTGGGGCCAATCGCTATTTTATAAAGCCGTTTGAAATGGAACGGCTGAAAGACGCGGTTCGGGAGTTTTTAGATATAGCAGAGTAGGCGTTCGCATAAACGATGGCCATTCGATCGAAAAAGCAAAACTCAATGCTCAGAGAGTTCGTTCCCGAAGCGGAAGAGTTGATTGACGTGCTGCATCAAAATCTTCATCAGATTGAAGGATTGTCTGATAAAGAAAATGTCAAGCCCGATGTGGTGAATGCCATCTTCCGCGCGGCGCATACGCTAAAGGGGATGTCGGGGATGGTCGGTTTGGATAGGGTCTGTAAGGTCAGCCATCATTTCGAAGATATTCTCGATAAGGTTCGGATGGGGAAGGCATCTTTTACGCCGGAGATTTTAAACCTTCTCATTGACGGGGTGAGTTTATTACAAACGATGATTAAGGCGGCAAGTTTGGGGAAGGCGGAACCCGATGTGACATTTTTTGAAGACCGAATTCGCCTGTCTCTTTCCGAAAAACCAAAGGTGGAGGGAGAGGATCTCTTGGCCGATCTTCATCTTCCTGCGTCGCTCCCCAATTTGTTGACGGAATATGAGCATCATCGTCTGGTTCAAAATATCAAGGTAGGAGGTAGGCTTTATGAGGTGGTCGCCACTTTTCCGCTTGAGACATTTGATACAGACTTGTCTGAATTAAATAGTCGGATACGCATATTGGGTGAAATCGTGGCGACCCTCCCTGGCCCTTCCCCTTCGGGAGGGATGGAGTTTCGCATTATTGTGGCGCTTCCAAAAGACGCGCCTGATCTGGGGGATCAAATTGTTTCTGAATTTGTGAAGGTGAGGCTTTTGTCCAAAGAGCAAAAACCGGCGCCTCCGCCTTCCTCCCCTATTGCCGTGGGAGAATCATCGCTTCAAACACAGAGGGAGTCCTCTGTGCCTCAACCTTCCGTGGAGGCCGGGCCGCTTTCGGAAGAATTAGAGTCGGCAGCTCCTTCGGATATCGACACGGGCCAAGATTTGGAATCGATTCGGAGTCTGAGTCAAACCGTTCGCGTCGATATTGAAAAGTTGGATATTCTGCTGAACATGGTGGGAGAGCTTGTTATCAGCAAGGGGCAAATCAGCGAAATCAGTCGCAGGCTACTGGGACAGGAGGGAATCTCCTCGTTCGCGTTAGAGGTGCAAAAGGCATCGAAGATGCTTGATAAACGGATCAGCGAGTTTCAGGAAAAACTGGTGGAGGTGCGGATGACCCCCATCGGACAGATTTTCGACCGGCTGGTGCGCGTGGTCCATAAGGTTTCCAAAGACTTGGGGAAGGAAGTGAATCTTCTTTTCTCGGGGGAAGAGACCAAAATGGATAAGTCGATGGTGGAAGAGTTGTCCGATCCGCTGTTGCATCTTATTTTAAATGCCTTGGATCATGGTTTGGAGAGCCATGAGGATCGGATTGCCAAAAATAAACCGACCACAGGAACGATTATGGTTCGCGCCGACCAAAGGGGAAATCATGTTGTGATAGAAGTAGAGGATGATGGTCAGGGAATGGACACCGAAAAAATCTACGAGAAAGGACTCAGAAAAGGATTGGTCTTTCCGGGGAAGCAGTACAGTCAGAGTGAGCTTGTAAAACTGCTCTTTCTGCCGGGATTTTCAACGCGGGATAAGGTGTCTCAAATTTCTGGACGTGGGGTGGGGCTGGATGTCGTTGCCAAAAATATCTCAAAACTTTCCGGCATGGTCGATGTCGAAACGGTTTTGGGACAGGGAACCCTTTTTACCCTGACCCTGCCAATTACGCTGGTCATTATCAAGGCGCTCATCGTTGAGGTGGAAAGGGAGACGTTTGCCATTCCATTGAGTTCCGTCTTGGAATCGATGATCCTTTTGGAAAAAGAGATTAAGACGATTGAACGGCAGGAAGTCATTCAATTGCGGGAGGAGACGCTGATTCTGGTTCGGCTTAAAGCGCTTTTCGATTTAAAGGAGGCAGAACTATCCGACGAGCCGGTTTATGTTATTGTGGTGGGTCTTGTTGAGAAAAAAATGGGGCTGATTGTGAATAGTATTAAAGGACAGCAGGAGATTGTGGTAAAATCGATGGGCGAGGAATTAAAAAATGTAAAGGGGATTTCTGGAGTAACCGAGATCGGTGATGGCAAGGCCATTCTTGTTTTAGATATTTCCGCGCTCATACAGGAAGTCACCGAGAAAAGGGAAGAGAAAGCGATGGGAAGGGTCGCGTAGGGGCGAGAGATTTTTCGCCCGTACGGCAGGATTGAGGTAAAGATAATGGGGCAAACAGCGGCGGCGGAAAACGCTTTAGAACAATGGGAAGGGGCCGGGCAGGGGGGTCTTGTAAAAGGGGATGACGCCGTTAAGGCGTTGACCTTTTGGCTTGCCAATGAAGAGTACGCGATTGATATCTCGGTGATTGAAGAAATAACAAGGCCGATTGTTGTGACGACTGTGCCGCGTGTTTCGCCCTATATTAAGGGTATCGTGAACTTGAGGGGACGGGTGATCCCTGTTCTGAATATGCATGTTCGAATGGGATTGGCTGCTTTCGTGCCTGGGAATAAAAACCGATTTATTATTTGTCGTACAGAACAATCGGAGGTGGGAATTATTGCCGACAGAGTGACGGACGTGGTCTGCTTTGAGAAATATCAGTTGGAACCACCCCCGGCGAAGATCACGGCTTCTGGCAGCGGCTTTATTAAAAACATCGGACGGGTGAGGGAGCGTATCTTAATTGTTTTAGATACGGATAAGATACTACGAATCGCTGAAGGAGAAACCGCCTCGTAGGGCGGGGTTATCGTAGAGGGCGGGGTTACTACCCCGCCCTCATATATAGACGGCAGGAAAATAGGGAGAGACATCATGGAAGAAAAAACAAGGTTAGGACATGGGGTGAGAAACAAGATACTGCTCTTTATCGGCGGCGTTTTATTATTGTTGGGCGGAATCCTCGGAGCCGCGTTGATTCTCAGTTTTGAGGAGACCCATAAAGAACAGCTTAAGGAGAAAGGGATTGAAATGGCCAGCCGTATTGCCGAGAAAAGCGCGATGGCGATCGAGGGGGGAAATCCGTCGGTCTTATCGGATGTGGCACAGGGATTGGCGGAAGGGAAAGAGGTCGTTTATTTATTGGTCTTTAACGAGGCGGGAGAGCTGCTTTCTAATACAAACGAGCAAAACGCGCGATCTCTTTTAAACGGCGTTCTTTGGAGTTCGGAACTTCGGGTGAAGGAACCAACTGTCTCAAGCCGAGACTCTTCGTCTGAAAAATTCTTTGATCTGATTGTGCCTATTCGTTTGAAAGGAGGGTTCCGTGATCCCGTAGGGTGGGTTCGGATGGGGATATCTCTCAAAGGGATTTCCAAAGAGTTTCGTCAGATGTTTGGTAAAATGGTTGTGTTGCTTCTTGTTTTAACGGGGGGCGCCGTTTTTGGGGCCATTTCCTTTACCAAGAACATTTTGACCCCGTTAGAAAATATGACAGAGGTTGCTTTCCGCGTTGGCCGCGGCGATCTGTCCGAAACGGATGGGGAGCAGTTGGGGGAGGGAAACGGACTCACCCAAATGGTCATGGGTTTAAGGGGGATGATTCATCGAATACATGAGGGGATTCTCCAAGTCGGAGTTTCAATGGATGGATTAACAGAGTCGATTGTCCGTGTCCGGGCAGGGGCGGGGAATCAGACACAGCTTGCGAAAAAGACGCTCTCCTCCATTGAGGTTATGAATGCCTCGTTTCTGCGCGTATCAACGCGTGTCGAGGAGCTCTCAGGCACGGCGCAGACAACCTCTCCGGCGCTGGTGCAGATGAGCGCGGCAACCATTCAGGTGGCCAACAGCACATCCAATCTCTCTTCCTATGTGGAAGACACCGCTTCGGCCCTGCTTGAAATGTCCAGCTCAATTCGGCAAGTTGTAGAAAATATTAACGCCTTAACAGACAGCATGGCGGACACGACCTCATCTTGTACCCGAATGAGCGCTTCCATCAACGAGATTGAGGTCAATGCCAAAGAATCTGCCCTTCTCACAGAGAAGGTTAGTCAGGACGCCGATGAATTGGGACGCGGCGCGATTGAGAAGACCATTGAAGGGATGGATAATATCAAGAAGGCGGTAGAGAAATCTTCTTCTGTGATTTACAAATTGGGCGAACGCACCGAGTATATCGGCAAGATTCTGACCGTCATTGACGAAGTCACGCGGCAGACCAACCTGCTGGCCTTAAATGCCGCGATATTGGCGGCCCAGGCAGGAGAACATGGGAGAGGCTTCGCGGTTGTGGCCGATGAGATTAAGAGCTTGGCCGACCGAACCGGCTCTTCCACGAAGGAGATTGCGCAGCTCATTCGCGATTTGCAGTCGGAGGCGCAAGACGCGGTCAACTCGATTCGAGAGGGGGGGAAAAGTGTGGAAGAAGGGGTTCGCCTCTCTCTGGACGCTCGAGGGTCTTTGAATACTATTCTGGAAGGGGCCAATCGTTCCTCTTCAATGTCCAGGCAAATTGAAAAATCTACTCTGGCGCAAGTACAGGCTATTCATGGCATCACCTTGGCAATGGATAAGATGAATACGATGGTGCATCAAGTCAATAGCGCGATGCAGGAACAGGGGAAGGTGATTGAGCATATTACAGAGGGGTCTGAAAAGGTGCGTCTGATTACGCGGCAGGTTAAGGTTGCGACCGAGGAGCAAGCTGTGGGAAGCAAACAGACGGCCTCCGCGATTGAAGAGATAACCGCAGGGATTGCCCAGGTGGGAGAGGGAATGGACGATCAGAAAAAAGAAGCCCAGACCCTCATGAAGTGGATTATGGAGGCCAATGAGGCCGTTGAAACCAATAAAAAACTGTGTGATCGGATTCATCAGATGATGGAAGATCTCCAAAAGAAGGCGCAGGGGTTGAAGACAGAGACCGGGAGCTTTAAGATATAAGGATAGAAACAACCCCCTCAATCCCCCTTGTCAGGGGGAGGGGACTTGGGCAGCGGTGAACTTCCCCCTGATAAGGGGGATTGAGGGGGTTTATAACAAATGAGTCTGTTTAAGACTAAAAAAGAGGAGATGCAGGCATCCTCGGCCAAGCAGGGGGCGGTCAGCTTCTTCCTTGGCGAGAAAGAGTATGCAGTTGATATCGGATCTGTTCGCGAGGTGATCTATGGAAAAAAGATCTCCCCTCTGCCGGGCGCGCCCGATTATTTTGAGGGGCTGATT
>JACPZM010000061.1 GCA_016195485.1 Candidatus Troglogloeales bacterium | reverse complement strand
AGGCTCAGCGGACGATTCGAGGATTTCTGGGAGCACCGGGCCCAACAAGCTACCAGCTGACTGCCACGCCCTCACAATCCTGACGTGCACCCGGGAGCCTGTAAAGATTTGACAGAACCTTTTCAATTTGCTATCTAATGAAACTCTTGGGGGGCGATTAGCTCAGTGGGAGAGCGCTTCCTTCACACGGAAGAGGTCGCTGGTTCAATCCCAGCATCGCCTACCAATTGGATGTAGGGGCATGACTCGCTTCGCTCCAATTGCCCCCACGCCCCGCGTTCGGACGGGCAAAGGTCGGAACGCCGACTGCGGTCCGATCCGTCATTGCGTGTGGGGGCCTTGCTCGCTTCGCTCCAATTGCCCCCACGCCCCGCGTTCAGACGGGCAAAGCCCGATCCTCACGCCTCAAGGCAGTTGCTTGATCGCGGCTTCCAGAAAATCCCACATTAACTGTCGGCTTGTCGCATGCGGGTGCGGATGTGTTCGGCCGGTGAGCTGATCATACAATTCTCGCAATTTGGCCTTCTTATCTTCAGTGCTCTCTAGCGGATTGGGAGATCTAAAAACAGTCAGAACAGGGTGGCCTGACGGATCCTTTTTAACAATAAAGACTTCGTCGGTTTCTGTCTGAATCCACAACCCAACTTTTATCATGGTTTGGTTGGGCACGGCAAGCAGCGCCCCTACAACTTACGAAAATAATCAGACCGAAGAACAAACAGATCCTGCAGACTGTCTATAGACTTATAATCCTTTTTACTTGCCGTGGCAATACCGATCAGATTTTTATTTTTTCGGTCGGGCCATTAATCAGGGAAACTGACTCTTACGATCGCGCGGCTGTTTGTAACCATCGAGAGAAAACCGGTCTCTATACTTGCAGTATTCTATAAGTTGGGAAGGTGAGGAAGCGCTTTGACAACACTTCATATGAGTTGATAGAGTCTCACCTCTTTATTCTGATTGCTGTTGATGAATACGATTTTTAAAAGGGTGTCTTGACAATGGAGTCCACTTTATTTATGAAAAACCCTATTACGCAAAAGATGGAAGAGGGGGTAACTTCAGGGGTCTTTCCGGGGGGCGTCTTGCTTATCTCCTACAAGGGCAAGGTCTGCTTTCACAAGGCGTTTGGCTTTGCGCAATTAATTCCCACGAAGATTCCACTGACAACCGACACCCTCTTTGATCTGGCATCTTTAACCAAACCTCTGGCAACGACAGCCGCCATGGCATTGCTGATGGGATCGGAAAATCTTCATTTAGAAGATCCCGTATCCAAATTTATCCCATCCTATAAAACGGGCAAGAAAAGAGAAGTCACCCTCGCCCATCTTCTGAGTCATAGTTCGGGTCTTCCCGATTGGAAACCTTATTTCGAAGAGATCGTGCAGCAAGACAGAAAAAGCCCTGGATTACTATCTTCTCCCGCCGCAAAACAGAAGGTCTACCAATTGGCCCATAACGAGAAGCTTATCAACCAGCCGGATACGCACAGTTTGTACAGTGACATCGGTTTTATGATCTTGGGGGGGATCATTGAGAAGGTGTCTGGCGGATCGCTCGACCAATTCTGCAAGAATAATATCTTTAAAAAATTAAATACCAAGAAAACGTTTTTCTCGGGCGTGGGACAAGAGATTAAAGGCTTCGTCGCCGCTACAGAAGATTGCCCTTGGCGCGGAAAGATTATTCGCGGGGAAGTTCATGATGACAATGCCTATGCAATGGGAGGGGTCTCTGGCCATGCCGGCCTTTTTTCCACTGCAAAAGAGGTCTATATCCTCGTAACAGACTGGCTAAACTCCATCCATGGCAATGGAATCATTGAATCAGCATTAGCAAAACGGTTAGTGACCCGCAGAAGATTATCTCAAGGAAGAAGTTTTGCGCTGGGGTGGGACACCCCTTCTTTGCATAACTCTTCTTCTGGTCATTGTTTTTCTCGACAGAGTTTCGGGCATCTTGGATATACAGGAACATCAATATGGGTTGATCGCGTCAACGCGCTTGTTGTTATTCTTCTTACAAATCGCGTTCATCCCACAAGGAAGAATAATCAGATTAAGGCATTTCGACCAGCGCTTCATGATTTGATTTATAGGTATGCTAGAAACTACCAGACGGAGCAGAGGAGTTCGCCGCCTACTTTGGATAGGTAAGAACCTTTATGGGTCATCAACCCTCTGGAGGTGGACAGGATGGAAATTCCGATACCGCCTTTTACCTTTGGAACGGCATCCCATTTCACATAAACCCTTCTACCTGGCTTGCTGACCCTTTTTAATCCAACAATAACCGACTCGCCCTTCACGACATATTTTAGAAACAGCTTTAATGCCTTTTTTCCATCGGTTTCAACCACCTTGTAATCTCGGATAAAATCCTCTTCCTTCAGGATACGGGCCATCTCTTGCTTTAAGTTCGAATGAGGAAGAATAATACCTTTGTGTTTTCGCATCACTGCGTTTCGCACTCGCGTCAACATATCTGCTATTGGATCAGTCATTCAATTTCCTTTTAATGAAGGTGCGAGGTAACCCCGCGCCCCTACCAGCTTGATTTGGTTACCCCCGGAATCTCCCCTTTTAAAGCCAACATACGGAAACAGATCCGGCACATCGTAAATTTTCTTAAAAATCCCCGCACACGTCCGCACAAAGGACAACGATTGTACTTTCTTGTTGGAAATTTCTGCTCTTTCTGAGATTTTACAATAATTGCGGTTCTCGCCATATTCTATACCTTTGTTTTTTCAGTCCCAACGTAGCTTACGGCCGGCGCCTCCTTTTTAAATGGAAATCCGAGATGTTTTAATAACGCCTTTCCCTCAACATCGTTTTTTGCGGTGGTTACAACGGTGATATCCATTCCGTGAATGGCCGTTACCCCTTCATAGTGGATTTCAGGAAAGATCAATTGCTCTTTTAACCCTAATGTATAGTTTCCCTTTCCATCAAACGCGGTGGGGGATATCCCTCGGAAATCTCGAATCCGCGGCAGTGCCGCATGAAGTAGCCGTTCTAAAAATTCATACATGCGGGATTTTCGCAATGTAACTTTACAACCAATCGGAACCCCTTCCCGCAGCTTAAATCCGGCAATCGACTTTTTGGCACGCGTTACAATCGGCTTCTGCCCGGTAATGCCGGTCACCTCCGCTACTGCGGCCTCCAACATCTTTGCATTCGATGTTGCTTTCCCCATTCCCACATTCAGGATAACCTTCTCAAGTTTAGGCACCTGCATTGCATTTTTGTAACGGAACTCTTTTATCAGCTCGGGCACAACAGCGCTCACATATCGCTCCCTCAGCGGCGCAATCTTATTCAGTTTTACCGCCTTTGTAGCCATTTTTTCCTACTTGTGTCATGCCCGCTTTCGCGGGAATGACACATTTGCAAGAGACTTATATATCTAAAACCTCACCGCAACGCCGACAGACTCTTATTTTTTTCCCGTCTGACAATAGCTTCATCGCAACACGCGAAGGCTTATCGCATTTTCGACAAAGAATCATGACATTAGAAATCGAAAGAACGCCTTCTCTTTCTACAATGCCGCCCTTAGGGTATTTTGAATTCGCTTTTGTGTGTTTCTTAATCAGGTTTAATTGCTCCACCAAAACACCGTTGCATTCCCTCATTACCTGTAAGACCTTCCCTTCTTTGCCCTTCTCTTTCCCCGCGATAACCCGAACAAAATCTCCTTTACGCAGGTTCGTTGTAATAAGAGGAGTCTCTTGTTTTAATTGACTGTTCATAATACTTCAGGCGCCAGAGAAATTATTTTTGTAAATTTTTTCTTACGAAGCTCGCGCGCAACCGGCCCGAAGATACGCGTTCCAACCGGCTCCCCCTGTGCATTGATTAACACTGTGGCATTCTGGTCAAACCTAATGTATGATCCGTCTTCCCTTTTAATCTCCTTCTTCGTGCGAACAACGACGCCCCGCACGACCTCCCCTTTTTTTACCGATCCCTGCGATGACGCTTCCTTCACAGCCGCAACAATGGTATCACCTACCGTGGCATAACGCTTTTTGGAGCCCCCCTTCACATGGAAACACATCACCTTCTTGGCGCCAGAGTTATCCGCCACTTGCAGCATTGAGTAGATCTGTACCATTTAATTAATTCTCCCCCGCCTTCTTTAAAATCTCCAGGACAACCCACTTTTTTCTGGCGCTTAAAGGCCGGGTCTCAATAAATTTTACACGATCCCCTGATTGACAAGCATTTTCAGCGTCATGCGCCATATAATTTGTGGTTCTTTTTAAATACTTCTTAAACCGGGGATCCTTAATAATTCGCTCCACAGAGACAACAACGGTCTTATCCGTTTTATCTCGAATAACATCTCCAACATATTCTTTTCTTTTTTTCATCATGATGAGGGCCTTTTCATCTTGAGATATGTAAGAACACGAGCAATATCACGGCGAACTGCGCGAATCCGCATGATATTTTGTACTTGACCCAGCGTTTTTTGAAACCGAAGATTAAAAAGCTCTTTTCTGAACGCTTTCTCCTTTTCAGTCAGTTCTTCTAATTCAAGCTCTTCCAGTTTCTTCTCTTCCATTTATATCGCCCTTCTTAACACCATTTGAGTTCTAATGGGCAGTTTGTACGAGGCGAGTCCCAATGCCTTTTTGGCAATATCCACAGTGACCCCGTCCATTTCATAAAGGATACGGCCTGGCTTAACCACTGCAACCCAGTACTCCACCATTCCTTTGCCCTTTCCCATACGCGTTTCTGCTGGCTTTTTGGTAATCGGCTTATCGGGAAAAATCCGAATCCAAAGCTTACCCGTCCGCTTAACATACCGGGTAATCGCAATGCGGGCCGACTCTATTTGACGCGATGTTATTCGCCCCGGCTCCATTGCTTTTAATCCAAACTCACCAAAACTAATCTCGGATCCTCGCAAGGCAGAACCCCCCATCCGCCCCTTCATCATCTTACGATGTTTTACTTTCTTAGGTGAAAGCATCTACCCTTCCCCTCTCAGTTTATGATTGGCCGCAAACGGCTCTGGAATATAGTCGCCTTGATAAATCCAAACCTGCACACCAATCCTGCCCATCGTGGTAGCCGCTTCTGCTAAACCAAAATTAATCTTGGCTCTTAAAGTATGGAGGGGAACACGCCCTTCACGATACCATTCTTTTCGAGCGATTTCAGAACCTGCCAGCCTTCCCGCGCAACGCACCTTAATCCCCAGGGCGCCCATACGCACAGCAGATGCAACCGCCTTTTTCATAACACGGCGATATGCAACCAGCTTCTCCAATTGAAGGGCAATATTTTCAGATACCAATTGCGCATCCATTTCAGGCCTTTTTATCTCCTTGATATTCAGATAGACCTGCTTTTTTGTCATTGCCTACAAGTCGACCTTCAGTTTATCGACTTCTGCTCCTTTTCGTCCGATAATAATCCCAGGCCTCCCGGTCGCAATCGTTACTTTAATTTGATTCCCGGGACGCTCAATCTCCACAGCAGAAACACCTGCTTGGTAAAATCGCTCTTTAACGGCCTTACGCACCTTTATATCTTCATGGAGAAGCTTTGCGTAATCTTTTCCAGAGAACCAGAGCGACCCCCAAGTAACACTATAACCCAATCGAAAACCAACCGGATGAACTTTTTGACCCATAAGAGGTTTCTACCCTTCTTTTATCCTTTGCCCGTTCTAATCGCCCTTTTCTTCTTTGCTGCCGTATCGTCTTTTCCAGAAAGCACCAGCGTAATATGGCTCATTCTTTTTCGAATGAGAAAAGATCGTCCTCTTGCGCGAGGTTGAGTCCGTTTTAATACCGGCGCCCCATCGACATAAGCCTTTGAAACCCACAATGAATCGGCCTCCCCCATCTCTTTTTGAGCCGCATTGGCCACTGCGGACTTCAGCAATTTCGCAACGACTCGGGCAGCATGTTGCGGCGCGAACTTTAAAATGTTCAGCGCCTCGTCCGCTCCCTTTCCACGAATAAGATCAACAACACCCCTTGCCTTACGAGGCCCCATATGACCGTATTTTAAAATCGCCTTTGCTTCCATCACTCGCAGGGCACGTTGCCCTCTATTTCAGCGCCGTAGCCTTCTCGCTCTTTGCGGCGCCATGTCCTTTAAAAAAGCGGGTTGGGGCAAACTCACCCAGTTTATGTCCCACCATATTTTCCGTCAAGTAAATAGGAATAAACTTTTTCCCATTGTGAATCGCTAAAGTATGCCCAATCATATCCGGGATCACCGTAGATCGCCGGGACCATGTCTTAACGAGTTTTTTCTCATTGGCCTCATTTAACTTGACAATCTTTTTCATCAAATGATCGTCTACAAATGGCCCTTTCTTGACTGACCTCGGCATATATGTTTCCCCTATAGGGCGCAGCAAGCAGCGCCCCTACAATTTAATTTCGTCTTTTTACAGCCCCAACGAGTCGGAACGCCGACTGCGAGGGCTGTCATCATCGCCGGGGGCCGATGCCCCCTAATTACGTCTCTTCACAATAAATGCGTTTGTAGATTTTCTTCGACGGGTTTTATATCCCTTTGCCAACTGCCCCCAGGCAGAAACCGGGTGCGGATTCCCCTGTCCTGACTTTCCCTCCACTCCGCCATGTGGATGATCAACAGGGTTCTTTACAACGCCGCGCACAATGGGACGTCTTCCCAACCAACGGGATCGGCCCGCCTTTCCAAGAGAATAAGTTCCATGCTCTATATTCCCAACCTGACCCAGTGTTGCCATGCATGTGAGATGAATCAGGCGCACTTCACCAGATCCCAACCGAATCTGCGCCAACTCCCCTTCCTTAGCCATTAACTGCGCTCCGCCCCCAGCCGACCGAACCAATTGCCCACCCTTGCCTTGCTTTAACTCAATGTTATGAATCGTGCTTCCAAGAGGGATATTGGCAATCGGCAGGGCATTTCCCAAATTAGGTTCCGCAGTCGGCCCGGACATAACGCGATCATCAACTTTTAATCCCTCTGGCGCGATAATATAACGCTTTTCGCCATCTGCATAAAAAAGAAGCGCTAACCTCGCGGAACGGTTAGGGTCATACTCAATCGCCGCAACACGGGCCGGTATGCCAAACTTATTTCGCTTGAAATCAATAATCCGATAGGCCTTTTTGTGCGCGCCGCCGCGATGCCGTATCGTCATCCTACCAGCATTATTGCGTCCTCCAGATGACGGATTGGCAGAAACAAGTCGCTTTTCGGGGTTCGCCTTGGTTATCTCATCAAAGGTAAGCCCCATCGCCGCGCGACGACCAGGAGATGTTGGTTTATATATTTTAACGCCCATAATGTTTTTCTGTAGGGGCGGGGTAACCCCGCCCTATTCTATTGGCAAGGGCGAGGGAACCGCGGCCCCTACGCCCCTACCCCTCAAATATCGTTAGTTTCTGCCCTTCTTTTAAGGTTACAACGGCCTTTTTCCAATCGGGGCGTCTGCCAATAAATCGATTTAACCGCTTTTCTTTCCCCATGACATTCATCATTCGGACCTTCGTTATCTTAACGCTTAATGTTTCTTCTAACGCCTTTTTGACCTCGCTCCGATTCACATCAGGCCGAACGACAAAACAATACTGATTGAACGTCTCACGCAACAGCGTTGACTTTTCCGTAACCAACGGGGAGACAATGATGTCATGCCGATTCACGCCACACCTCCTCTAACCGCTCCAAGTCGCGTTGCGTTGTAAGAACCGTATCGGAACAAATAAGATCATAAAGATTCAGCCGGCGAATCTCTAACAGATCAACCATTGGTAGATTGCGAGAGACACGATCTAACTCGTCCGTCTTCTGCATGACCAATATCAGTATTCTCCCTTCTAACTGAAGCTTCGTGAGAAGATGAACCATCGACCGAGTTTTCACCTCTCTCAACACTAAATCTTCTAAAACAACGAGCTTCCCCTCTTTTACTTTTGACGACAAAACCATAAAGAGGGCCAACCGCGCCTTCTTCTTTGGAATCGAGTAGCCGTAAGCCCTCGATATAGGGCCAAAAATCGTTCCTCCCCCTTTCCAGATAGGAGACCGTCTGGAACCTGCCCTCGCTCGCCCTGTTCCTTTTTGAGCCCAGGGCTTTTTCCCGCCGCCACGAACCAACCCCTTTGTTTTTGTTTGCGCGGTTCCCTGACGCATCGAGGCCTGTTGCATCGTCACCACTTCATGAATGACAGGAATAGAGATCGGAACGCCAAAAATCGCGTCGCTCAACCCCATCGCCCCTTTTATCTCATTCAATCTATTTTTTACTTCAACCTTGATCATAGTTCTCTTTTATAATCCCCCCTGACAAGGGGGGCAGGGGGGTTAGCCCCTCTGACATAAGAAACCCCCTGAATCCCCCTTGTCAGGGGGACTTCCGATATGAAATTAAACACTACGCCTTTTTAACCTTCTCCTTTACAGAACGATAAATCGACACCAGCCCTTTTGGTGCCCCGGGGACTGACCCCTTTAATAGTAAAAGATTCTGGTCAGGCCGGACATCCGCTACCATAATATCTTGTGTCGTTATTGTTTTACTGCCCATATGCCCGGGCATTCTTTGGTTTTTAAAGACACGGGACGGGAAAGAACTGGCCCCAATTGATCCGGGCGCGCGATGAAACATAGAACCATGTGTAGCGGGGCCTCCTCTGAAATGATGCCGCTTCATGACCCCTTGAAATCCTTTTCCTCTGGAGACCCCTGTTACATCAACCCGATCCCCTTTTTTAAACATATCGACCGTGAGCGCCTCCCCCACATTCATACCGGCAAGATCACCTTTAAATTCTTTAAGACGCCGGGCTGTCCCAACAGCCGCCTTCTTAAAGTGACCCGCAATTGCCTTGGTGACGCGACGCTCTGCCACGTCATCAAAAGAAAGCTGTGCGGCTTGGTATCCCTCTTTTTCAAGCGTCTTAATCTGAACAACCTTGCAGGGGCCAATCTGAAGAACTGTTACGGGAATCAGTTTTCCCTCTTCCGAGAAAAACTGCGTCATCCCTAGTTTATATCCCATCAATCCGTCAATCATTTTCTTTGTGCCCTTGCCCCTTTGTCCCTCTGTACTTTTTTTAAGACTTCAATTCTATATTAACCCCAGCGGAAAGATTTAACTTCATTAAGGCATCTACCGTTTCAGGGGTTGCCTCAAGAATATCCATCAGCCTTTTATGCGTTCGAACTTCAAATTGTTCACGCGACTTCTTATCGACATGCGGAGACCGCAAAACCGTATATTTCTGAATTTGCGTCGGCAACGGAATAGGCCCAACAACGCGGGCGCCTGTTCGCCGGACCGTGTCAACAATCTCCAACACCGACTGATCCAACAGCCGATAATCGTAAGCCTTTAATCGAATTCGTATCTTCTGATCCATTGTTTATCTTCGTAGGGGCAGACCGATGTGTCTGCCCTAACAGAGGTCGGGCGAACACATAGGTTCGCCCCTACATCATTTTATAATCTTTGAAATAACCCCGGCGCCGACCGTACGGCCACCCTCTCTAATTGCAAACCGCAACCCCTCCGCCATCGCAATCGGCATGATGAGCGTTACCTCCATCTTCACATTATCACCCGGCATCACCATCTCAACACCCTCCGGCAACTTCGCAACACCGGTCACATCCGTCGTCCGCAAATAAAACTGCGGCCGATACCCATTGAAAAACGGCGTGTGTCTCCCGCCTTCTTCCTTCGTCAAAATATACGCCTCCGCTGTAAACACCGTGTGCGGCGTAATACTGCCCGGCTTCGCCAACACCATCCCGCGCTCCACCGCCTCCTTCTTCGTCCCTCGCAAGAGCACACCTATATTGTCCCCGGCCTCTCCACGATCCAATAACTTCCGAAACATCTCCACTCCGGTTACCACCGTCTTCTGCGTCTCCGCTACACCCACAATCTCTATCTCCTCGCCAACGGTCACAATACCCTTCTCTACACGACCCGTCACAACCGTGCCTCGACCCGATATCGAAAAAACATCCTCTACAGGCATCAAAAACGGCTTGTCCATCTCTCGCACAGGCATCGGAATATGCGCATCCACCGCATCCATTAACTTCAGAATAGACCCAACCCCCATATCCCCTTTATCCCCTTCAATCGCCTTTAACGCAGACCCTATCACAAACGGTATCGTATCCCCAGGAAAATCATACTTGGTCAGTAACTCCCGAACCTCCAACTCCACCAAATCCAATAACTCCTTATCCTCCACCATGTCCGCTTTATTCAAATAAACCACAATAGACGGAACGCCAACCTGTCTTGCCAGCAATATATGCTCCCGCGTCTGCGGCATCGGGCCATCCGCAGCCGATACCACTAGAATAGCGCCATCCATCTGCGCCGCTCCGGTAATCATGTTTTTCACATAATCGGCATGCCCAGGACAATCCACATGCGCGTAATGCCTCTTTTCTGTCTGATACTCCACATGCGCTATTGCTATCGTAATGCCACGCTCCCTTTCCTCCGGCGCTTTATCAATCTTGTCATACGCCATATATTCCGCAAACTTCTTCTCCGCCAATACCTTCGTGATCGCGGACGTCAATGTCGTCTTCCCATGATCCACATGCCCAATCGTCCCAATATTCAAATGCGGCTTCGTCCGCTCAAACTTTACTTTTGCCATCGCTTACCCTCCCTCCTTATGTTGACTGTAGGGTCGGAACGCCGACTGCGAGGCGGTTCGCGAACCGCCCCTACGCCATTTATTTTGTAACGCCCGCCCCTACGCCATCTAAATACAAAGCCCTTGACCGGGATCGAACCGGTGACCTCATCCTTACCAAGGATGTGCTCTGCCAACTGAGCTACAAGGGCGGTTACGGAGCTCCCCTTAAAAATCTACACCCTTGAGGTATAGAGCGGGAAACGGGATTCGAACCCGCGACCCCTAGCTTGGAAGGCTAGCGCTCTACCGCTGAGCTATTCCCGCATAGAGCGGGATAACCCCGCCCCTACATCCTTCTGTGCCCTCACACTCAAGCTGGAGAGGGGAGGATTCGAACCTCCGAAGCCCTAAAGCAACAGATTTACAGTCTGTCCCCTTTGTCCACTCGGGAACCCCTCCCTTTGATCCCAGAGCTGGCGAAGGGAATTGAACCCCCGACCGGCTGATTACAAATCAGCTGCTCTACCGACTGAGCTACGCCAGCCACAACTCGCCCTTAAAACGAATCAGGGCGCGGCAAGCAACGCCCCTACTTTACATTGAAAAAAATATGTGATATAAGAAAACCTCAATTTTGAAAAGGGACCTGTTTTACAGGCAGATGTCATAACAAAGCTCTTTGCAAGACCAAAGGGTTTATTCTACTTTATGGAGATTGAGAATGTCAAGGGTAAAAATTATTTCTTTAGGGGTTGGGATCTTTTTTATTTTCTTTTTCCAAACATTCCCCAACAGTGACAGGGCAAGTGCACAGGCAGGGACGCTGGACCTTACCAGTTCGAAGTTGGGTCAGGCCGAATTTAAAAGCCTTAGCAAAGAATTGGGATTGGCTGTAAGCTATCTCCCTGTATCTCCCGCAGAGCCGCTTGGAATTGTAGGATTTGACGTCGGGATAGAGGTTACGGCTGTCTCAACTGAATCGGATAGTTTTGCAAAGGTCGGTGATCCTCCAAAGACGCTTATTCTCCCAAAACTCCATCTCCAAAAGGGGCTTCCTTTGGGGATTGATATTGGCGCCATCTACTCCAAGGTCTCGGCCATCGATGCTTCTTTAGTTGGAGGAGAGATTAAGTACGCGATCATAGCTGGCAATGTTGCCCTGCCGGCGGTTGCTGTCAGGGGGGCTTTTACAAAACTTCTAGGGGTTGACTCGTTAGATTTAAGCACAGTTTCCGCCGATCTTTCGGTGAGTAAGGGATTTGCTTTTATCACCCCCTACGCCGGGGCCGGATTGGTTAAAGTTACTTCAAAAGAAAAAGCCGGTCTCCTTTACACATTCCGTTTTAATGTTGGGCTTTAAGGCCTGTAACGAACGCAGAAGCAGGGATATCCATTAAAATTGATTTTAAACCCGTCCCCTGCTAGAATCAGACAACCTGAGGTGCAACCACAAGACACGTCCAACATTATTGAAGGGAGGCTTTGCATGGCGAAAGAGAAACGTCAGTATGTTAATTATTGGTTTTTAAAGGTTGATCCGGAATGGCGAAGATTGCCTGCGCCGGAACGGGAATCCGGCAAGATGGAATTTTTGGCGACCTGCAATGAGTGCGCGCCAAAGGTTATGCTTATCCCTTATTCCACGGTAGGTATTCGCGCCGACGTCGATCTAATGCTGTGGCGAATCGGGTATGAATTAGAGGATATGCAGGAGATGACCGCGCGACTGCTTTCAACTGGGCTTGGAAAATATATGAGGGTCACCTATTCTTATATTGGGATGACGAAGCGGTCTACTTATGTGGATAAGCATGTTCATGAAGGACAAGAGTCAAAACGGTTGACGATTGTTCCCGGAGAGTCAAAATATCTGTTTATCTATCCGTTTTGGAAGACAAGAGATTGGTATCTTCTACCTAAAGCAACAAGACAGGAGATGATGGATAAACATATCGCCATCGGCCACAAATATCCGTCGGTTAAAATCAATACCAGCTATTCGTTTGGATTGGACGATATGGAGTTTGTTGTGGCATTTGAAAGCGACTATCCTGGCGACTTTCTGGATCTGGTCATGGAATTAAGAGAGACTGAAGGCTCCCGATACACACTCCGCGATACCCCCATCTTTACCTGCGTCCGAAAGAATATAAAAGATGCCTTAAACGATTTAGGGGGCTGAGGAGGCAACGGCCTCCAGCGGGAACGCCTGCTTCGCAGGCTATAACGGCCTTCGTTGCGCTGGCGGAAAGAAAACGATGCAAGATCCTGTGAACGACGTGGTTATTTTAGGCTCTGGCCCGGCGGGTCTTACGGCGGCAATCTATACGGCACGGGCAAACCTAAAACCGACACTGATAGAAGGGGCACAATCAGGCGGTCAGCTGATGATTACGACCGATGTCGAAAATTACCCCGGATTCCCAAACGGAATAGAAGGGCCGCCGCTGATTCTGGAGATGAAAAAACAGGCGGAGCGATTTGGCACGACCTTTATTGCAGGCGACGCCACAGAGGTTGATCTTTCTGCGCGGCCATTCACGATTGTGGTCGATGGCGAGAAGACTCTACGCACCAAGTCTCTTATTATCGCTTCAGGCGCGCGCGCAAAGCTATTGGGATTAGAATCGGAAAGTCGCCTGATGGGACGCGGCGTATCTGCCTGCGCAACTTGCGACGGGTTTTTCTTTAGAGGCAAAGAGGTTTTTGTCGTGGGAGGAGGTGACACGGCCGTGGAGGAGGCAACATTCCTCACCCGATTTGCAAATACCGTAACGCTCATTCATCGGCGTAATACCCTGCGCGCCTCTAAAATCATGCAGGATCGCGCGTTTCGAAACCCAAAAATGAAGTTTTTGTGGGAGACTGCCGTCGTTGATATTTTGGAGGGAGAGTTCGGAAAGATCGGGGGGCTGTTATTGAAAAATCTAAAAAACGATCAGACCTTTGTGGCTCCTGCCGATGGGATTTTTATCGCCATTGGCCATGAGCCGAATACCTCTTTATTTCAGGGAAACCTTACTTTGGATGAACGCGGATATATCATCACAAAGCCCTCCACAACGCAAACCAGCATTGTAGGGGTTTTCGCGGCAGGAGATGTCCAAGACCCCACCTATCGTCAGGCCGTCACAGCGGCAGGAACCGGCTGTATGGCCGCCATTGATGCAGAACGGTTTTTGGAAGCGGAGTCGCATATTGTCATTCCAACTGCAGGCATCGTTATGCCCGTAGATCGATTCCTTCCTTGACCATTTTTAGATCGCTATGGTACGATCCTGTCTCAAAACTTTCACAAAGGAGCTTTATGAAAAGATATCTTCTGGCCCCCGGGCCGACCCAGGTTTCCCCCGAAGTGCTTTTGGCGATGGCACAGCCGATCTTGCATCATCGCGCCCCCGAATTTGTGACCCTGCTGGATCGCGTTAAAAAAGATTTGCAGTGGATTTATCAAACACAGAATGATGTCCTGATTCTAGTCTCTTCCGGCACGGGCGGCATGGAAGGATCGGTTTCTAATTTCTTCTCCCCCGGCGATAAAGTGCTCACAGTGAATGGCGGGAAATTCGGAGAACGATGGACAAAGCTCTGCACGGCGTATGGTGTGAACGCAGAAGAGATCAAGGTTGAATGGGGCCATGCAGTCAACCCCTCACAGATTCAAGCCGCATTAGAAAAAGATCCGACCATAAAAGGGGTTTTTACAACCGCCTCTGAAACATCTACCGGAGTGGCCCACCCGATTCGTGAGATTGGAGAAATCGTAAAAGGATACCCAAACTGTCTGATGATTGTGGATGCGGTCTCTGCCCTCGGCGTGTTCGATATTCGAACCGATGAGTGGGGAATAGACATTATGGTGACTGGGTCACAAAAGGCGCTGGCATTGCCGCCGGGACTTGCGTTTGTTTCCGTGTCCAACAAGGCTTGGGGGCAAGCGGACAAGGCAAAGAACGCCAAGTTCTATTTTAATTTTAAAAAGGAACGGGACGCGCTTTCTAAAAATCAGACAGCTTTTACCTCTGCGGTTTCTTTGGTCGTCGGATTGGATCAGTCCCTTAAAATGATGAAAGAAGAGGGGTTGCAAAATGTTTTTGCCCGTTGCGGCAAGCTGGCCTTGGCAACGCGAGAGGCGATGAAGGGGCTGGGCCTAAACCTCTTTCCAAAGAACTGCCCGAGCGATTCAGTGACCGCGATCGAGGCGCCGGAAGGATACGATGGCCAGCAGATTTACAAAGACCTCCGCGTAAAATATGGGATTACTGCCGCGGGAGGCCAGGATCAACTCAAAGGGAAGGTCTTTCGGATTGCCAATATGGGATATATCGACACGTTTGACGTTATTATCGCCGTATCGGCCATTGAGATGGTGTTAAAAGGAATGGGGCATCCACTGAAATTGGGAACAGGCGTGGGAATTGCCCAAGAGATATTGTTAAAGAAGTAGGATCGGCCGTAGGGGCAGACCGATGTGTCTGCCCAACATCTGCCCATAAAATAACAGGAGACAAACAGTGAAAGTATTAATTAGCGATTCCCTGTCTGCACAAGGGGTCACGATTTTGGAAAAGGGGGGGCTTTCGGTTGATATCAAGACAAAGTTAACACCGGCGCAACTTATCGAAGAGATTGGCCAATACGACGGCTTGATTATCCGAAGCGGCACCAAAGTCACAAAAGATGTCATTGCGGCCGCGAAGAACCTGCCCCCGGCGGAAATACGATTACAACGGCAGAGCATACCTTTGCGCTGATCTTCTCAATGGCCCGCCAGACCCCGCAGGCAAACGCTTCGATAAAGTCGGGAAAATGGGAAAAGAACAAGTTCATGGGAATTGAGCTTTTTGATAAAACACTTGGCATTGTTGGATTGGGCCAGATCGGAAGTTGGGTGGCCCGGTTGGCGCAAGGGGCCGGAATGAAGGTCATCGCTTATGATACCTATCTCTCACCGGAAAATGCCGAGAAAATGGGGGTAAGACTTGTTAGCCTTGCAGCCCTTTACGCTCAATCGGATATTATCACGCTTCATACGCCGATGACTGCGGAGACAAAATATCTTATCAATGCCGAAGCGATTGAGAAAATGAAGGATGGTGTTCGGATTGTCAACTGCGCGCGTGGCGGCATTGTGGATGAGGCCGCGTTACTTTCTGCTTTGACCAGTGGAAAAGTAGCCGCTTCCGCTTCGGATGTTTTTGAAAAGGAACCGGTAGACCCGAACCATCCGCTTTTGAAACTTGATAATTTCATCTGCACGCCGCATTTGGGCGCTGCCACACTGGAAGCGCAGGAAAGTGTCGCGCTCGCGATTGCGGAACAGGTGGTTGATTATTTGGTTCGTCACGTGGTGCGTTACGCGGTGAATCTTCCTTCGATTTCGTTAGACCTTATTCCAAAGGTACAGCCTTATGTCCTTTTGGCTGAAAAGATCGGCTCATTTATTGGCCAGACGATTGATGGCGGGATTACGGCAATAGATATTGAGTATCATGGTGAAGCGGCAGACCTGCAGTCGGCCCCCATGCATGTGGCCGCCTTAAAGGGGCTATTGGCTCCGATCTTGGAAGAGACCGTGAATTATGTGAATGCGCCTTCCATTGCCAAAGAACGCGGCATTGAAGTCAAGGAGACAAAGTCAGACGATGCGGGAAACTTTGCCTCTCTACTGACGATGCAGGTGGCGACCTCGTCTGGGAAAAAGACGGTATCAGGCGCTGTTTTTCACAAAACGGAACCGAGGTTTGTTGAGATTGATGGAATGGCCTTAGAGCTTATTCCAGAAGGGAATATGCTCTATATTCACAACAACGATAAACCGGGCGTCATAGGAGACTTAGGCCAGCTTCTGGCCAAGAATCAGATTAATATCTCCCGGATGCAGTTAGGGCGGGAGCAATCCGGCGGATTGGCGATCTCCGTGGTCGGTATTGATGTGGCTCCTCCGGAGCCGTTGATCAAAGAGATTCGAATGATTCCGAATATCCTTTCGGTGAGGCCGATAAAGTTGTAATTGGTGGGGCACCCTCGCCCCTGCCCTCTCCCCAAAAGGGGAGAGGGGGCCTAAAGCGGTTCCCCAACCGCTTTCTTCGCTTCCAATTCCCGACCCAGACGAACTGCTGAAGTCTGCGCATCTTTAATGTCTCTGGCGAGTTCGCTAAAAGATGTAGCCCCTTCCTTGTCATTATGGCTCGTTAAAAATATCTGTGGGCGAGATCAGGGACGGGAAGTTGCCCAAGCTTATGATATAGCGCTATTTCCAGCATTTTAGCCGTCTTAAATCCGTAT
>JACPZM010000057.1 GCA_016195485.1 Candidatus Troglogloeales bacterium | reverse complement strand
CCCAACGGGTTGGGCCTGAAACTGCCGCCGCAAAGGTGCCATCCCCTTTGGAGAGATAAATACTCATCGGTTGTGATGAACCCCACCCTTCCACCGCCGCAATGTCGGTCTTCCCATCCCCGTTAAAATCCCCCAACTTGACGCGCGAGATGTCAATTGATGCACCGCCTATAGAGTTATTTACCCAACGGGTTGGGCCTGATACCGGGCTGTTAAAGCTGTTACCGCCAGAAGTGTAACCAAAACTCATCGCCGGCAACGCCGTGCCCCCTGTCACAGTGCCATTCACATCAACCAATGAATCCCTACCAAACTGTTGCACGCTTGCCAAAATGGAACGCCCTGTACTCGTGCTGTAAGTATAGGAAAGTTCATAGGCCCGCTGGCGAAGGCCATTGGCCATCACATCAATTGTTTTTAGCCGTTTGGCCGTTGTTACGGCAAAATTGGTGGTATACATCACCGGGGCATCGGTGCGTGATTCATAGTAAAACTTCACATAATTTGTCGGTCCCGGATAGGTGTAGTCAATACGATCCAGATAGATTTGGCCTTGATCTTTCAAGTAGCTCAAGGTTATCGAATTGTCGTTGGGATCAATGACTTGATCAAGACTCCATTTAAAAATGCCGGGTGTACCATCCTGGCGGGAGGCTGCGGTCTGGCCAAACAGATAGCGAGTACCGGTTTTATCCGTTACTTCCCAAACGCTCCCTGTTTTCTTAACTCTGCTAAACGCCCCTTCAATCTTGGCCCGGAACTCCCCATCCCCTGGAGCTGTCCCGCTTGTCCGAACCAAATCTACAGTGGCACCCGCTAATCGCAAAACGTAGTCATCACCACCGTAATCCACCCCATCTTTGCGGCTGCGTTCAACTGCCCCGACTTCCATCTCCCAGCCCATCCCAACCACTCCGTTGCCACCACTGCTCTTATAGGTTAAGGCCAATCCGGGATCCATCCCTTTGCGCCCCATCGGTACTTCAATCGGAATAGAATAACTCATGGTTCCCGTAAAGAGATCAGGCAGAACAGTGCCACCTGAACTTCCTTGTGGCATTTGACTAGGCTTCTCAGACACCACGTCTGTAGCGACACTGCGTGCGGGATTGACCCGCTCCTTACGCCGCTATCATAAGATAATAATAAAGTAGCGGGGCCGCGAACGCAACCCCATCTAGTTTATCGAACAGGCCCCCATGCGCTGGAATCAACCCACTCGAATCTTTTATGCCGGCGCTTCTTTTAAACATCGACTCGACCAGATCGCCCAACTGGCCCGCAGCCACTAGAACCAGTGAAAGCATGATTACCTCTAACCATGAAAATGGCAGATGAAAAGCAATCTTGCAGAAAGCCCCTGCCAGAGACCCAATGATAAGACCGCCAATCGACCCTGACATCGTCTTATTGGGGCTGATCGCTGGGTACAGTTTCCAGCCGCCAAGCGCCCGCCCAATATAATAAGCCCCTGCGTCGTTTCCCCAGACAACAAACAGAAGAAAAAGAATAAAGGGTCTTCCCCCCGGTCTTTGTCTCATTAGAATCAGATGACCTAGCAACCCTGCAAGATAAAAGACTCCTGTGTAGAGGACAGCCGAATCAAGGAGGGCGAGTCTTATCTCCCGGAAGAAAAAAAGATTGAAGATCAATATTGCCATGAGGATTAGAAAAAATGAGGCCACAAACCATAAAGGGGCAGGATTCAGATAGAACAAGCACAAGAGGAGGCATCCGCACGTTAAACCAAAATAAAGAGGTGGGGGGGGCTTTGCTTGATAATAGAGTTTATAAAACTCGAACTGTGCCCTGAGGATGGCGGCTGCGACCAGAAGGAAGAGCAGGAGGGGCGGGGAGATTGTAATCAGGAGATAAATGATCGGAATGAGGGGCACTGCAACCACAAGCCGATTTTCGGCAAGCTTCATATCTGGAGAACCTTTCCAAACCGACGTTCCCTTCCCTGGTAATCAAGCAAGGCAATCAGCAACTCCTTCCGCCTGAAATCGGGCCAGAGAGTTTTTGTAAAGTAAAGCTCGGTGTAGGCGATTTGCCAAAGGAAAAAGTTGCTGACTCGAATCTCGCCGCTGGTGCGAATCATCAGGTCGGGATCGGGAATCTCCGCTGTATGCAAATAGCTTGAGAAAACCGTCTCCGAAAGATCGTTGATCGAAATTGTCTGATCCTGTAAATCGCCGCAAAGATTGAAAACCGCATCAATAATTTCAGCCCTTCCGCTATAACTTAATGCCAGGATCAGCGTCATTTCCTTATTTTGACGAGTCTTCTCTTCCACCGATAGAAGAAGTTGCGCAATCGATTTGGGAAGGCGATCAATCTGGCCAATCGCCTTGAGGCGCACCTTATCGGTCATCAAGGTTTTTAGTTCTTTTTTAAGATAAAGCCCCAAAAGCCGCATCAGTTTAGAAACTTCCGCTGTTGGGCGATGCCAATTTTCATTCGAAAAAGCATAGAGTGTCAGGAAGCGGATTCCTAACTGGCGCGCAAGGGTCACAATCTCTCGCATGGCTGCAATCCCCTCTCTGTGCCCCGAGATACGAGGGAGATGCCGTTTGGTCGCCCATCGGCCATTTCCATCCATAATAATTGCCAGGTGCTTAGGCAACTGCAACTTATCAATACGGGACAAAAGCGTTTCTTCACTTACTGCGTTACTACTAAAATCTACACCCTTGGGGTGTAATTTCTCTAATTCCTTTATCTCCATCATTCGATTACTTTACCGCAATACCTTTTTGTTGCTTTTCAAAAAGTTGATATTGTAACGACTCCAGAATTGTATCACTCTCATTGGATGCCTGAAGAACAGATTCCATGTCGGAAACGATTTTGCCCGTCTTTACATTTTGCATTACAACCTTTACAGAAATAGGAGACGGATTCGCCGTAAAGGTGATCAAATACAGATTTCCTTCGCGGGCCACATCCTCAAACGTTGCAAGAGGCGGGAGGACTGTCACTGCAAAACGCCCGGTTGCCTCCAGCGCCAATTTTAACTCGTTCAATAAGTACCGATCTCCTTCCACCACCCCGGAACTTATGCCTATCGGAATGCGGGCCGCCGTAAGACGCACTAAATTCTCTATTACAGGGGTTTGCGTTGAGATGGCTCTTGCGGTAATCTGCCCACGCTCAACTTTTGTAACTTCCAGAAGGGCCGTCTCCTCTTCAAAATGCCCCAGAGCGACATCGGTTACAGGATGATAAAACACCTCCCCCTCACGATAAGCGGAAAGAAGTACCCCTTCAGATAATCCTGTTGCGTTTTCAGCCTGAATCATCACAGTCTCTTGATTAACAGACGTAACCTTGCCCGTCACTTTGGGAAAATAAGTCACAAGGGCCTTTGCAATATCATCTACGTTGCCTGTCCCATTTTCCGAAAGTGCTGCGGCATTCGCCCCCATGGGCAATAGAACGACCAAAAAAATTGCGAGTTGTTTTATATATTTCATTTTACGGTATAATAGATTCGGGAAGGGTAAGAATATGTTTGTTCTGTCAGAAAGTCAAATCATGCGATGGCGTTGTCTCTTTATCGTTGCGATTGTGCTCTTTTTGTTGGCAGGTTCAGAAGCGTTCGCGACGAAGCCCAGACCCCCGCTAGCACTTTCTCTCACAAATCGCGATCTGCCCGACGGACAAATTGAACTCACACTGGAAGCTACAGCGTTTGTCACGGCAGAAAAAGTAGAACTTGTGATTGATCTTCCCCCGTCCGTTGCGCTTGTTTCCGGAGAAGTAAGATGGGATGGGACGATTGCCGTTGGCGAGAAGAAGGCAATCAAAGTGTTTATTCGAACAGTTTCGACCATTCCGGCAAGGGTCATTGGCGCCGCATCGGTCTATTTTCCCCAAGGCGGGTCGGTTAAGCAACAAGAGACAGTCCTACTGAACCCACCGCAAGAAAAGGCGTTACCCATTCCGGGACCTCTTAAAAAACCCAGACAGGAGCATGATACTATTTTTGAATTTAAGGGAAAATAATGATAGGACGCCGACTGGGGCTGGGGGTTGGAATTGTAATCTCCCTTCTATTAACGTGTTGCGGTGGGGATACGGAAGAATCACCCCTCCCGGTGGGGGTTAGCGCCGCAAAAGGATCAAGCCGTTTGACCATTGCAGGCAAGGCATTCTATGAAGATATGCCCTATACCGAAAACGGGTTCATAGTACTGCACGTTAACACCCCAATCCGACACGCCATTATCAATCTGATTGCCCATGACGGCATTGTTCTGCTCTCTTCCAGCCAGACGGGGGAGGATGGATCATTTAGTTTTAGCAACATTGATAATTCCGGCAGACGTGGGGGGGTCTTTCTGCAAATTCAAGCAAAAAACGCGGACGATAGCGCAAGCCCGGCAGAAGTCCGCTCCCTTCAGGGCGCCCTGCAGGGGGTCAGTGGTCCCACATTAGACGATAGCTCAAGCGACAATTTCCAGTCGGTGGAAATCATCTCCCGCGCGGAAGATAAGGGTGGCGCGTTTAATATCCTTGATAACTTCTTGAAGGGTGGCGCGTTTATTCAAGAACCGGGGTTTTGCCCTTCCAGCCTCAACAGAGAATGCAAAGCCCCTTTTCTCACGGCATTCTGGGAACCGGGGAGTGGTGAAGGGTCATTGTTTGATAGTGGAGGCCCCGCAATTTTTATTAGCGGAGGCGGCGGGGACAAAGATGCAGACGAGTATGATGATACGGTTATTCTACATGAATATGGCCACTTTATTGCCGGCAGTTTCTCCCATGATAATTCGCCCGGCGGCCTGCACTCCCTTGGCGATAATACGCAAGATATCAGGCTCTCTTGGTCGGAAGGATGGGCAACATTTTTTGCAAGCGCGGTACTAGGAAGCCCGCTTGCCGTTGATACAAATGCTAAAGGGGTATTCGCATTTAACATTGATGATAATACTGTCACCTTCATTAAGGACGGATTTTTAACCGGGGGCGTCTTGACTTCCATCTTCACTACGGACGAAATTGCAAACAGCAGTGTCTTATGGGACATCATGACGGCAACTGGATTTCCCTCGATCTGGAAGTCATTTACAGAGATTCCTCTCTCCGATACTGCCACAATGGAGTCTTTCTCGGTTTTGTTTATGAACCAGAATCCGGCAACGAAAAATTCTTTTCAGACAATTTTAACGGGCAGGAGAATTGAGCTTTTTCCTGATGCGGGGGAGTCCGGGGAGTCCGCTCTTATTGTGAATGGGTCCTCCCAACATCATACCCTTTACACGACGAATAGTTCGAATCCCTTCGGTGATGAGGATATTATCTCCTTCTCTGCGACTGCCGGAACACCCTATACTGTAAAAACACTTAATTTGACAAATGGAGCCGATACCTTTTTGACCATTGATTCGGGATCGGGACTGACCAATGACAATGCGGATGGATCATCCTACCTTCTAAATTGTGCGCCATGTCCCAAAAACGATCAAACCACGCTTTCGTCATCAGCATCTTTCACGCCTTCTACAGGAGGAATGCTTTTTGTTCATGTAACGAGATCGCCAAACGCCCCTTTAT
>JACPZM010000056.1 GCA_016195485.1 Candidatus Troglogloeales bacterium | reverse complement strand
CAATGCCTTGGAGAGAATTTGGCACCACACCCGTCACTGCGGCACACACAACAGATATTTCAAAACACAATCGGAACTGCGCTCAACCTTAACTTCAACCTTTCGCAGCATCCAGCACAATCCACGTCAGGTCATGGGATATCTCTGCCCCTATCAATAAAATTATGTAGCTTTATTTATGCAAGGTTATATAGTAAGGCGGAATTTTGGGTAAATCAGGTAGGAGAGGGAGATGGAAGAAAAAGTCATAGCTTCTTATAAACTGTTCTTCGGTGTTCGACGCCATATAGTGTGAGCGTCTTATGATGATGGTCAACCCAAAAAAGGATTCTATAATCGCCAACACGGTATTTTTGCAATCCTTTCAAATCAGCCGGCATGTGTTTGAGAGGATATTTAATGGCCTGGGGGTTCAAGGAAAGCCATTCTATCTTGTTAATAATTCTTACAGTTGCAGGCTTGTCCAGCGCCTTTATGTCCTTGTCAAACTCCGGCGTGGTCGTTATTCGATACACAGCTCTTTTTTGAGATCCTTGAGGGGTTTTGTCTTTCCGGCGCTATGGGCTTTTTTGGCCTTACGCATCTTTTCGAGGAATGCGGGGTCTTTTGATAGAAGAAAATCTTCCATCTCGTCTCCAAGAGCCTCAAACGCCGTAGCCGCCTTGGAGATTTTCCCTATGAGGGATGTTGGCATTTCAATAGTTTTTTGCATGTTGACTCTCCTCCAAATGCAATTGTGAAGCTAGATTATGGGTAGAATATATTACAGCAAGATGATAAAGTCAAAAACGAAAGAACTCACCATCTGGCATGACAAAATTAAAAAAAGTCTTTTGTAAAATGAAACAGGCGATTTTATTACTGGAAGACGGCGCCCATTTTTTGGGCAGGTCGTTTGGTGCGGACGGCACGGCAATCGGCGAGGTTGTTTTTAATACCAGCCTGACCGGCTATCAGGAGATATTGACCGATCCTTCCTACAAAGGACAAATGGTCACAATGACCTACCCGATGATTGGGAATTACGGCGTCAATCCAAACGACATGGAGTCCAATCAGATTTGGGCCGAAGGGTTTATTGTTCGGGAATACACCTCGCCGGGGTCGTACCCCCGTTTCGCAGGACGTGGGACACGATCCGAACCTCTGGATCTCCTGCTTAGAAAAAATAATATTGTGGCCATTGACCAGATCGATACCCGTGCGCTCACCCGTAAATTGCGTGACAAGGGGGCGATGCAGGGGATTCTTTCAACCCAGAATTTTGAACCGAACTCCCTTTTCCAACAATTAAAAACGTCCCCCTCTCTTGTGGGGCAAGATTTAGTCTCACAGGTTACATGCCGTGAAAGCTATTCATGGAATCAAGAGGGCAAGTTTCATCTTGTGGCTTACGATTTTGGAATCAAACAAAATATCTTGCGAATGCTGGTGGAACAAAATTGCCGTGTGACCGTTGTCCCGGCGCGAACAACATCCAAACAAGCGCTTGCGTTACGGCCTGATGGAATTGTCTTATCCAATGGCCCAGGCGATCCTGAAGCGCTCTCTTATGCTATTTCCAATACGCGCGCATTGCTCGGTCAAAAACCGATTTTAGGAATCTGTTTGGGGCATCAGATTTTGGGACTTGCATTGGGAGGAAGATGTTATAAATTAAAATTCGGGCATCATGGCGGGAATCATCCGGTGATGGATCTTTCCACAAGGAAGATTGCGATCACGGCGCAAAATCATGGATTCGCTGTTGATCCCGCGTCCCTTGAAAAGGATATTGAGGTGACGCATATCAATCTGAATGATGGTACGGTTGAAGGGATGCGGCATAAACGATTACAGGCATCTTCATTTCAATATCACCCAGAAGGAAGCCCAGGGCCACACGACGCCCATGACCTCTTTAAAGGATTTATTGGTCAGTTATCGCAGTAGGAGACCTTATGAAAACATTGATGCGCTTTCTTTTTCTGCCCCTTTTTCTGTCTGGCTGCATTATCAATCACCTCTCTTTATTTCCGGGAATTGAGCCGCTTAAAGAGATAGTCGTAGAGGGAAGCGGGCATGAAAAAATTCTGATCATTGATCTTTCCGGAGTTATTTCAGAAGAAACAAATCGCGGAGGGGGCGGAATCGGAGGCGGGGCACCGGAGACAGGCATGATCGAGCAGATAAAAGAGGAACTGCTGATGGCTGAGCGGGACAAGGATGTCCGAGCTGTACTGTTGCGCATCAATAGCCCGGGCGGGACCGTCACGGCTTCTGATTTGATCTATCATGAGGTGGTTCAGTTTAAACAAAAAACCGGGAAGAAAGTGATTGCCTCCATTGCCGGCATTGGCGCTTCAGGGGCTTATTACATCGCTTCAGCCGCAGATCAGATTGTGGCGCATCCAACTGCAATTACAGGAAGCATTGGCGTTATTACACTTCATCTGAACCTGCAAGGGCTCCTTGAAAAAATTGGAGTGGGCGCGGAAGCGATCAAGTCGGGGCCGCAGAAGGATACTGGCTCCCCATTTAGAGAGATGACAGCGGAAGACCGTCGCATCTTGCAGGGAATGATTGATACATTGCAAGCGCGCTTTTTATCCGTGGTTGCCCAAGGAAGAAAAATGATCCATCAAGAGCAGATGAAGATTATTTCCGACGGTCGCATCTTTACAACCGACGAAGCAAAGGAGTTTGGGTTAATTGATCAGATTGGGTACATTGATTCCGCGATTGAATTGGCAAAACAAACTGCGGGAATCAAAGAGGCGCGCGTTATTCTCTATCGCCGGCCTTCTCAATACGCGAATAACGTCTATTCATTAGCCGCTATACAGCCCAACTTGTTCACTGGCGACAGCGCGACTGGCGATGTCATACCGATTGCAAAAGAGCTATTACAAGGCCGATCCTTGAATTTTTTCTATCTTTGGATGCCGTAATGATGGACCCCATCTCCATCCTGCCTCCCTTTGAAATGGAGGGATAAACAATGCCGAAACGTACCGACATTCGTAAAATTTTATTGATTGGATCCGGACCGATTATTATTGGCCAGGGGTGTGAATTTGATTATTCCGGAACGCAGGCGTGCAGGGCGCTGAAAGAAGAGGAGTTTCAGGTTATTTTGGTTAACAGCAATCCAGCAACGATTATGACCGATCCGGAAATCGCAGATGCAACTTATATCGAACCGCTTACCCTCGAAATCATGGAAAAGATTATCGAGAAAGAACGACCAGACGCCATACTGCCAACTATGGGAGGACAAACCGCGTTGAATTTAGCCACTGGCCTTTTTGACGCCGGGATTTTACAACGGTTTGGGGTTGAGCTGATTGGGGCAAGTTACGAGGCGATTCTGGCCGCAGAAGATCGAGGTATTTTTAAAGAGATTGTCAAACGCACGGGGCTTTCCGTCCCAAAAAGCGGTTGTGTAAAAAACATGCAAGAGGCGATAGATCTTCAAGTATTGTTTCCGGCGATTATTCGCCCCTCCTTTACATTAGGCGGAACGGGAGCCAGTATAGCCTGCAATCTATCGGAATTTGAAGCGGCAGTACGGGAGGGTATCGCGGCAAGCCCTGTGCATGAGGTCTTGATCGAGCAGTCCCTTTTAGGCTGGAAAGAGTTTGAACTAGAGGTCATGCGGGATCGAAACGATAACGTCGTGATAGTCTGCTCGATTGAAAATATCGATCCGATGGGAATTCATACCGGCGACTCGATCACGGTAGCGCCGGCACAGACGTTGACGGACAAGACCTACCAGCTCATGCGGGACGCGGCAAAGAAGATCATTCGCGCGGTGGGTGTTGAGACCGGTGGATCGAATATCCAATTTGCCATCCATCCGAAAACGGGAGAGATGCAGGTGATTGAAATGAATCCCCGGGTTTCCAGAAGCTCGGCGCTGGCGTCAAAGGCGACGGGATTTCCGATAGCCAAAATTGCCGCGAAGCTTGCGATAGGACTTACCCTGGATGAAATACAAAATGATATTACCCGCGCCACCCCGGCCTGTTTTGAGCCATCGATTGATTATGTTGTCGTGAAGATACCCCGATTTGCGTTTGAGAAATTTCCGACTGCAGACCCAACGCTCACGATGAAAATGAAATCGGTGGGGGAGGTCATGGCCATCGGACGCAATTTTAAAGAGGCGTTTCAAAAGGCAATCCGGTCGCTTGAAATCGGTCAGATGGGATTAGAACCAACCCATCTTGCAAAGGAAGATTTAATGGAACGGTTGTCCTGTCCGACTTATGACCGTATTTTTTATGTCGCGGACGCTATGCGGCACTGTATCACCCTGGATGAAATTAACGCCGTGACGCATATTGATCCTTGGTTTCTGGGACAGATCAAAGAGATTATTGATATTGAAAAAGAGTTGAGTAGCATTCCGCTCTACATGCGTCATGTGCCGTCTCTTGAGAACCCTTTCTATCAACTGCTTCACAAGGCAAAAAGGGCTGGATTTTCAGATAGTCGAATCAGCACAATTTTTGGAGAGACGCGAGCCCCTGTAATGAATGTCGCCGCATGGCGGAAGCAGGTTGGAATTCTTCCGGTTTATAAAAAGGTCGATACCTGTGGAGGGGAGTTTGAAGCGCACACCCCGTATTATTATTCCAGTTACGATCAAGAGTGCGAGGCCAATCCCACGAACCGAAAAAAGGTGTTGATATTAGGGTCTGGACCCAATCGCATCGGGCAGGGGATTGAATTTGATTATTGCTGTGTTCATGCCGCTTTGGCCGTTCGTGAATTGGGATGCGAGGCGATTATGGTGAATTGCAACCCGGAGACGGTGAGCACTGATTACGATATCTCCGATCGGCTTTACTTTGAACCGTTGACCTTTGAAGATGTCATGGCTATTGTGGAAAAAGAGCGGCCCATCGGTGTCATTGTGCAGTTTGGAGGCCAGACCCCTTTGAAATTGGCCGTTCCATTAACGGAGGCCGGGGTTCTGATATTGGGCACCTCTTCCGATGCCATTGACCGCGCGGAAGACCGGGAACGATTTAAAAATTTGATTCAGGAACTAGGTTTGCGTCAGCCAGAAAGCGGGATTACACGAGACGCGAGGGAGGCATTATTGATTGCTTACAAAATTGGATTTCCGATATTGGTCCGGCCTTCTTATGTTCTTGGCGGCCGCGCCATGGAAATTATATATGACAAAGAAGACCTGGTCCGCTACATGAGGGATGTCGTTCAGCCAACCGATGGCCGCCCTGTTTTAATTGATCAATATCTGGAAGATGCCATTGAGATTGATGTAGACGCGGTTTCAGATGGAACAGATGTTTTTATTGGCGGGATTATGGAGCATATTGAAGAGGCAGGGATTCATTCGGGGGATTCGGCCTGTTCTCTTCCTCCGATCTCCTTATCAGAATCTATTTTAATCGCCATCCAGGATCAAACTGCGCGTTTGGCAAAAGCGCTTTCTGTTGTTGGGCTAATGAATGTCCAATATGCCTTAAAAAACGACCTTCTATACGTTTTAGAGGTCAACCCGCGCGGGTCTCGAACGGTTCCGTTCGTGAGTAAAGCCACCGGGGTTCCACTGGCCAAGATCGCCATGAAGGCGATCCTCGGCGTGTCCCTTTCGGAGATGGGACTGACGAAACCGCGGCCGATTGCGCATATGGCTGTGAAAGAAGCTGTCTTTCCTTTCTTGCGGTTGTCTGTCGATCCGATATTGGGGCCTGAAATGAAATCGACGGGAGAGGCGATGGGAATTGATTGGGACTTTGGCATGGCGTACGCGAAGGCGCAGTCCGCTTCTGCCAATAAAATTCCCCTTCAAGGAAAGGTTTTTCTATCGGTGAAAGACAAAGACAAGCCGCAACTCCTCCCCATAGCAAAACAGCTTTCCGAATTGGGATTTTTTTTGATCGCTACGCGGGGCACTGCAAGTTATTTAGAAGAAATGGGCCTTAACGTGACGCATGTCAATAAAGTCAAAGAAGGGTCTCCTCACATTGTTCATCTTCTCGAGAAAGGAGAGATACAGCTTGTCATCAATACGGTAGGGGATCGCGCGTCACAAGTTGATTCTTCTTCCATTCGGAAGACTGTTCTTCACGTTGGCATTCCTTATTTTACAACCCTTGCTGGGGCAAGGGCTGCGCTTTGTGGCATTATCTCTTTACAAAAAGGGGAGATGGACGTAGCACCCCTTAAAAAATACCATCAGGAGAAAGTCTGATGCCTATACCAATGACAAAAAATGGGTATGGAAAGATTAAAGAAGAAATCGCGCGTTTAAAGAAAATAGATCGTCCTAAGAATATTGCCGATATTGCAGAGGCGCGCGCGCATGGGGACCTTAAAGAAAATGCGGAATACCATGCGGCCAAAGAAAGACAAAGCTTTATTGAAGGAAGGCTGAAAGAATTAGAAAATAAACTCGCTTCCGCAGAGGTGATCTCAACCCGGAATCTCTCAACCGAAAAGGTTGTCTTCGGAACAACCGTCTTGCTGATTCATTCGGAAATGGGCGAGGAGAAAAAATACACGCTGGTGGGGACAGAAGAAGCAGATCTCAAGGAAGGCAAAATTTCGGTGCAATCCCCGCTGGGTCGATCTCTCATTGGACATAAGGTGGGGGAATTCGTAAAGGTTGTCACACCAGCGAAAACGGTCGAATACGAAATAATCAAGATCAGTATTGAGTAGGGGCGGCGCTTGCTCCGCCCAACCCTCCCACGCTTCCCCTTTAAACAAAGGGGAGGCGTGGGAGGCGAGAGACGGCGCCCCTCAGACATTGTAGAAAGATCCGAAATCTCTTGGGTGGAGCCGGGAGAGCCATTCTGAAAGGCTATCGTCTGTCTCTTTTTTATTGAGAATCTCTTCGGCAACATAAAGAGGCGCGTTATACCGAAGTGAAAGCGCGATCGCATCAGAAGGGCGGGCGTCAATTTGAAACGACTTAAGGGGCACAGAGGAACGAGCAGCAGACTTATTGGGAGCGGTTTCCTCAAGATAAAGCGCGGCATAATAGGTGCTGTTATTGACGTCGTTTATAATCACCTTGTCCAAGCGGAAATGCAGATACGTTAGTATCTCTTTCAATAAATCGTGCGTGAGAGGCCGAGAGATCGCAACCTTGTCCATGGCGAGACGGATGGCGACGGCTTCAGATGCCCCCATCCAAATCGGTAATAAAACCAGGCTCTGTTCATCCCTTAAGATAATGACTTGAGCCTCCGTATTGGGATCTGCAAGTACAGCGTAAACCTTCATCGGTATATTCATTTTTGTCTCATCGGCAATTTTCGTATCAGTCCGCGGCTGGCGACTTCCATCGCTTTTTCAAAAGAGGCCGGAGCCGTTGGAAAAAATAAAAACAGGTGTCCTCGCGACTCCCCAACCCCTTCCCATAGAATATCCCCCTGTTCAATATCCCAAAGCCGTCCTTCAATACGAACCTGTGTGGCCCCCTCTACGACTTCTACCTGCTGTAAATTGGTTTGAAGGAGAAACCGAATGGAGGTCGCTTTTTTAAGATGCACAAAGTCGCTTTCTTCCAAAACCTTTTTTGTGGATGGGAGCGCAAAGGAGGGATCCGCGCCGGGGACAAAGGACAGAGGACGAACCCTTGGCAGTGTCTCCTGCAGAAGCATGTTGAACATCTCGCGGGCTTTAGGAAGATACAAGTCGACAGAATTGTCTCCTGTCATTTGTAAGACAGCCGTCTCTTCTTTTCCAAGCGGATCTATTTTCAGAAACCCCTTTTTATAGGTCTCATGGGACAGATCGCTCATACTGGAACAAGCGGCCACAAAGAAAAGGAGAAGCAGACACAACCGCATTGTTTTTGACTGTCTTGACATTTTGAACATCCTCGTCGCAACATCATATAACATTTATTTATTGGTTTCAAACGTTTAACACCCCCCAAAATCCGCGATTGATTTTGGGAGAAATTGCAAAGTCGCCTGAAATACACGGCCAGAGGCTATTTTGGCGACCGAGGCGTACTCGCTCGTACGGTGAGTAGCCAAATGGCCGATAACGCAGTATTTCGGGATAAATTTGCAATTTCATATTCCGCTATCGCGGAATCTCTGGGCACCCCCTCAAGATAGGATGGATATGCCTTTCAGGTTAACCCCCTATTGTCGATTTGCCCTTACCCAGCAACGCGACCATTGCGGGATGAATCTTTCCGTTGGTCGCCAGAATTTCCGGATGGTCAATTGCAAAAGGTTTCCCCGCAAAATCGGTGACCGTTCCCCCAGCCTCTGTTAAAATAAGGAAGCCAGCAGCGGTATCCCATGGGTTTAAGCCTAATTCCCAGAATCCATCAAAACGGCCTGCGGCGACATAGCACAAATCCAAAGCGGCCGACCCCATTCTTCGAACCCCCTGGGCCTTCATCACAAAATGGGAAAAGTGATTGAGATTGTTTTTCAGATCGGTCTTGACACTGTACGCAAAGCCGGTGACCAGCAATGCCTCTCTCAAGTTCAAAACAGGGGAAACCCCAATGGGCCGATTATTTAAGGTTGTCCCCTTCCCATTTTCCGCGACAAAAAGCTCTTGGCGGATCGGATCATAAATCACCCCCAAAACAATGAATCCCTGAAACTCCACCGCAATAGAGACGCAAAAATACGGGAAGCGATGCGCATAATTTGTGGTCCCATCCAGCGGATCAATAATCCATCGATAGGGCGAGGCGCTTTCATAGTTATGTCCTTCTTCTGCCAGTATTTGATGATTCCGAAAATGCTTTCTTATCTCCGAGACGATCATTTGTTCGGATAGGGTGTCAATTTGTGTCACTAAGTTTAAGTCCCCTTTGTAGGAGATCGTAAGCCCTCGCGTCATCCCCTCTCTTAAAATCCGACCCGCCTTTTTTGCGGATGAAAGGGCTACTTTTTTAATCAACGCTATCTCGTCCATGCCGTGTAATATATCATGCTTCAGCAAAAGGAAAAAGGCTCTCACATTCCGCACTTCTTCCAAACTGGAGAGAAAGGACTACCACAAATCAAAAAGTTTTGGGTAAACTCCGGTCGGTTTTAGGGTATAATGTCGAATCTTTTTGTGAGGCCGTTATGATTAGACTCAATCGTCTTGTTGTTGTTCTATTGATTGTTATCCTTGTTACGCCCATAGCCGGGGCAAACAAAGAGGCGCCAATTTTAGATTCCGAACGGTATTTTCCTGATGATATTGGCCTCCAATGGACGTATAGCGGGTCTGTTGCCGACCAGATACAGCGTGTGTCTGACTACACCAATACGGCTATTGTAAAGGGGAAGACGCAAAAGCGGGGTGTCCCCGTGGTTGTCTTTTGGGAGTCTAATCAATCAAATCGCGGGCAGGCCGAAAGTTATCTTTCAAAAAATAAAGAGGGGATTACTTATTTTGGAGGAAACCCCACCACCGATTTTGAGACGCAGCTTGTTCCCTATCGGGTCATTCAATTTCCTATCGTTCTAGGGAAAACAGTTGTGCAGGTTGAAAAAAGAAATTTGACTTATGATCTGGACATAGATCACGATGGCGTAAGAGAGAAAGCCGATACTCGCGCGGAAGTTGCCGCAGTAGCTATCGAAACAGTTTCAACGCCTGCGGGAACATTTCGTGACACAATCAAATTTCAGGGGACGATGACCGTCTGGATTACGCTGTCGCGGGATAAAAAACGGATGCCGATTGTGGATACCACAACGCATTGGTTCGCTAAGGATGTCGGCATGGTAAAACAGATTGAGAAACTGACGTTCCCGGAAGAGATGGCTGGCGCGCCGACTGGAACCATTACAACGGAAGTCCTGACGGAGTATTCAAAACCGAAATCTCCTGCCTAGAGATGTAGGGGCGTTGCTTGCTGCGCCCTGCAATGGAGAAAAAATGAAATGGGTCTCTGCCATTAGTGAAGCCCGGTCGTCTGCGGAAGCCGTAGATGCGTTGGAAAAGTCTATTTTGTCCGATCTTGAAGAAGGTGTCGATCTCGCTGTTCTCTTTGTCTCCTCTTTTTTTAAAAATGATTTTGACAAACTGCCCGCCCTCTTTTACGAACGACTGGGATGCCGCGTTTTGATCGGTTGTTCGGCTGGAGGCGTTATAGCCAATCGCCGTGAAATAGAGAGACGCCCTGCTATTGCGCTTGTAGCCGCCTCACTTCCGGATGTATCGATAAACCCGTTTCATTTGGATCAAGCAGATCTCCCTGGCTTAGATGCCAGCCCCAAAAAATGGCAGACTGCTTTTGGGGGGGCGCCGACCCCCAACGGAATTACAGCCCTCGTTGAGGCTGTGGAAAAAAATGCAATGCAAACACCCGTAATAGAAATGCCTGATCCTCACTTTATGCTTCTGGCCGATCCTTTTACAATGGATGTGGAAAGAACCTTACAGGGGTTAGACTATGCCTACCCCAATGCCGTGAAGATCGGGGGGTTGGCCAGTGGCGCGGAAGGCGCGGGACAAACCGGGCTGTTTGTCAATAAAGAACGTTATCGATCGGGGATAGTTGGCATTGCATTGTCTGGGAACATTGCAATTGATACGATTGTTGCGCAGGGTTGTCGGCCGATTGGCAATCCTTTTTCCATCACGAAATGCGAAAAAAATCTCCTCGTGGAGATAGACGGCCAAAAACCGATTGATGTATTGCAAACCCTCTATCAGGAGCTATCAGAACCTGACCAGAGATTGATGCAACACTCTCTTTTTATCGGCCTTGCGATGACCCCTTTTAAAGAAAATCTCTCAAGAGGCGACTTTTTGATTCGCAACATGATCGGAGTCGATGCAAGGACCGGTGCGATTACATTAGGCGCCCTGCTTCGCGAAGGGCAAACAGCGCAATTTCATTTGAGGGATAAGGAGACCTCTTCGGAAGATTTAAAATGGTATCTGGCTCAATATCAAATCGAAAAGAAGCCAAAATCGGCGCGAGGGGCATTGATGTTTTCGTGTTTGGGCCGTGGCGCTCATCTTTACGGCGAGCCGGATTTTGATACCCGCCTGTTTCACGCGCAACTGGGGTCGGTTCCTATGGGCGGATTTTTCTGTAATGGAGAGATCGGCGCCGTCGGCCGAACCACCTTTCTTCACGGTTATACAAGCTGTTTGGGGATTTTTAGAGCCGAAGAGGGTTAGGCCCTGTAAAAATTTTCCTGACATTTTGTTTATGCCATCACAAAATCACAAAACGGACTTTACAGAAAAGAAAATAATATGTTAAAGAGTGATGCCCGATTTGTTAGGAAAGGGGGGTCGAAGGTGATTTGGGGCCTGCGACTCTGTGGGTTGTGCGACTTTTGGTTGCATGACCTTGTCAAATAAACTTAAAAAGAAGGGAAAGGTAAAGATGAAAAGCAGTATCAAACTCGTGGGGGCATTGTTGATCGTCGTTGGCTTGGCAAATTGTAATTACAAAAAGCCAGAGGCTCCGGCAGAAGCGCCAGCAGCGCCAGCAGCGCCTGCGGCTGCAGCGCCTGCGCCAGCCCCAGAAGCGCCAGCAGCGCCTGCGGCTGCAGCGCCTGCGCCAGCCCCAGAAGCGCCCGCGCCTGCAACACCAGCAGCTGAGTAAAGAGACCTACCATGTGTTAGGAATCCATGTAAGGCCCTTAGGGGGCAGTTCTCCTTGCCCTCTAGGGGCCTTTATGTTTTATCGATGTCCTATTCCGTAGACAATCTTTCAAAGAAGGCAAAGCAGCTCAAAGCATCACACAGGTTTCTACGCGATTTTGAAAATCGTTTTGATAAGGGTGAGGTCTATTTAGTTGGAGGAGCCGTCCGTGACTTTCTTTTGGGCCGTAACACGCAAGATGCCGATTTTCTGATTCGAAATGTTGCCGCCTCCCATTTGCACAATTTCTTAAGCCAGCACGGAAAAGCCAACTTTGTTGGAAAAAACTTTGGCGTCTATAAATTCATACCCTCTGGCGAGATCGACGAGATTGATGTCGCCCTCCCTCGCACCGAACGCTCATTTTCCTATCAAGGCGGCTACCGCGATTTTGAAATAGAAACCAATCCAAATTTGCCTGTAGAAGAAGACTTAAAGCGGCGCGATTTTACCGTGAACGCGATCGCGCTTGATATGAAACGATTTTGCTTGATCGATCCCTTTAATGGATTACAAGACTTAGAGTCCAAGGTATTGCGGGCTGTTGGAGAGCCGCACGTAAGATTTTCAGAAGATCATTCCCGCTTGATGAGAGGGCTTCGCTTTGTCTGCCAGTTTGATTTTTCTTTTGATCCGGAAACCCAGAAGGCCCTGTTTGAAAAGATTGCATTCCTGAATGCAAAAAGGGAAGACGGCACCTTTGTCGTGCCGAGAGAGACAATCGCGAAAGAGTTTTTGAAGGCGCTTTGTTACAACCCCGTTCGGATGTTTGATCTATGGGATCAAAGCGGCGCTTTTTTGGAACTGATTCCGGAATTGCTTAAGATGAAAGGGTGTCCGCAACCGGCGCGGTTTCACTCCGAGGGGGATGTCTGGACCCATACCCGCTTGGCGTTAGAACAATTGACATCCGCTGGGTTCAAGCAGGAATTTCAGGAAGATTTCGACGCGGAAGTTGCCCTGGCTGTTCTTCTGCACGATGTCGCTAAGCCGAACACCATACAGACGCCTGAAAAAGACGGGGTCGATCGGATTCGATTTAATGGCCACGATCATGTTGGCGCAGAGATCGCGCGTGATATCGTCAAACGGCTGAAACTTTCCTCACTTCCAAGATCATCACGATATTATATCGACGAAGATGGATTGGCCTGGCTCATTGAAAAGCATCTGATTCTGGTTTCTGGGGATGTAAATGAAATGCGATCCGCTACAATCGAAAAATATTTTTTAAATCCGCAGACCCCCGGTCAAAATCTTATGCGGCTCATCTTTTGCGACGGAAACGCAACTATTCCAATATCTAAAATTCCAGAAATGCGCCATTATTACCAGTTAAAAGCGCGGCTTGAGAAAATGAAACAGATGGGGCAAGGTAAAGCCAAAGCGCCCGCCCCATTTTTGTCAGGGCGAGAGATTATGGCGCTATTGGAAATTACCCCCGGCCCGCTTGTCGGAAAATATTTATCGATCTTAAGGGAAGAGCAGCTTTCAGGAAGGGTAACGCATCGAGACGAGGCGATCTCTTTTTTAAAGAATCAATCCTCCATTAAACTCCCCCTACCTCCTCTTTAGTTAAAGAGAGGGATACCCTCCTCTTGAATCAAAGGGGAGGCAGGGAGGGGTTCATCCCTTTACGTCTTTGTCCTGGTCCCTATTTTGTAAATGAAGAGTGATAAGGTCAATACAAGAACTAAGGCCCCGTGAAGCCCCAGATCCCACAGGTATCGTTGAAACTGATCGGCGGATGTCTCCAATACCGTGTCGTGAGCCGTTAGGGTAAGGATTCGACGAATTGCGGCAACAATCCCGATATAAAGGAATGGCTCCAACGTGAGCGTATGGGTTTTTAAAAACTCCAGTAGGGTGCGGAACAGTTCCATAAAGATAATAACCAGAAGAAGGTCTACCATCAGTCTCATGGCGGCCTTCAAAACCCCTTCGTGCAAAGAGAAAAGAAAGGCGCCCCATCCATGGATGAAGACCACCATCCCCAGCAGAAGAAAGCTTACGCCAGCCGTGATATAACCCCATTTCTCAAGCCACTCCATCAGATTGATTGACGACTTATACATCTTTTCGGTTTGCGTTGGCATTTAAATACCCCCTTGATGTATACCAATTTTACACGAGTTACTGCAATAGTGTAGTCTATTTCCTGGGTCGCATTAGAAAAGGTTGTGGAGGTCAAGGACAAAACCCTTCTCAAGGAAAAGTATGGGAGATCCAAGAGGTTTTCTTAAAACGCAACGGGATGGACCAAAGCGGCGGCCTGTTCCCGAACGGGTAAAAGATTGGAAAGAGTTCTACGAGCCGTTGCCGGATGAAATGATGATGGCGCAAGGCGGGCGTTGTATGGACTGCGGGGTGCCATTTTGTCAGGGAAATACGGGATGCCCCGTCAAGAACATGATTCCAGATTGGAACGATCTGATCTTTCAAGGGAGATGGGAAGCAGCGTTAAAGACGCTCCATGCAACCAACAATTTTCCGGAATTTACTGGAAGGCTTTGTCCGGCGCCGTGTGAAACGGCTTGTGTCCTGGGGATTATAGATGGGCCGGTTTCGATTCGGAATATCGAACAGCAGATTGTCGATAAGGGGTTTCATGAGGGATGGGTCGTTCCGGCACGGCCGGGACTGGAAACGGGCAAGACGGTGGCCGTTATAGGATCGGGTCCCGCCGGATTGGCCGCCGCACAACAACTCCGGAGAAGCGGTCATACGGTTGTCGTTTTTGAAAAGGCCGATAAGATTGGGGGGTTGCTTCGATATGGCATTCCCGATTTCAAGATGGAGAAAGAGGTCATTGATCGGAGATTACAGCAGATGGATGCCGAAGGGGTGATTTTTAAGACGAATGTGACTGTTGGAACAGATTATTCCATTGTAGCACTCCAGTCCGAATTTGATGCGATCTTGCTTGCCACAGGGGCAGAGGTGGGCCGAGACTTGGCCATTCCGGGTCGGGAATTAAACGGAATTCATCAGGCAATGGATTATCTTACCCAGCAGAATAAACGGAATGCCGGCGATTTCATTGATCCAAGTCTGTCTGTCACAGCGCATAATAAGCGCGTAGTGATTATCGGCGGCGGGGATACCGGATCAGACTGCTTAGGGACGTGTCATCGTCAGGGAGCGCGGGAGGTAACCCAATTTGAGCTTTTGCCGGAACCTCCCATGCGCCGCGCCGCAGAGACGCCATGGCCGCTTTGGCCGATGCAGCTTCGGACCTCTCATGCGCATGAAGAAGGATGCAGACGGGAGTGGTCTCTTTCCACAGCGCGGTTTGAAGGTAGCAATGAGCAACTTAAAAAACTGCACACCGTTCGCGTTGAGAAAAAAGTTGATTTACACGGACGAATTCAATTTGTAGAAGTGCCAGAAAGCGCCATGGAATTGGAAGCCGATCTTGTCTTGCTGGCAATGGGATTTGTAGGCCCAGAGAAAAAGGGGTTACTCTCTGATCTTGGGGTTGCATTTGATTCTCGCGGAAATGTGGCGGTAGATGAAAACCAGATGACCTCGATTGCCGGGATTTTCGCGGCGGGCGATGTCAAGCGCGGCGCGTCGCTTATTGTTTGGGCGATTCGAGAAGGGCGCGACGCCGCAGACGGAATCGAGCGGTATTGGAAACAAAAAGAAAGCGTTTAGGGCCTGCTTCTCTTGCCCCGGAAATTTCCCCCAGTCATTCCTTGATTTACTTCTCGCGCCCACGCTCGGTTGGTTCGTAAAACCGTCCAAATCCAATCTCCGAAATGGAAAAACCGATCTGGCCGCATGATCTACATTGCATGAGGGACATTATGGCACACGAGGTTCTTTCATTCCAACCGAAAGAATATTCCCAAATTCCGCGATTGTCTTCATCCACTCCCTGACGTTTGACTCTATATCGTCGGCAACGGCCGATATCGCGGCTACGCCGTTGGCGCCAGCATCAAAAATCGCGAGAAGATCTTTTTGTGTTATCCCGCCAATCGCCACCAACGGGATTTTCACCTTCTGCTTGATTTGCACAATCGGGGAGATGCCAGTTGGGAGGCGCAAATCTGCCTTCGTCTTTGTTTTAAAGATCGGTCCGAAACCGATATAATCAGCGCCTTCTATTTCAGCAGAAATGGCTTCGTCAAACGTATGTGTGGAAATGCCGACAATGAGGGGACGCCCGCCGCGAGCCTTCTTCCCCGATATTGTTCGAGCGGCGCTTATTGGCAAATCGTTTTGCCCAAGATGCACCCCATCGGCGCCGACGGCAAGCGCCAAGTCAATCTGATCATTAATAATCAATGTTGCGCCCGCTTGGGCCGTTATTTCACGGAGACGCTTCGCATTTTCATACATGACGCTTCGCGTGTTGACTTTATCGCGATATTGAATAAGCCGAGCGCCCCCCGCAATCGCCTGCGTCACCGCTTTTAAAGGGAATCCTTCCTCAAAAATAGGATCGGTAATAAAATAAAACGGAAACATGATAAAGGATTCCTCCCCTTTATAAGGGGAGGTCAGGCGGGGTAGATAAAGAAGCCGCAAGGAACGATTCGATGTAGTTTGTAGAATAACGGCCATTGATGAAGGTCTGGTCTTCCATGATACGTCGATGCAGCGGCAATGAGGTTTTTATTCCCTCTATGAAAAACTCGGACAGCGCCATCTTCATTTTCGCAATCGCAAGCTCACGGTTTTCCGCGTGGACAATCAGTTTCGCGACCATTGGATCGTAGTAAGGGGTGATCTTGGTGGGAGACACCAAAGCGGTATCCACCCGAACACCCGGGCCGCCGGGAAGATGAAATACACTGATCGTTCCGGAAGAGGGAGTAAACTTTTCAGGGCACTCCGCGTTAATCCGGCACTCCATACTATGTCCTTGACATTTAATCTGGTTTTGCTTGAACTCCAATCCTTGACCGGCGGCGATCTTGATCTGTTCTTTTACAAGATCAATTCCGCTGACCGCCTCGGTGACCGGATGCTCCACCTGAATTCGTGCGTTCATCTCGATAAAATAAAACTCTTTTTCAAAAAGGAATTCCACGGTTCCTGCATTCACATAATGGGTGGCGCGAACTGCTTCTAATGCCGCGCGGCCTAACTCTCGTCGCAGTTTTTCGTCCACCAATGGAGAAGGCGATTCTTCAACGAGTTTCTGATGACGGCGCTGAATGGAACAGTCCCGTTCGGGGAAAAATACCGCCTTCCCTTTCTCATCCGCCAAGACCTGCACTTCAATATGTCGAGGCTCGACAAAATATTTCTCAATATAAACCGATTCATCCCCGCAAACGGTTCTCCCTTCTGATCGAGCCGTTTTGAGGAGCTGGCTTAACTCCTCCTCTTTTTGAACCACTCGGATGCCGCGCCCACCGCCGCCAGACACCGCTTTGATCATCACCGGATAGCCGATTCTATTGGCCACTTCAATCGCCTCTGCCTCGCCGGAGACCACCCCGTCACTTCCCGGAATAATCGGAATTCCGGCTTTTTTCATCGTCTCGCGGGCCTTTACCTTGTTGCCCAACAAACGAATTGCCTCTGCGGAAGGGCCGATGAACCTCACGCCCACCGATTCACACACCTCGGCAAAATGACCATCTTCCGCGAGAAAACCGTAGCCCGGATGAATCGCCTCCGCGCCGGTTAACTCCGCGCTGCTTAAGATGTTCGGGATATTGCGATAGGAGAGATTCGCATCTGCCGGCCCTACGCAAATCGATTCGTCCGCCATCCTCACATGAAGCGCCTGTGCATCTGCCTCGGAATAAATGGCCACAGTGCGGATAGACAGCTCGCGGCAGGCCCGGATAATCCGGACCGCAATCTCGCCCCGATTGGCAATTAAGATTTTTTTAAACATAGGCTATTGGCGCAAGGGCGCAGCAAGCAGCGCCCCTACTGTGCAGGCTCGATTTTAAAAAGAGGCTGGCCGAATTCTACAGAGGATTTGTCTTCGACGCAGACTGCGACAACCGTTCCGTCATGATCGGACTCAATTTCATTCATCAGCTTCATCGCCTCTACAATGCAGAGAATCTGGCCTTTTTTTACCAGATCACCGACTTGCACATAAGGCTCTGCCCCCTGTGTGTGCGCCCTGTAAAATGTTCCGACAATTGGAGAGTGAATGACAGCAAGATGCGGTTCCGTCTCGTTTGAAAACTCCTGTTGTGGCTGCAATGCTTGAGAAACGGGAGAGACGGCAGGAAGGGCCGCTGCTTCTGTGTGGAGTGGGGCGGAAAGACTCACGGTCTGCCCCTGCTCCTTCCGAACACGGATTCGCCTTCCGTGCTCCTCGATCTCGATTTCCGTAAGATCAGTCTCTTCCAGCAATTGAATGAGCGATTTTATTTCTTTAAGATCCATTTTGAATTCAAATATCTACCCCACGCCTTAATACCGAACGCGCTCAATATATTCACCCGACCGCGTGTCAATTTTAATGAGCGTCCCTTCCTCAATGTAAAGCGGCACCTTCACCTCTCCGCCTGTTTCGAGTTTGGCGATTTTTGTGCCTCCAGTCGCGGTATCCCCGCGGATGCCGGGAGCGGTTTCCGTGATAGTCAGCTCGACAAAGTTAGGGAGAGAAACCCCAATGGACTTCCCCTTATAAAATAATATCTGGGCCACCATATTTTCTTTTAAAAAATTTCTGGCTAACCCCACCTGCTCGGAGGTCAGAAAGAGCTGCTCGTAAGATTCGGTGTCCATAAAATGAAACTCCTCACCCTGCGCATAAAGAAACTGCATCTGCCGCTCGGCCACATCAGGCAACTCAAATTTTTCTCCTGACCGAAAGGTTCGCTCCAGCGTGTTTCCCGTTTTTAAGTTCCGCATCTTTGTTCGGACAAACGACCCCCCCTTTCCCGGTTTGACATGCTGAAAATCCACAATCTCATAAGGATCTCCATCCACTTCAATTTTTAAGCCGGATTTAAAGTCGGTTGTCGCAATCACTGTGTTATTTCTCTAAGATTACAAATCTTCAACAAAGGCCGCAGCTTCTCGTTTCATAAAAAATCTTCCCTTCCCGATATATTGATCAGATTCTGCCGCCAGAAGGAGAAAATACCCATCATTAATCTTTTTAATCATGATTGCCATTTTGTCCGTCGTGACCATTATCTCGTATGAGGGACCAAGCTCCATCGAAACAGAGGCCTTATCGGCCGCTTTGACAAAAGCGCTGTACTCGGCAACAAGAGATATTAAATCAAACGAAGGGTCGGCTTTAACTTCTTGAACCAAAATTCCCTCCGAATCCACAATGGCAACCCCCAGGAGATCATCCACTTTTTCCGCAATTCTTTCAAGCCCCTCTCTAAAGCTCATCTTTTCGCTCCTTTATTTTGAATAGAAACGAGCCATGCTTCTAAACGTTTCTGATACAACGAAGGGTGATTGTACTCTATCTTTCCCGCGAGTGCTACTGGGGGTGCTTCCTTCGCGTCCATTTCTGTTTTGAAGGGAAGTTGGGGCAGAGTGCCCTGCGAGGGCAGCTGTGGCCAGTCGGAAACAATCTGTGGAAGCGCGGCGAAAGAAATGTCAGAGAGGCAATCACCCCCTTGATCCTCTACGACCGAGATCTCTTCTTGCACGGAAGCTAAAAGCCCTTTCACCTTGTTATTATGGGGATCAATCAACAATACCTTGTTACACATTTTTACTGCTTCGCCCAGATTGCCCGCCTCTCTGTATAGGATGGCCAGTTTTTTATAGGCCAAAACATTTTCCGAATGAATCCTCACGACCGCTTCAAATTCCCTTTTCGCCTCGGCAACCTGCCCCGCGCGTTGGTAGGCATTACCCAGCATCATGCGTGCGGCAACATAAGTTGGATGACGTTGTATCCCGGCGGTTAAAACTAAAATTGCCTCCTCCAGGCAATTCTGTCTTAAATATTCATTGGCAAGCGAGACAAATGCCCTGGATGTCGGCATGTCCGCTAATTTTTGTGTAAGATGCGAAATCCCCTGCGGAGTCCCCGATATTGTGACGTCTTTTGTTGTAGGGGGAGGAAGTTTTTTTTCGATCACGAGTGCCCTCTCATCGGACCAGATGATAACAGAACAGATCAAAAAGTCAAGAAAAGGGGGTGCCCTAAAAGCCAAGCACGGAATGTGGGTTTTCCAATTCTTGCTAACAGTTGTTGATGATTTTCACCAAAGTCCCATTGCAAATCGTGACTGAAACGTGGTATCTTTCGGCAGCTCGAGTTTCTGGCTGAGTCAATACGCAATGACGATACAGAAAAATATTCTTTATTTGAGGAGACGATAGTGATTGAAGTAAAAGAGTTGTTAGACGCGGGGGTGCATTTCGGACACCCCATGAATAGATGGAATCCCAAAATGGCCCGTTATATCTTTGGGGAAAGAAGCAATATCTATATTATTGACCTTCAAAAAACGGTTAGAAAGGTTGTCGAAGCATCTGATTTTGTGCGGGACATTGTCGCTTCTGGCAAGTCGGTTCTCTTTGTGGGAACCAAACGGCAGGCGCAATCGGTTATTGAAGACGCGGCAAAACGATCCAGCATGTTTTATGTTAATCAACGCTGGTTAGGCGGCATGTTGACCAACTTCACCACCATGCGTAAAAGCGTCGATCGGTTAAAGAAGATAGAGCAGTTGAGCCAAGACGGCACTTATGAAAGGCTTCCTAAAAAGGAGGTGATCCAGCTTGAAAAGGAACGGGGGAAATTACTGAAAAACCTTGCCGGGATTCGAGATATGAATAAACTTCCTGGCGCGGTCTTTATAGTTGATACCGTGAAAGAGCGCATCTGCCTTGCTGAAGCGCTTCGGCTTAAAATTCCGCTCATTGCTATGGTCGACACCAACTGTGATCCAGATGGCATAGATTATCCGATTCCCGGCAATGACGATGGAATGCGTTCCATTCGGCTTATCACCGATAGCATTGTGGCGGCCATATTGGAAGGAATGTCGCTTCGCGAGAAAGGCGCGCCCGCGACCGCGGCCACAACGACGCCTACAAACCAACTTCCCTCGCCCATGCCGACATTAGAAAGCGTAGTCACGCTTGAGGTCCCGCTTCCTTCAGACCTTCCATTGCCAACTGTACAGGAGCCTATATAGGTATGGTCGGGATAGAGATTGTTAAAGCCCTTCGTGAGAAAACGGGCGCTGGGATTGTGGATTGTAAGACAGCGCTCACAAAGTCGAATGGGGAAATTGAAAAAGCAATCGATTTTCTCCGTCAAAGGGGATTGACCCAAGCCGGCAAAAAAGCCGATCGGGAAACAAAGGAGGGGCTCATCAGCTCTTACATTCATCCCGGAGGAAGGGTTGGGGTTTTAATTGAGGTCAATTGTGAAACCGATTTCGTGGCCCGCAATCCGGAATTTCAAACCCTTATCAAAGACTTGGCTTTGCATATAGCCGGATCGTCTCCTGCGCCCCAATATGTACGGCAAGAGGATATTCCTTCGGAAAGCATCAAGGGCGGGGGCGGGGTTGCCTCGCCCCTACTTCTATTAGAAATGCCCTTTATTAAAGACCCTTCCGTAAAAATTAAGGAATTGATTGCGGAGAACATTGCCAAAATCGGCGAGAATATCCAAGTTCGTCGATTTATTCGGTATCAACTTGGGGAGTAATGATGCCGGTGACGGGGCCAAAATATAAAAGGGTCCTCTTAAAGATCAGCGGTGAGGTTTTAGCCGGAGGGCAGGGATTCGGAATCGACCCCAAAACGATAGATTCCCTTGCCGAAGTCATTCACGAGGCCGTTGATCTGGGCGTTGAAATGGCCATTGTCATCGGTGGTGGAAACATCTTCCGAGGGCTTGCGGGCGCCTCTGCGGGGATGGAGAGGACGTCGGCCGACTACATGGGGATGTTGGCCACGATATTAAACGCCCTCGCTTTACAAAGCACTCTGGAGCAAAAGGGAATCTATACCCGCGTTCAATCGGCGATTGAGATGAAACAGCTTTCGGAGGCCTATATCCGTCGGAAGGCGATTCGGCATCTTGAGAAAAAGCGGGTAGTTATATTCGCGGGGGGCACCGGGAATCCTTACTTTTCAACAGACACGGCGGCGGCGTTGCGCGCGATGGAAATTGGCGCGGAAGTGATCTTAAAAGGCACAAAAGTAGATGGCGTCTTTGATCGCGATCCAATAAAAGACAAAACGGCTAAAAAATACGATGAGATGACTTTTTTTGAAGTGATTGAGAAAAGATTAACCGTGATGGATTCGACCGCCGTGACCCTTTGCATGGACAATAACCTTCCCTTGATTGTGTTCAATATTAAGGAGAAAGAAAATATCCGAAAGATTCTCACAGGAGAGAAAGTCGGCACCCTTATTCAAAAGAGTCTGTGAAGAAATAGTGCCCTGTTCAGAAATAAGGTAAAAAATAAATGGACACTGCAATTAAAAAACAAATGGTTGAAAAGATCAATGCATCACTAGAGCACCTGAAAGTCGGGCTATCGGGGGTTCGAACCGGCCGGGCTTCTCTGGTGTTATTTGAGTCGCTGATGGTGAACTATTACGGGACACCCACTCCATTAAAGCAGGTGGCAAGCTTAGCGACGCCGGAGAGTCGTTTGGTCACCATTTCGCCGTGGGACGTAAGCGCGATTCCAGAGATTGAGAAGGCCATCATGGCCTCCAAGATGGGATTAACGCCTCAAAATGACGGCAAGATCGTTCGTATTCCGATTCCGCTGCTCACGGAGGATAAACGAAAGGATTTGGTAAAGGTCGTTAAAAAAATGGGCGAAGAATGCAAGGTAACGATTCGGAATCTTCGTAGGGAATCCAACGATTCATTAAAAGCACTGCAAAAAGAAGGGTCACTTTCCGAAGATCAAGTTAAAAAAAGTCAGGAAGAAGCCCAGAAAACAACCGATCAAGCTATGATCAAGGTTGAAGAAACCGTCCGCAAGAAGGAAGAAGAAATCCTCCAAGTGTAGGGGCGGGCGTAACCCCACCCGCACCTTCATCCGCTCCCTGAAGGAGAGGAAACAATAAGGGATTATCTGTGGCATTTGGAGATACGATTGCCGAAATTGATCTGGGTTTATTAGCCAAGAATCTAGACCGGGTTGTCAAGCAAGTTGGTAAAAGACCGATCATTGCGGTTGTCAAGGCAAATGCTTACGGCCATGGCGCCACAGCAATTGCGGGGCATCTGGTCAAATCGTCTCGGCAGGTTTCGATGCTGGGGGTTGCGTCTCTTGATGAAGGGATTGCCATTCGAGAGGCGGGGATCAAAACTTCTATCCTCTTAATGACCGGTTGTCCGGTCAAGCGGGTTAAAGATGTGGTTGCGTATCGTTTGACACCGGCTCTCTTTGACCTGCCTACCCTTTTCGCATTGTCTCGTTACGCAAGGACCGCACGCTGTGGAATTGCCGTACATCTGAAGGTCGATACCGGTATGGGGCGGCTGGGGGTACTGCCTCATGAGGTTCCAGTGTTTTTACAAAAAGCAATCGATGGGGGGATTACGGTTGCAGGGATCTTCAGCCACTTCGCCGAGGCGGATTTAGCAGACCTTACTTATGCCAAGGAGCAATGTGCACGATTCAAGAAGATCGAGGCAGATATAGAGAGGGCGAGTTTAGAGCCCGCCCATACAAGACCCTTATTCCATTTAGCCAATAGCGCGGCCATCCT
>JACPZM010000054.1 GCA_016195485.1 Candidatus Troglogloeales bacterium | reverse complement strand
TCATGTAAAGAGGGCTGTAATCGCTGGTATCCCCAACAAGCATCCCCCCCAAAAGGCGCGTGCCATCGGGATTAAAAAGGAGTTTCTTGTAAGTGCCGTTAAACGGATCTTCCCATACCAGCGGCTTGACCTGTTCTGATGGCAGTTCATATTGACCGAAACTCGCGACATCAACCCCTAAAAGTTTAAGCTTGGCAGACAGATCGGTGCCGATAAACGACGCATCTCCGCCGGTGAGATTGGCCGCCAGCGCATCGGCCATCATATATCCGGGGGCAACAAGGCCATACGTCAAATCCCGGTGCAAGACCACTTCCCCAATAGCATAGATTGATGGATCGGAAGTCATCAGTTTGTCGTCTATAACCACCCCGCCCCGCTCGCCAACGTCGAGCCCGCATTCACGCGCAAGGTCATCGCGCGGGCAAATCCCCGCAGAGATAATAATCATATCAACGTCAAGGATCGTGTCGTCTTGAAAGCGAAGCCCCGCAACGGTTCCATCGCCGACGACTTCCTTCGTGATCTTGTTGAGATGAACAAAAACGCCTAAGCTTTCAACCTTGCGAACCAAAATGCGCGACCCGGCATCGTCGATCTGTCTTGGCATCAGACGGGGCGCCATCTCCACGATGTGCGTTTCCAGCGCGATATCAAAGGCGGCTTTGGCCGCCTCCAGTCCGAGCAGGCCGCCTCCAATGACTGCGGCCCGTTTGACCTTCGCGCCATACGCGATAATCCGCTCTAAGTCTTCAATCGTGCGATAGACAAAAACCCCCTGTTTGTGGACACCCTCAATCTTCGGCACAAAGGGGTATGACCCGGTGGCCAGCACCAAAACATCGTAGGGAATCGTAACCCCCTTGTCGGATCGCACCAGACGCGCCTTCCGATCAATTTGGGTGGCGCGATCCCCAAGATGCAATACCACGCCATGCTCTTGATACCACTCCATTTTGGCCAGCATCAGTTTTTCCGCGTCGCGGTGCGCAAAGAACGATGTTAAGCCGACGCGATCATAAGCGGCGCGGGGTTCCTCGCAAAACGTATTGATCTGGCACTGATGTTGCGTATCCAGTTCAGCAAGCTTCTCGCAAAACCGCTGGCCGATCATCCCGTTGCCAATCACGACAACATTTTTTTTCCGGCTTGTATTGATATGATTTGGGGACATACGGTCATTCTACTACCCCGTATTTCAGAAGAGCAAGTTGCGGCATACACCCAAAAATGCAGGCAAGGGAATCAAGAACCGGTGGTGATGACACCATAGCGAGGGTGGAAGCGTTTATATTACCTATCCGAGGGGTGGAACATTGCTCTCTGGTTAATCAACTTGTGGGCAATAGTTAGCCTCTGTCTGGGAGTCTACGTGTACGGGTATTCTTCGGTTTTCCAAGATAATGTTATCTATCCGTGCGCCACAATTGACACATTTCCATATATCGAACATCGTATGAAAATCTGAAAGACGCTCCGTGCACATCCAGCCATTGCATTTAGGACACTTCATCCTTACCTCCATTAAATCGAACACTTCATTAACAAAAAGCAATAAAAGTGCCAAACAACATATGTTTCGCTCGTTTGGGTTAAATAATTCTTGGTGCTTGTACGGACATTTTGAAAAGCGTGCGCAAATATTTCCTCAATCTGGAAAAAAATGACAAAAAGGTGTACCATGCCGGAATGAACCCGCTTTTTATTTTATGGATATTTGTTTTTGCTATTTGTGCCCTATTGGCAGTTGTTTTTTATCTAGCTGATCATTATCCTGACACTATTGGAAACTTTTATTTTCTTTTATCTGTTTTTCTGATCTCGTACGGGCTTTATTGCTTCGCAAACTGGATAAGAACGAAATACCCCAAAGGTGTAGATTTTAAAAAGTAACTCGACAAGAGAAAAGAAGGTTTGATTCAAAAACAAAATTAGGTGGTGGATTTTGGGCGCATTATTCGATTGACAGGCAATGGCATTACCCACTAGAATGCGGAATCGATTTGAATTATTTTTATCAAGGAGATTGTGGTATGAAGCTGATATTAAAAGAAACGATAGAAAGGGTGGGGAACATGGGAGAGGTTGTGGATGTGGCCAATGGCTACGCCCGAAACTATTTGCTTCCAAAAGGATTGGGACTCCTAACGACGCCGAGAAATGTAAAAGCGCAGGAACATCTCAAGAAGGTTGTTGAAGATAAGATCAAGAAAGAAAAGCGTCAGATAGAGGATATCGCTCAGAAGATATCGGCTCTTTCTTTAACGATTCCGGTACAGGTTGGAGAAGCAGGGCAATTGTTTGGCTCGGTTACGGCACGAGATATCGCAGATGCGATTTTGACCCAAGGGATAGAAATGGATCGGCACAATGTTCTTCTTGAAAAACCGATTAAGGAACTTGGCTCTTTTTACGTCTCAGTGAAAATGCCGCACGATATTACCGCACAGGTTAAAGTAGAGGTCACGCCAAACGTCTAAGTAGTCGCGTCATCTTTTTTCCCGATATGAATGACGACAATCCCCCCTGTCCGATTTAAATAAGTCACTTCTTTGAAACCGGCCTTGTGAATCCTTTCCGAAAACGCCTCCTGATTGGGAAACAATCGGATCGAGTCAGTGAGGTATTGATAAACACCCGTGCGATCTTTCGCAACATAAGTTCCGATTGCCGGAAGCAACTTGTAGGAGTAAAAATCATACAGCTTGCTTAGAAATTTATGTTGCGGCATTGAGAACTCCAGGCAGGCAAAACGTCCCGATGGTTTTAGAACACGAAAGATTTCACCAACGGCTTTATCTAAATTCGCCACATTTCTCATACAAAAACCGGTCAAAGCGACATCTACCGATTGATCTTTAAAGGGAAGAGACTCCGCGTTGGCTAAAATGCATTCTATGGGTGGCGCGGCCACCGCGAGGGCTGCGGAAACGCGCGCAAGCTTCGCCCGCTATTCAAATCGTAATAGCGCGCAATCGAAGAAAACATCTTCTGAACGGTCCGTTCTTTATCCATATGTTCCATCCCTTATCTCCCCGATGGTGTACACTATTCCCCCACAGTCCCAGTGAGGATCGGGCCGCAGTCGGGGCAACGTGCCCTGCGAGCGTTCCGACCTTTGCCCGTCCGAACGCGGTCGGAACGCCGACTGCGAGGGCGTGGGGGCATTTGGAGCGAAGCGAGCAAGGCCCCCACATCCAATTGTTCTTTCTCATTTGAAGCATCTCCTTGTCAAGTATCGATCCTTTATTCCTTGACGAGCGTTTATTCGATGTGAAAGAATGGAAAGCAAATTTGGGGGTGCCGGCTGGCTGAGAGTTCTAACCCCCTCAATCCCCCTTCAGGGGGAGGGGGGCGGAACAACCCTTTGAACCTGATCTGGGTCATTCCAGCGAAGGGAGATAGAGTGAGACGGCCGCACCCCGCTAACCAAGGAGGGATCAAGATGGGGCTGTCTAAAAATCAAAATAATGCTTTATTGGAAAATGGCTTTGATCAAACCCTTTTAACGATTAAGCCGTTGCCCGCATCCACAAAGGGTTACATCCAGGGGACGTCGCCCTCCATACAAGTCGCCGTGCGGAAGATTGCCCTCTCCCCTACCCGTCACGCAAACACAGGAAGACAAGAAGAGAACCCGCCATTAGAGGTCTATGACACCTCTGGCCCTTATACTGATCCCAACATTACAATTGATATTAAAGCGGGTCTTGCCCCAATCCGACAAAATTGGATTTCAGATCGCCGCGATGTGGAGAAACTTTTAGACATCTCATCTGGATATGGACGCAAGCAGGCAAACAATCCCGAACTTGCAGATATTCGATTTCCCAATAAGCACAGGCCATTGCGGGCAAAATCCGGCATGAACGTCAGCCAAATGCATTATGCCCGAAAGGGGATCATTACGCCGGAAATGGAATATATCGCCATTCGTGAAAATCAGGCGATGCACTCCTCTGCAGGAAATCAAACCATCGCCATGCAACATCCGGGACAAAGTTTTGGCGCAATGATTCCCGCTGTCATCACGCCGGAATTTGTGTGTGGCGAAGTGGCGCGAGGGCGAGCGATTATTCCGGCCAACATCAATCACCCCGAATCAGAACAGATGATTATTGGCCGCAATTTCTTGGTTAAAATCAATTCCAATATCGGGAATTCTGCCGTTACATCTTCTATTCCGGAAGAAGTTGAAAAAATGATTTGGTCTATTCGATGGGGCGCGGATACCGTGATGGACCTTTCAACGGGGAAAAATATCCATGAAACGCGGGAATGGATTTTGCGCAACTCTCCCATCCCGATCGGCACCGTGCCGATCTATCAGGCGTTGGAAAAAACAGGCGGTATTGTGGAAGACCTTACTTGGGAACTCTATCGCGACACGTTGATTGAGCAGGCCGAGCAAGGTGTCGATTATTTTACGATTCATGCGGGGGTGCTTCTTCGCTATGTGCCAATGACGGCCAAACGGGTTGCAGGAATCGTTTCGCGGGGCGGGGCAATTCTGGCTAAGTGGTGTCTGGCGCATCACAAAGAAAACTTTCTCTACACCCATTTTGAGGAGATTTGCGAGATTATGAAGTCGTATGACGTCTCGTTTAGCTTGGGCGATGGCCTTCGCCCAGGAGCGATTGCCGACGCCAATGATTCTGCGCAGTTCGGCGAGTTAGAGACGCTCGGAGAGCTGACCAAAATCGCATGGAGGCACGATGTGCAGACGATGATTGAAGGCCCGGGCCATGTTCCAATGCATCTGATTAAAATCAATATGGAGAAGCAGTTAGAAGACTGCATGGAGGCGCCGTTTTATACGTTAGGGCCTCTGACGACTGATATTGCCCCCGGTTACGACCATATTACTTCCGGAATCGGCGCGGCGATGATCGGCTGGTTTGGCTGTGCCATGCTTTGTTATGTAACGCCCAAAGAACATCTGGGGCTTCCAGATCGGAACGATGTTAAGGAAGGGGTCATCACCTATAAGATCGCAGCGCACGCGGCCGATTTGGCCAAGGGGCATCCTGGCGCCCAAGCGCGCGATAATGCCTTGTCCAAGGCGCGGTTTGAGTTTCGGTTGGAAGACCAATTTAATTTGTCTTTGGACCCCGAACGCGCCAAGGCGTTTCATGATGAGACGCTACCTGCGGAGGGAGCAAAAGTTGCTCACTTTTGCTCTATGTGCGGGCCAAAGTTTTGTTCCATGAAAATTACAGAAGAGGTGCGTGAATACGCCGAGAAAAACGCCCTTGATGACCAATCCGCTCTGCAACTTGGCTTAATGGAAAAATCAGAAGAGTTCAAAAAACAAGGGGCGGAGTTATATAAATGAAATACGGTGCGGAAAAAACTGGCATTGTTGGACTGGTGAAAAAGATAGGGAAAGAAATTAAAAATGATAGAGACCGATCTATTATTAACTATTAAAGAAGCCAGTGCGTGGGCAACTGACCATTTAGGAAAGAATGTAACAAGCTCAAATATTTCTTACCTCATCCAATATGGGCGTATTAAAAAAATCGGGCATAATGGAACTACTCAAGTTTCCAAACAAGAATTAATTGCTTATTATAAATCTTATAACGGGCACAGAGAACTTTCATGGAAAAATCAACTAGGAGGAGATTTAAACTGGGCTTTGTCTTTTGAACAATACAAAGAAGCTGAAACAACAAAGCATGTTCACCGTCTTCACCCTTATAAGGGTAAATTCATTCCGCAACTTGTACAATATTTTCTTGATTCTCACACAGATAATTTTAAAAAGGAAACCTATTTCAAAAAAGGAGATATTGTTCTTGACCCTTTTTCCGGCAGTGGAACAACAATGGTGCAATCTTCTGAGCTTGGAATACATGCTATTGGAATTGATATTTCGGCTTTCAATACAATAATCGGAAACTGCAAGGTCATTAAATACAATTTTATTGATATTAAAACTGAAATTAAAAGAATAACGAAAGTATTCAAAGAATTTCTTACTAACTCACGCATACTTGAGTTTGAGAGTAAGCTTCTACAGGTGCTTTATGAATTTAATAACCGATATTTCCCTGTTCCAGATTACAAATACCGCTTGAAGCAAGGTGAAGTAAACGAAGATAAATATGGAACAGAAAAGGAAAAAGAGTTTTTTCCCATATTCAATAAACTTGTAAAAGATTATGGAATTAAATTAAAACAAGACAAGGCAGACACATTCCTTGACAAGTGGTATTCGCAGCATATTAGAGACGAAATTCAATTTGTTTTTGATGAAATTAAAAAAATAAAAAATACAGATACAAAAAAGGTCATTAGCGTCATGTTGAGCAGAACTATTCGTTCTTGTAGAGCAACTACTCATGCAGACTTGGCCACTTTATTTGAACCTATAACTACAACATATTACTGTTCTAAACATGGGAAAATGTGTAAACCTCTTTTCTCTATTTTAAAGTGGTGGGAAGCATACACAGAAGACACCATGAAACGGTTATTAGAATTTGATAGATTAAGAACACAAACTTTTCAAGTTTGCCTAACAGGAGATAGTAGAACAATAGATATTTTCGGAGAACTTCAAAAGAAAAATTCTTTTTTTGCAGAATTGGCCGAGAAACAAAAAATTAAAGGAATTTTTTCAAGTCCTCCTTATGTAGGACTAATTGATTATCACGAGCAACACGCTTACGCTTATGATCTATTTGGTTTTGACAGAAAAGATGATTTAGAAATAGGCCCGCTTTACAAAGGACAAGGTAGGGAAGCAAAACAGAATTACATTCAAGGCATCACAGATGTTGTAAATAACTGTAAGAAGTTTTTAGTAGAAGATTATGACATTTTACTTGTAGCAAATGATAAATATAATATGTATCCAACAATTGCTGAAAATGCCGGGATGCAAATCGTAAATCGGTATAAACGACCAGTGCTAAATCGTACTGAAAAAGATAAAGGCGCATATTCAGAAACCATTTTCCACTTAAAGAGAAAGTAATGGCCTTACCTAAAGGGCAAATTGCAAATATTGAAAATGTGTTGCGTAACAGTTTAAGACATAAATTTAGTAACTACAATCCAGAGCCGGCATCAATGCCGTTTCATACAAGGCTGCTTGGCAAAGACAGAATGGCTTTGTTTTCTTTCATACATTCTCTAAATACGAATTTTGGCACAAGTATTTTTGAACCTGTTGCATTAGCATTAGCTTCTTCAAGTTTTGTAAGTGCTACATCGCAACAGAAAGCTGGAATACAAATTTCATCAGAAGCGCACAGAGTTATTCAAAACATAATGGACGGATTGGCAACTGCCAATTCATCTCCAAATAAACAAGAGGAAATCAATGCAATCAGGAAAGTTTGTAGACAAGGTGAAATGAAAACAGTTAAGCTGACCAAAGTTGATGTTAAACTTGTTGCGCACAACGGAACAGTTTATCTTTTTGATATAAAAACAGCAAAACCAAACGCTGGAGGTTTCAAAGAATTTAAGCGGACACTATTAGAATGGATTGCGGCAACACTTGCCAATAATACGACTCTTGAGGTTCAATCTCTGATTGCCATTCCCTACAATCCATACGAACCAGAACCCTATAATCGCTGGACAATGAGAGGCATGTTAGACCTTGAAAATGAGTTAAAGGTTGCAAGTGAATTTTGGGATTTTATCGGCGGCAAAGACGCTTATCAAAATTTACTCAATATTTTTGAACGAATAGGAATTGAATTAAGACCAGAAATTGATAATTATTTTAAGCAATTCATACAGATAAAGAACACAGCAGTCAATAATGCTACACCTGACGCAGGAAAGCGGCACGGGTGAGTTCTGCCGCAAAAGATTCCTTATGAAAGAACGAGAAATTCAACCCTTACGAGAAGCGGACATTACCCGAACCATTGCACGAGAATATTTCCAAGCGTTTGACCAGATAATTGAGTCAGATGTTCTAATCGTGGGAGCTGGCCCTGCGGGCTTGGTGTGCGGGAAGGAGCTTGCCGCGTCGGGCTTCAACGTTGTTCTTGTAGAACAGCTTAATCACCTTGGGGGCGGTTTTTGGAACGGCGGGTATCTGATGAACAAGGCCGCCATCGCGCATCCTGCACAGGAAATTTTGCTCAAGATTGGCGTCCCCTGTAAAAAGATTTCAGAGGAGATGTATATTGTAGACCCGCCCCATGCCACAGCCAAACTCATTGGAGCGGCGTTTGATGCAGGGATTAAGGTTCTCAATAATACACAGGTGGTTGATCTTGTTATTCGGGGAGAGCACAACAATCTGGAAGGACTGGTGGTCAACTATCATTCATTAGAAATCATGAACCATGACCTCGCCCACATTGATCCGATTGCGCTTACGTCTAAAGTGGTTGTTGATGCAACCGGCCATGATGCAATTACGGTGGCACTTCTGGCCAAACGCGGCTTGCACAAGAGCGTGCCGGGCAACGGCGCGATGTGGGTTGATCGTTCCGAAGAAACGGTAATAAAGAAAACCTCCGAGGTCTATCCCAATCTATTTGTGGTCGGTCTTTCGGTTGCGGCCGTTTTCGGCGCCCCCCGAATGGGCCCGGCCTTTGGTGCGATGCTCTTATCGGGGGTAAAAGGGGCGTCGCTCATTAAAAAGAAATTAGCAGCCAATCTCCGATGATTGATCCTATTCTAACTGAAGAAGAAATACGGGTGTTAGGGTGTTTGATCGAAAAGGAGATGACCACTCCCGCCTACTATCCTCTTTCGTTAAATGCGCTTTGCAACGCTTGTAATCAAACCTCCAGCCGCGATCCGATTGTCTCTTACGATGAGGGGATTGTTGCGTTGGCGTTGGAAAAACTCAAAGAAAAAAACCTGATCGATCAGGACAATCTCTCGCGCGTACCCAAATTTTCAGAGCTTTTTCTGAAGAAAACTCTTTTGATGCCACCAGAAGCCGCCGTTATTTGTGTGCTGATGTTAAGAGGGTTTCAAACGGTTGGGGAACTTCGCACACGGACAGAACGGCTCCATCCTTTTGCAACTGTAGATGAGACGATAGCAACCCTCCATACATTGGAGGAATGGGGTTATATCATCTCCCTGCCGCGCCTTTCCGGGAAGAAAGAGGCGCGCTACGCACATCTTCTCTCTGGCCCCATCGCTCCTCAAGAAATTGCAGATGGCACAAAAGTGCCTCATGTCGCCCTGACCAGTCACTTTGTCGATAACGCAGCGTTCCTGAAACTGCAAGAGACAGTCAATGAACTGAAGGAGGAATTGGCGGAAATGAGAAGAGGATTTGAGGAGTTTAAAAAGCAGTTCTAATGCGTGCGGTCTCCAGCCCGATTCCTTCCTTGAATGGGATGAGGAGAAAAACAAAGAAAATCAATCCAAACACAACGTTTCTTTTGCAGTGGCCCAACAAGCATTTCTTGATCTTCAGCGTGTTGTGGCGGAAGACGTTGACCATAGCAAAGAAGAAGACCGCTTTTTCTGTATTGGACGCGTTGGTGATGGCATCATGACCGTGCGGTTTACAAAGAGGGAGGATGCCATTCGCATTTACGGCGCAGGATATTGGAGGAAAGGGAGAAAACTATATGAAGAGCAAAATTCAGTATACTGATGAGCCGATCGGAGTATTGAGAGTGGTTAAAGATTTCCTTCCTCCACCAGATCAATTGGTGTTCAGCGAGGAGAACGTTAAGGTAACGATCTCTTTTAAAAAAACGAGTATTGATTTTTTTAAGAAACAGGCCAAAAAGCAACATATTTCGTATCAAAGAATGATTCGACAGGTTATCGATCGGTACACTTCAGATTACCAAAAGAGTGCTTGATTTCACCAAATAATCAAAATAGGCTATTACTGTGAGGTTTTTATAATGTTGTCGAGCCAAACCTTCTTTTTATCGCCTCTGAACATGCCTCCATGATCACTGAAAAACATATTATGGGTGTGCCCGATTTAGTCGCTGAGGTAATTACCTCGGCATTCAACAACCCCTCTTTGGAGAAATGCCTGCTACATGAAATTGCAACATGGAAATTCCCCCCGCCGCCCACAGAAAAGCCCACCTGCGTAGACCATCAATTTCACTTCAAGAAAACCAAGTAGAAAACAAACTGATGATGAGATGATATTGTCAGTGCTCTATGTATTGTGCTACGATGGCCGCTTATCAGGCTATCTTCCTGTGACAACAAAGGTGATGATATGGAAAAGGGTGTAAAAGAATCGTTGGGTGGCGTCATGCAGGCAATGATGCGGCTCAATGACCAATTTGAAGATAAAGTAAAGGCACTCCGTTTGCAGGGAAGGGATGAACAGGAGTTGTCAGAGCTGATTAAGGGAGCAATGGCAATGAAAGATGCCGCAGGAATATATCTTGCGTGGGCCAACCATTATATTGAGCGGCTTGAAAAAACAGAAGGACTTGATCTCGACGAGCTATCGGAGGGGGGGGGGCGTAATGTCTGATCCAGGGTGGGTTTTGCACGATGGAGATTTTAAACTGATTGAGGCGGAGCTGACAAAATTGGCAGATCTGGCAAACGCGAAGCTTACGTTTCTGGTTGATAAGGATGGCCATCTGATCGCCAGCGCGGGCGACTCTCGAAGCATCGATACTACCTCTCTTGCTTCTTTAACGGCAGGCAATATTGCGGCAAGCGGTGGAATCGCAAAACTCATGGGTGAAAAAGAGTTTACTTTTTTATTCCATGAAGGGGAAAGGGATCACATACACCTCTCCACGATTGCCCAAAGAGTTATCCTGGTTGTTATTTTTGATCAGCGATCCTCTCTGGGTCTTGTGCGTCTTCGGGTCCGAAAAAGCGGCGAGGCGTTGACAAAAATTTTTTCTGCCATCTTGAGCAATTCAGAAAAAGATCGACAAGAACAAGAGACCCGTTCTCCCTTTGCGGCGATTACAGAGGCCGATATTGATCGGTTATTTGGTTAAGAGGTAGGGGTACGGCATGCCGTGCCCGCACACGTTCATGTCTTTTATTAACTATTCCGGCAAAGAGATCAACTGCAAGATTGTCTATTATGGGCCAGGTCTTTGCGGAAAAACAACAAACTTAAGCTATATTTATAAACGCACCTCTCCAGAAAGTAAGGGCAAGCTGATTTCTCTTGCCACGGAAACAGAACGAACATTATTTTTTGATTTTCTCCCTCTTTCTTTGGGGGCAATCAACGGCTTTAAAATTCGCTTTCACCTCTACACCGTTCCCGGTCAGGTATTTTATGACGCAAGTCGAAAACTGATTCTACGGGGTGCCGATGGTGTCGTGTTCGTTTCTGATTCTCAAGAGGCGCGAATGGAAGCGAATATGGAAAGCATTGAAAATTTAATGAAAAATCTTACGGAGCATAACATAGATTTTGATACGATTCCGCTTGTCATGCAATACAATAAACGCGATCTTCCGAATGTCACACCTACATCAGAACTGAATAGTGTTTTAAATCCCAGAAAGGCTCCCTACTTCGAAGGGGTGGCCTCAACCGGAAAAGGGGTTTTTGACGCACTGAAAGAGATTGCGAAATTAGTTATCTTGGATCTGAAAAAGAGGACGTAACACAAAACCCATCCCCACCTGACCTCTCCTTGAAGGGGAGGGAACGCAATGATCACACCCACATTTGAGTTGTTTTTCGAAAAGGCGAAAGAAGGAAATCTCATTCCCGTTTATCGCGAGATATTGGCCGATACCGAAACCCCTGTCTCTGCCTTTCTTAAAATCAAAGAGGGGGACTATGCCTACTTGCTGGAAAGCGTGGAAGGGGGAGAAAAATGGGGAAGATATTCTTTTTTAGGGACAAACCCTTCTATTGTTATTAGAGGCGCAGGCCACACAGTGGAGATCATTGAAAGCGGTCACTGTCAACGCCTTCATAACGAAAATCCGCTACAGGTCTTAAAAAATATCATGGCCAGATTTAAACCAGTTCATATCGAGGGACTGCCCCGATTCTCTGGTGGCGCCGTTGGATTTATCGGTTATGAAGGGGTGCGATTTTTTGAGTCGACACCATTTAAGTCGGAACAAAAGGAAACAGACTTCTTCTTTATGTTTACCAATACTTTTCTAGTATTTGATAATCTAAAACACAAAATTAAAATTGTCGCGAACGCCTTTATTGATGATTGCGACCTCAAAGAAGCCTATCAAAAGTCTGTAGCGAAAATTGATGCGACCATTGCCCGTTTTGACTTACCATTAAAAAAAGTTAATCGCCTCCCTTCAACGGTCAGCCTTCCTGTCCCCAATATGAGTAAAGAGGCCTTTATTCAATCTGTGCACAAAGCGAAGGAATTTATTCGTGCGGGGGATATTTTTCAGGTGCAACTCTCGCAATGTTTTACGATCCCCATCTATTCTGATCCGTTTGTAGTTTACCGAACGTTGCGAAATATCAATCCTTCCCCTTACATGTATTATTTGGAAGCAGGGTCGCTCCATCTGGTTGGAACATCCCCAGAGGTTTTGGTGCGGTTAGAAGGGAAACGGGCGGAAACACGCCCTATCGCGGGAACACGCCGTCGCGGCAAGACACCGCAAGAAGACCGAACGCTCGAAGCCGAACTCCTGGCTGATCCGAAGGAACTGGCGGAGCATATCATGTTGGTGGATTTGGGCCGAAACGATCTCTCCCGAGTCTGCGAATATGGCTCCGTGCAAGTTACCGAGTTGATGGTCGTGGAACGATACTCGCACGTCATGCATATTGTCTCGAATATCGTCGGTCAATTACGGGAAGAGTCCGATCCCTTTGCTCTGCTAGAGGCTTGTTTTCCTGCCGGCACGGTAACAGGGGCGCCGAAAATTCGGGCAATGGAGATTATTGACGCATTGGAGCCTGACAGCCGTGGCCTTTATGCCGGCGCCGTTGGATATTTTGGGTTTGACGGGAATATGGATACCTGTATTACCATACGCACAATTGTGATTGAGGACAATGTGGCTACAGTTCAGGCTGCGGCGGGAATCGTCGCGGATTCTGATCCGAATAGTGAATACGAAGAGACCCTGAATAAGGCAAAGGCGATGCTCTCTGCCATTGAAATCGCCGAACAAGGATTATAATCCCCCTCCTTTATAAGGGGGGGCTAGGGGGGGTAGCGTTGATTCTCGTCATTGATAATTACGACTCGTTTACTTACAACTTAGTCCAGTATCTGGGCGAGATGGGCGAAGAGCTGTCCGTTTTTCGAAACGATGCGATTACGCTCGCAGAGATTGAAGCAATGCGGCCCAGCAAAATTGTTATCTCGCCCGGGCCTTGTACCCCAAAAGAGGCTGGAATTTCCGTTGATCTGATTAAGACGTTTGGGCCTGAAATTCCAATTCTAGGTGTTTGTCTGGGACATCAGGCGATTGGAGAGGCTTATGGGGGCGAGGTGGCGCGCGCCGCGCGGCTGATGCACGGCAAGACCTCTATGATTTTGCATGATGGCAAAACAGTTTATGATCAGCTTCCGAATCCGTTTGAAGCAACCCGATATCATTCGCTCATCATACGCAAAGAGTCGATCCCGGATTGTTTGGAAATAACGGCATGGACCGATGTCGGCGAAGTGATGGGGGTAAGGCATAAATCTTTTCCTGTCGAAGGGGTGCAGTTCCATCCCGAATCAATATTGACGAAGGTCGGCAAGGATCTATTAAGAAATTTCATACGTTTATGACAGAGAGCATCAATAATTTTATAAATGGGAAATGGGTGCAGGCTATGAGTGGAAAGAGATTTCCGTCTCTTAATCCCGCAGACTCACGCGATGTCATCGCCCGTGTAGCCGATTCCGATGTTAGAGATGTCAATGCCGCAGTGAAAGCCGCACGATTGGCATTCCCCTCTTGGTCTAATCTACCCGCTCCAAAACGGGGCGAGATGCTGTATCGCGCCGCAGAGATCATGGTAAAGCGGAAGAAGGTATTAGGAACATTGGTTACGCGCGAGATGGGCAAGATTCTTCCAGAGGGATTGGGGGATGTTCAGGAAGCGATTGATATGACCTATTACATGGCCGGGGAAGGGCGGCGTCTTTGCGGCGAAACGGTTCCATCCGAACTGCCAAACAAAGATGCAAAATCAATGCGTGTCCCCATGGGTGTCTGTGGGCTGATTACCCCTTGGAATTTTCCGATAGCAATCCCTTCATGGAAGATCACACCCGCATTGATCGCAGGCAATACTGTGGTTTTTAAGCCAGCGGAAGAGACGCCGGTTTGCGCGACACGGTTTGTTGAAATATTGGAAGAGGCGGGAGTTCCTCACGGGGTCATCAATCTGGTGCACGGTTTTGGAGAGACCGTGGGTGATCCACTTGTGCGACATCCTGATGTGGATGCCATAGCGTTTACCGGATCCAATGAAGTCGGCTCACAAATAGCGGGTATCTGCGGTTCCCTCCAAAAACATTTTATGATGGAGACCGGCGGAAAGAATCCGATCATTATTATGGATGACGCGGATATGGATCTTGCCATCGAGGGAGCGCTCTGGGGCGGATTTGGCACCAGCGGCCAGCGTTGCACCGCTGCCAGCCGACTGATTGTCCATAAAAAAGTGTGTGACCGACTTATCAAACAATTCAAGAAAAGGGCCGCGTGCCTCATTGTAGGCAATGGACAGGAACAAAAAACACAGATGGGGCCAATGGTGAACGAGGCCCAATATCAGAAGGCACTCAACTATATTGATATCGGGAAAAAAGAAGGGGCGCGGCTGATTCTCGGAGGAAAGGGAACGAAAAGAGGGAATTGCGCTTATGGCAACTTCATTGAGCCGACAATCTTTGTCGATGTTACACCTGCAATGCGGATTGCGCGAGAGGAGATATTTGGGCCGGTGGTGTCGATCCTGAAAGTAAACAATCTGCGGGAGGCGATAAAAATCGCCAATGATATTTCCTTTGGACTTTCTGCGGCGATATATTCGAGAGATGTCAATAAGACCGCTGTTTTCGAACGTGACATGGATGCCGGCCTTATTTATATCAATGCCTCAACGATTGGCGCCGAGATTCAGCTTCCATTTGGCGGCACGAAAAAAACCGGATTAGGCCCTCGCGATGCCGGAGGGCGCGGCGGTGCTTTGGATCATTACACCAAATGGAAAGTGATCTATCGCGATTTTTCGGGTCACCTTCAAAAGGCGCAGATTGACTAGTGCTGTGACACGGAAGTAGCGGAACAAAATGAAAGTGATGGATTCGCGCTCATGGCAAGGCGCAAGCCACAG
>JACPZM010000046.1 GCA_016195485.1 Candidatus Troglogloeales bacterium | reverse complement strand
CTTCAAGGGGAGGTTAGGTGGGGATGGGGTTTATCAGGCGTCACGCCTGTTGGGCCGCTTGGAAAAAAGGGAATAAGAATGCAAGAAATTATTACGATGGCTTGTCCGGAATGCAAGGAAAGGAATTATTCTACAACAAAAAATAAGAAGAATGACCCGGAGCGTTTGGAGTTAAAAAAATTCTGTCGCCGGTGTCGGAAACATACCCCTCATAAAGAGGTTAAGTAAAAAATAGGCCAGTAGCTCCAACGGCTAGAGCGGCGGTCTCCAAAACCGCATGTTGTGGGTTCGAGTCCCGCCTGGCCTGCGTCAATTTGAAATATGGAAACAGTAAAGAAATGGATTCAAACAATCAAAGAGTTTTTTGGGGAGGTCAAGGGCGAGGTTCTGAAGGTTTCCTATCCCACGAAGAGCGAGGTCATTGGATCAACAACGGTCGTTATTCTTTTGACTCTCGTTGTTTCCATTTTTCTTGCGGTTATGGACTCTATTTTAGTTCGCCTGCTTAAATGGGTGTTTTGAGTAGGGGCGTTGCTTGCCACGCCCTGCCTTATATGGGATGAATATGGAAAAAAGCTGGTATGTTATTCACACCTATTCTGGATTTGAAAACCGTGTCAGGACGGCGCTGGAGGAAAAAGTGAAGAGTCTGGGCCTTGAAAACCGAGTGGGAAGGGTTCTTGTTCCAACAGAGGAGGTCGTTCGGATTAAGGATGGAAAGAAGAAGACTCTAACAAAGAAGTTTTTTCCTGGATATGTCCTGATGGAAATGTGTATTGATGATCAATTGCAGCAACTGGTTAAGATAACACCCAAGGTGACTGGTTTTTTGGGGACTGGAGAAGACCCATCGCCTCTTACTCAACAGGAGGTTGATCTTCTCTTAAAGCAGGTGGATGAGGGGGCAGCTCCCTCTAGCGAGAAAACGCAATTTGAAAAAGGAGATACCGTTCGCATTACAGATGGACCATTCTTTGGATTTAATGGCGTTGTGGATGAAATGCATCCTGAACAGAGTAAATTAAAGGTCTTGGTTTCTATTTTCGGTCGCTCCACTCCGGTGGAGTTAAACTTTCTTCAGGTAGAAAAGGTATAACGATGGCAAAAGAGATAAAAACGACTGTAAAACTTCAGATTCCAGCCGGCAAAGCCAATCCAGCGCCTCCGGTGGGGCCGGCTTTAGGTCAGCACGGACTCAATATTATGGATTTCTGCAAGCAGTTTAATGCGAAAACTGCAGGGATCGAAGATACGATCATTCCGGCTCTAATCACAATTTATACCGACAGGACTTTTACCTTTGTTACAAAGTCGCCTCCAGCATCTGATCTCCTAAAAAAAGCGGCCAAGATTACGAAAGGGGCGCCAATGCCTAATAAAGATAAGGTCGGAAATGTTACGAAGGCTCAGATTCGGGATATTGCCCGAACGAAGATGGCTGACTTAAATGCAATTGATATGGAAGGGGCGGGACGGATCATCGAGGGAACGGCCCGCAGCATGGGAATACAGGTTGTTTCGTAGGGGTTTGATTCATCAAACCCAACATCACAGGAGAGAATATGGGAAAGCGATATAAGGTAGCTGTTGCAAAGGTAACGAAACCGGCCTATACGTTGGAAGAGGCCTTTCGACTTGTAAAAGAGGCGGCGTCTGTAAAGTTTGACGAGTCGGTTGATCTTGCCGTGCGTTTGGGGGTTGATCCGCGACATTCCGATCAAATGGTGCGGGGCTCCACAACACTGCCGCATGGGACCGGTAAAAAAGTGCGTATCGTTGTTTTCGCGAAGGGGGAGAAGGAAAAAGAAGCGCGAGAGGCGGGCGCAGATGTCGTTGGAATGGAGGATCTCATTGAAAAGATCAACAAAGGGTGGATGGAGTTTGATACTGCGGTTGCGACCCCGGATGTGATGGGAACGGTTGGAAAACTCGGAAAGGTTTTGGGGCCTCGGGGTCTTATGCCAAATCCAAAAATGGGAACGGTTACGTTTGATGTTGCGAAAGCGATCAGAGAGCTTCGTCAGGGCAGGGTTGAGTATCGGGTAGAAAAGGCTGGGATATTTCACGGGTCAATTGGCAGAATTTCCTTTAGCGCGCAACAGCTCTTTGAAAACGCGAGTGTGGTGATTGAGGCTATTATTAAGGCAAGGCCTGCCACAGTTAAGGGACAGTATTTGAGGGGGATTACTGTCTCATCGACCATGGGTCCGGGGATTTGCATTGATATTACTGGTATGGATCATTTGAATTAGGAAAGGTTTCTGTAGGGGCAACCCTTGTTGGTTGCCCAAAAGAGGGCAGGGAACAACCCCCTCAATCCCCCTTGTCAGGGGGAGGGGATTTTGGTGGTGATGAACTTCCCCCTGATAAGGGGGATTGAGGGGGTTTATAACAAAGGGGCAGGAATGACGAGAACAGAAAAAGAGATTGTTGTTGAGAAATTGCACCAGAAATTTTCGCTAGCAAAGGTGTCTGTTCTTTCCGATTATTCCGGAATGAATGTGGAAGAGATCCGGGAAGTGAAAATTGCGCTTCGAAAGGCTAAGGGAGAATTTAATGTGGTCAAAAACAGGTTAGCGATCCGAGCGGCTCAAGGAACACCTCTCGAAAAAGTCGTTGCCAATTTTAAGGGGCCGGTCGCTATTACCCTTGGACTTTCTGACCCTGTCCCGCCAATGAAGGCGCTAGACACCCTTTTTGGACAGCAAAAGAAGCTAAAGATGAGGGTGGGTGTTATTGAAAATCGGGTTATTGATCTTGCCGCGTTTAAGCAGGTGGCGAAACTTCCTGGCAGGGAGGTATTGCTAGGCCAATTGGTGGCGCGAATGAAATCCCCCCTATATGGAATCAGGGGTGCGCTGGGTGAGGTGTTAAATAAGTGGGCTCGAACGCTTCAGGCAGTTTTGGAGGTTCGTCAGAAAACAGAAGAATAACTAAAACAAAAGGAGAAGAAAATGGCAACAGCAGAAATGGAATTATCCAATGATCAGATTATTGGGGCAATCGAGAAAATGCCGGTATTGCAGCTATCCGAGCTGATTAAACTTGTGGAAAATCGTTTTGGTGTGACGGCGGCCGCGCCGGTGGCGATGGCGGCCATGCCAGGGGCAGCTTCGGGAGAAGTAGGCGGGGCGGCGGCGGTTGTTGAAGAGAAAACCGCTTTCGATGTTATTTTGGCTGGCGCCGGGGATAAAAAGATTCAGGTGATTAAGGTGGTGCGGGAGTTAACCAGTCTCGGACTGAAAGAGGCAAAGGAGTTGGTAGAGGCGGCTCCAAAGACGGTTAAGGTCGGGGTAGCAAAGGAAGAGGCCGAAGCCATGAAGAAGAAATTGGAAGATGTTGGCGCAAAGATTGAGATTAAGTAGGCGATTTCGGATGTGTGGTTTTGTAGGGGCGCAATTTATTGCGCCCGTTGTGATATTGAGTGCAAGGGCGTGATGAATCACGCCCCTACGTAAGAAAAGGAGATATGGCAAAAAGTCAAATTGATGGGGTAAAGCCAAGAAAAGATTTTTCGAAAAGTACAATTAAGATAGCTATTCCTGATCTGATTGAAATTCAAAAGGCATCCTACGAGCGCTTCCAACAACGGGACGTTGCGCCGGAACGCCGTAAAGATATTGGGTTGCAATCTGTTTTTACCAGCGTTTTCCCTCTTTCCGACTACAATGAAATGGCCGTCATTGAGTTTATCAACTATTCCACCGGCACGCCAAAGTATGAAGTTTCAGAATGTTTGGAGCGAGGCATGACGTATGCCGTTCCCTTAAAAATACAGGTTCGTTTGGTCCTTTTTGAGAAAGAAGGAAAGACAAAAAAGGTGCGCGACGTTAAAGAGCAAGAGGTTTACTTGGGCGAGCTGCCTCTTATGACTGAGAATGGGACGTTTATCATCAACGGCACAGAGCGGGTCGTGGTCAGCCAGCTTCAGCGTTCTCCCGGCTGTGTGTTCAACCACGATAAAGGAAAGACCCACGCCTCCGGCAAGGTCCTTTACGCGGCGCGAATTATTCCTTATCGAGGCTCTTGGCTTGATTTTGAGTTTGACTCTAAAGATATTCTCTATGCGCGGGTAGACCGCCGGAGGAAACTCCCTATTACGGTTCTGTTAGCGGCTTTTGCCTCGGAGGAGGCGCGCGGAAAAGGGAAAAAATATTTCTTTAAAACAGAAGATGGAAGAGTCGAAGCCGATGGGATTGAAGAACTAATCTTGAGGGTATTTTATCCGGTCGAGGAGATTAAAATCGAAGATGGCATCTTCTTCCGAAAGCTTAATCCAGAGCTTCATGTTGGAATACCTTCTCCTGCCACCATTAAGGATCGTCAAAAGGAGATTATTGTAAGAGAGGGCGCTCGATTGACCCAACCTATTTTGCTCAAGTTACAGCATGAGGGTGTAGACGAGATCCTCTATCCCAAGGCAGACCTGATTTCTCGTGTGGTTCTAAACGATTTAATCAACCCGCAGACGGGAGAAGTGATTATTGAGGGTAATCATCTGTTAACGGAGGCGCATCTCACCCATATCGTTGCTTCCGGCATTTCTCAAATGGGTCTACTGTACATGGATAACGCACAGTTCTCTCCTGTGATCCGTGACACCCTGGCGATCAAAAAGGTGCTTTCTCCTCATGATGCCATGGTTGAGATTTATCGGAGGATTCGGCCCGGAGAGACTCCTACAATGGAAATGGCCCAAACCCTCTTTGACAGCCTGTTTTTTAATCCAAAGCGATACGATCTTTATCCGGTTGGACGTTTAAAATTAAATAAAAAGTTAGG
>JACPZM010000072.1 GCA_016195485.1 Candidatus Troglogloeales bacterium | reverse complement strand
TTGCCGCAAACATCCGCCGACCGTGCTCGTCCAAATGTCGCCAAATTCGCGCGAACCTCAACTTAAGGGCTTGGGTCACCTCCACACCTAAAGCCTATCATGTTAGACTTATATTGTAAATGTTATTTATTTCCACTGCCTAACAAACCCTTTGACTGCCGTATCAATTTCGTGTTTGCTTCCGCACTCCATAACTTTCTCAATCCATTCCACTGCGGCCATGTACGAGACGGAGGGAAAACCAGTCGGTACTTTCCTGCCGATGGCGGTTTCGGCAACGTTTGGAAATAGCCGCTTTACAATACAAACTGCGCAGAGCCGCTCGTTGTCGCGCAGATCAAGCTTTGAGATTGTATCGTCTTGTCGGAATTCCATCCACCAGTTGCTCATTGCCTTGCGGCTTGCAGCGGAGCCTAACCCTTTTCCGCTAATTTCCTGCCGTTCGCCGCAAACCGTGCATTTCTCACCCTGTTCATCAGGAACGAACCAAGTGCGCAAATTCTTGCGCCGGTCAAGTAGCGTGTCGTTATCACCAATCACCCACGCACAATTCCATGTGTTTTGTATCTGGCGGTCCCATATCTCTTTAGTAGCAGGGCTTGGGCATGTTCTAGCAATATATCGCTTCCATACCGTCTCGGCGATTTCCTCTTCCCATACCCGTTTAATTTCTCCCACCGCATTAGCCCCAGCTTTCTCATCTGTTGTCTTGGCAACGAAGCGATTTGGCAGTGAACCAACCTGCGCGGCAATGTCGGACATACTTGGTCTTATCCCACGCAATGCCTGCATCAAAGGATCGGCATCCACTGCCGGAAAAATAATTTCGCCACCAATTGCTATCATCGCCTTGCCGGAAAGATACGAAAGCAAGTACGATCCTGCCCACAGGTCGCGTGTGCGCCGCGCCTGCGAGACGAAGCCTTGGACAGGGCCAAGCGTGAAGTGCAGTCGCATTTTCCGGCTCACCATCTCACCTCCAGCGCGTTAGGTTCTAACTCTTTGGAGCAAAAGGTTTGCAAAATGGTATTGGCGGGCGCGTTATAGGAAGGAGACACCGGCCTATTGTTCCGCTTGGCCGTTTGCACATCTTTCTGGTCGGCAACTTTTTCACCTTGCGCCAGCAGCCGCGCATTCAACAGCGCGAAGAACGGATGGCACTTGCCATTGATTTCGACGATGCGTATCCAAAGGGGAGAGGCGCTACGGTCGTGTGTCGTCCCCTGAAAAGTAATGCGCACATTTTGAAGCGATGAATAACGAAATGTCAGAGGCAAACCAAACGCCACCCTCTCTGGCGCACTACCCGATAGCAATGCTGGCGTCACACCAGAAGCCGTTAAGTTGTTTTTCTCGCAGAGATGCGCCTTAATCCGAAAGTAGTCCTTGTTCTGATCCGTAAGAAGATAGCGTTGCCGGAATTGCTGCATCGTTTTACCAGCCACATCCATCGCCATCTCCCATGCGAAATAATCATAGGCTTTCGTTTGACCATTCCGGTCTGTGCATTGCCGACTTTCGCCGCCATGTCCGGCAGTGAAAAGATAGAAATCCCTCCCCGCACCCAGCACCGTATGATCCGGGCTGCCATCGCCCGGAAACCACTCTTTGAGCTGTTTAAACCCGGAACCGAATTTGTTGAGCCACTCTTCTGGGCTACCCGCGCCGTGAGCGCTGGCAAGCGTATTCATCTCGGTCCAATCACTTTCCCATGATTGCAGTGCCACTGTACCGAAGCCGCGACGCGATCTGGAACCCAACCCGCCGATATGGCCGAACAGCCACAAGGCGGCCAAAATGCGTTTCTGATCCTGCTCATCCGGTTGCCTTTTGAAAAGTAGTTTTATCGTGAATGTTTTATTGGAGAGTATGGCCGTGCGTTTGTTATCTCCCATTGTGAGCGAAAATCCAAGATAGGTATTGCCATTCAGAGTCCAGCTTTTGTTATTGGTGGAAAGGTCTTTTGGCTTGTTTGGATGATCTTCATTCAGGCATTCATATCTTTCTTTATCCCAATGCTTTGTTTCAGTAATGACCCTATCTAGTGTCAGCAAAAATATCGCCTGCCCATCGTCCTTTCCCGATCCACCAAAGATGCGCGCCTCATGCTTTTTATAGTCAGGGTCAATAGCGCGATACCAAAACCGCAACGCGCCTTTGACCGATGGCGGGCGAATGCCGTCACTGGGCGACTGGTCTGCCCCGCCAATGAACATCGGCGTGACGATCTTAAATGTTGCTGACAGTGTTTGCATACTCAAGCCCATTTTTCCTATAACGTCAAGCGACCCTCATACTATATCTTGATCAAACTATTGTGTCAATTCTTAAACGACATTCTTAAATGACAGTTCAAACTGGGCCAATCCAAGGTGATGCGTGGAGAGTATTATTTCAGCGGGTCGATGACCTCGATTTGGCGGAAGCGGTGAAAATCGGCGTCGCGGGTGTAGATTCGCTTAAGACCATGTTCTCGCATCAGGACGACAGTATGAGCGTCGAAGAAAAGGTTTCCAGAAAGAAGCGGCACTTCATGAAAAACCTCGTCGGCTGTCTGGGCGTGACGATTCGTCTCCGTCAGGATTGTCATGCCCGGGGTCGAAAAGAGCGCTCGTAAGAAACTCCACGCTGACGCGGCACTCAAGGGGTGTTGGAAGACGCGCGGATGGGTAGATACGCGAAGAAACTCGTAGACAATGCCCCACGTCAGATGCCAGGGGGTTTCCCCTTTTCGCCACATAGTGAGAAGATGCTGGCACTTTTTGTGTTCGGAGGCGTTGCGGTCGGCTGCGTAGATGAGAACGTTCGTGTCCACGACGAACATCAGCGGCCCATCACGTCGTAGAGAGACTCCCGGTTAGAGATGTCCACCCGGGCAACACCCAGATTGAAAGACGGGAGGGGCGACAATACAGGCGCAGTTCGTTTTCGAGTCAGGAGTCTTCGGAGGGCTTCTTCCATCAGATCGGACATCGTCCGTCCCTGTTGGACGGCCTCGGCTTTAAGGTGCTTCATGACGACGGGACTGATATTGAGCGTTGTCTTCATATGGCGAAGAATATCATTAATATGGAAATATGTCAATACTAAGCAATTTTCAACTTACTTCGCCCTGACCTCATACCGCCCCAGTCCAAACGTCGCTCCCTTTCCTACATGAACATACTCCCCCAGCGCCAGAAAAGGAAGGAAGGGTTTTATATCTCCTTCGTAAGTCACCGTTCCAAGCAGTCCCCCCATCTTCATTCGGGTTTGCTGGCGATTGGAATACCGTTCCCAATCATACCAATCAGTTTGTGAAGACTGAATCTGAACATGCTCCGCTAACGATTTTAATCCTTTGAAATCAACCTCCAAAGGAATATCATGGTGATACCGAGACAGGGCGGAAATCCGATCTAACAGACGGGAGAAGAAAACAGCAAACTCCGGCTGGTCGGTCAGGTGCTCCTGGGACTTTAATCGAACCGGCGTTAAAAAATCGATTGTGATTTCTTTCATCGGCACCTTCAATAGAGGTAATGTCCGGTCTATTAAAATCGGAGGGCCGGGGTCTGCGAGTTTATTGTCTTGTCCCGAATAAATCTCCTTCGGCGGGGCGTCGGGCCGGATTGATTCCACTTTATCTATTGTGAATTGCCCCAAGGCGCGACCCAGCCCCCGCTGGCCTAATTGATCCATCGTGTGCACAAAATAGGGAAGTAGCTCAATCGCCTTGCCGATGAGGATCAGATCACAAGTAAAGACCTCCCCCGGATCATACAGCCGCTTATTGTCCAATGGAGGAATCAGGACAAAAGGACGGGGAAGATCTCTTGCTGGCTCTGGAGCGGGATCTGCGAGTGACAGCGCCGTCTCAAAAATATACGGATAAAGACAATGTGTTCGGAGTAAACATCGCTCACAGATTTTATGCTCGACCGTGCAGACGGCCTTTTTCAGCGCATGGCCAAACCCGCCCCGAAAGGCAGAGCCTTTATAAGGGGGCAAAATAATTTCAGTTAAGGCCTTGCAAAAAAAACGGAATTGGGCAACCTGGAAATGGGACAGGGGGTTGGATAGACCCGCAGTCTCCTTCTTAAACGATGTAGCGTCCTGTGCATAAGGATGAGTATCCGCAGGATGAGAGACCATACTACCAATCTCCAAATTGAGAGCGGAGTATATCATAACTTCTCCAGCAATTCCTTCCTTTTTTGGTCATACTCTTCTCGGGAAATAAGTTCTTCCTTAAACAACGCTTCCAAATCACGTAAACGATCTGCAGTGCGCTGCGGGGCATCGTTCGCATCTATCGCTGGATCCCGGAGACCCGTTGGTGATCTGGACACCAATAATTCAATTGCCAGAAAGACCTGTCTTCTCCACTCCTCTGGATGTCTGATATGATCCCGCGCCGTAGTCCCGTGGGTTGTGGCGGCAGTATGGATCACCACCGTTCCGTAATTCAGAAGACGACCGATGATGTTCTGACGAACATCCACAGTCTGAATCCGATCTAACGGAAAGAGAACAACATCGCGCTGTATGATTCCTCGTTTGTTGATGATCCGGCGATTGGTCACGGCATATTCTGAAAACTGCTCGCGTAAATAAATTGATAAAAAGAAGAGTGCGCCCAGAAACATGGCGGATCCGCTCGCAGAAACTCCCTGCGATTCGTTCGAGCCTAACAAGACCATTAATCCGAAAAAAACAACGGCCGCTGGCGGCCAGAATACAATCCAGTGCCGGTTTGTCCGGTAGAGCAATTCTTCGCCGGGTTCAATGATACTATCTACGTAGGACATATCAGGTCATGGTTTGATCAGGTCAGGCACATTTTAAGAGAAACCACATCGTCCGTTCTCCAAAGAGCCTTTCAAAAATTCGGCTCGTTAAAAATATCTGTGGGCTAGATCGGGGACGGGAAGCTGCCCGAGCTTATGATATAGCGCTATTTCCAGCATTTTAGCTGTCTTGAATCCATATGATTTTCTGATCACCACTTTTGCTTTATTGTTTTGACCCTCT
>JACPZM010000050.1 GCA_016195485.1 Candidatus Troglogloeales bacterium | reverse complement strand
TGCCTGAACGCAACCCGGAGACAGTAGAACGCACCTCATTGGACACAGTTGGTCCACCTCTCCTACTCCTTCCGGAACAGAAGACGAGCGCCATTCCGGTGATCATCAACAGCGCAATAACGACCACGATTTTCCTTCGTCGAACTATTGCTCCCCAACCCGAAAGAACAATCCCAATAAGCCCAAAACCCGCATAGAGGAAAGCTCGGTTAATAAGCGCGGTAGAATCACCGACTGGCACACAGTCCGTCGTAGTGAAATTTGTGTTACCTGCGCGCAGACAGCGATCATAGGTGATCCTATCCCCATCCGGATCTGTGGCCTGGCTCCATCGGAAAATAATTGTCGTGCCAAGTCCGGTTTGGCCGTCTGCTGGAAAGAAAAGCGCTGGAGTAGAGGGAGGGGTATTCGCAGCCGGTGGCGGTAAGGGGGCAGCATTGCTGATTTTTGCCACGAAGGCGTCGCTGTTGCCGTTGTGGGTAATGTCCGGGCCGGCCGTTACCGGAAAGGTCCCATCAGTGGAACTCGTATACCCAGTCACGTAGGCATTTCCGGAGTTATCCACGGCGATCCATTGTGGGTGAGATCAGGGCCGACGGTGACCGGAAAGCCATTCGCCTCGGTAGAAGACGTATTCCCAGTCACATAGGCGTTCCCGGCGCCATCCACGGCAATACCCGGAGCAAATTCATCGCCGCTGCCGCCGATGAACCCTGCATAGAGCAACGCGGTGCCGGAGGCGTTCACCTTCGCCACGAAGGCGTCACGGTCGCCATTGTGGGTAAGATCAGGGCCGACGGTGACCGGGAAGGTTGCCTCGGTAGAATTCGTCGCCCCAGTCAGGTAGGCGTTCCCGGCGCTATCCACGGCAATGCCGTCACCCCCGTCACGCCCGTTACCGCCGATATAGCCTGCGTAGAGCAGTGCGGTTCCGGAGCGGTTCACCTTCGCTACAAAGATATCTGCGTTGCCATTATAAGTGATGTCTGGGCCAACGGTGACCGGGAATGTCGTCTCGCCGGACTCGATGTCGGTCACTCAGACTTGCCGCAACTCCGCCGACACTGCACAAGTGAGCGCTACGTTCTATGTAACGGGGCTTACGGCGGGCAGCAATACATTCACTGCAAAGTACAAGACGTCTGCTGGCACTGCGACATTCGTGAACAGGAACATTGTTGTGATCCCACTGCCGTAGGGTCAATTGGGAGAGACTGGCCACCCAAAAGACAGGATGCCTCAATCGTTTCCTCTCCTCTTTGTGGGGAAGGGTTAGGGTGTAGTTCGGGATAGATTCGCAATTTAAATTCCGCCATCGCGAAATTTGGGATTCTGGGATAAATGGGGTAGCCGGCGTTCCGACATCATCGGTCGCATTCTCCCATTACAATATCGTAACTGCCAAAAATCGTGACGATATCCGCGATCATATATCCGCGTGCCATCTGGTCAAACGCGCCCATATGGATAAACGAGGGGGCGCGAATCTTCAACCGATACGGTTTTCCTCCGCCGCGACTGACAATATAAAAACCAAGCTCCCCTTTGTGGGCCTCTGTGCCGCAATAAATATCCCCGGGAGGGGCTTCAAACCCCTGCGTAAAGAGTTTAAACTGATAGATCATGCTCTCCATGTCGGTGAAAACACGATCCTTAGACGGAATCACGATCTTGGGAAGATAGGCCAGATAGTGCCCTTCAGGCAGTTGATCCAGACATTGTTTAATGATCTTACTGCTTTCTTTCAGCTCTTCAATGCGAATCCAGTAGCGATCATACGTATCGCCGTTTTTCCCTAAGGGAACCGTCCATTTCACCTTATCGTAGGCGCCGTAGGGAGCAACCTTGCGGAGATCGTAATTGACCCCGGAGCCGCGCAAGGTCGGCCCGGAAAGGCCAAAGCTTACGGCGTCTTCCGCGGAGATTACGGCGATATTGCGCGTTCGGGCAAGCCAGATTCGGTTGTTGGCCAAAAGGGTGTCGTAGTCGTCTATTTTGGATTGAAACGACTCAATGAATTTATAGATGTCCTGAATGATTTTGGATGTAAGGTCGCGTTCGACCCCGCCAATCCGATACCAACTTGTAGTCAGTCGCGCGCCGCAGAGGTCATCGAAGATGTCTAAAAGAATCTCCCGTTCACGGAAGGTATAGAAAAAAACTGTCATGGCGCCGATGTCGAGCGCTTGTGTGCCGAGCCAAAAGAGGTGGCCTATAATCCGCTGCAACTCCGCAACAATCGTTCTTAAATATTCTGCCCGCTCCGGCACGGTTATACCCAAAAGTTTTTCCACCGCCCGCACATAAGCAAAGTTGTTGTACATCGCACAGACATAATCAAGTCTGTCGGTATGCGGGATGAATTGATGATAGGTGATCGTTTCCGCGAGTTTCTCAACGCCTCGGTGAAGAAAGCCCAACACCGGCTCGGTCTTTACGATTCGTTCTCCTTCAAGGGTCAGAACGATCTTTAACACCCCATGCGTCGCCGGATGCTGCGGCCCCATGTTGACAAGAAGCTCCTCCTTGCGCAACAGCGGAAGAGAGGGTGACGCACCCTGCGACCCCTGTGATGATTTTTTCTCAACATCCATTATCAATTGGTTTTCTGTGGCGAGTGCAAGGCGTCGTCCTCGATGACACTCAGACAACTTTGTGTTTGCCTCTGCGATTGTAGAAATTTCATCTTTTGTGTCGTATAATCCGCTTTTGTAAAAGTGCAACAGTAACAATAACATCAACGCGTTCTTGTTTTCAATCATTCTAAATCTTTGTTATAATTTGGCGTACGGAGGATATGATGCACACTGAATATACCGCTGTAGTAAAACAAGAAGGTGACTGGTGGATTGGATGGATAGAAGAAGTTCCTGGAGTAAATTGTCAGGAACGCACACATCAAGAGTTAATAGAAAGTCTTAAGACAACTTTACGAGAGGCCATTGAATTTAATCGACAAGATGCGATTGCATTAGCAGGAATAGAATATAGGGAAGAAAAAATAGCTGTAACTGCATGAAAAGAAAAAATTTATTGAAATACCTCCGAGAACAAGGCTGTGAATTTATTAGAGAAGGTGGCAATCATTCGTGGTGGGGAAATCCAAATCAAAATCAAAATAAACGCTCATCTGTGCCACGTCATTCTGAAATAAACGAGGGTCTTGCAAGAAAATATGCAAAGACCTCGG
>JACPZM010000048.1 GCA_016195485.1 Candidatus Troglogloeales bacterium | reverse complement strand
GTAGATGCTGTCCCTCCTCCCCTCAAGTCCTCGAATCTCTTTTTCCATGTTACCTCCTTATCTGAATTACTATACACATTCAGATAATAGGCCCAAAAAAAGGGAATGTCAACTTTTACCAACAAATTTGTCTCACACCCGGGATCTCTTTGCTTATTTACAGCTTGTTTGTGAAAGTGCTACCATGACTGGTTTTTCATAGCTTTTAGGAGGCGCTATTTATTTCACCAAGTGGGTTGTTCCTTACGTTGTGATTTTCATTTTCTGTGCGACTGTTTTTGCACAAGAGGGCAAATTTCTGATTAAACAGATTCATATCAAAGGAAACCGAAAGATTGATACGAAGACCCTTTTATCAAAATTGAATATTAAAGAGGGAGAACCTTTCTCACCTGAAGCGATTCAAAAAGAAATAAAAAAACTTTATGGACTGGGATACTTTGATCAAATTGAGGCTTCGACCGATCCATTTGAGGGCGGGATCCTCCTTCTCTTTACTGTCTATGAAAAACCAGACCTATCTGATATCTCCTTTGAAGGGAACGATCATCTCCGCACAGAAACATTGAAAGAAAAACTCTCCCTGAAGGTTCACACCTTTATAGATTCAGTTCAGATTGCGAATGACGTAAAAACAATCATGACCCTTTATGAAAAAGAGGGGTATGCAAATGCATCTGTCCTCCCAGTTCTGAATAGACTTTCTGACTCTAAGACGACCTTAACCTTTGTTGTTCAGGAAAACGATCCTACCTACATAAAGAAAATTCGGCTCGAGGGGGTGTCGGCGTTCCCAGAAGAAAAGATTAAAAAGAAGCTTGATACAAAAGAATATTTTTGGTTCCCTCCTTGGGTCGGTGAATCGGAACGATATCAGGAGGAAAAACTTTCATCGGACATGGAAAAGATTAAAGATTTTTATCTGAATGAAGGGTACCTGCAAGTGCAAGTAGGGGCGCCTTCTGTTATTCTCAACGAAGACAAAAAATCAAGCGTGATTACCTTTCAAGTTTCAGAAGGAGCTTCATATAAGATTGACAGTATACGGATTGAGGGAAATCTATTTTTGAGCAGTGAGACCCTTCTGGCCGTAACCCACGCTCGGGTTTCTGAAACGTTCAGCAAAGAAACCGTTGGAAGCGATATCCGGAAAATGACCTCTCTTTATGGAGAGAGCGGATATCTGTTCGCCAACGTCGTGCCAGAGATTGTTCCGAACGCGGAAAACAAGACTGTTGCGCTGACGTATATCGTTACAGAGGGGGTTCCATACAAGATCCGTAACATTAATATCCGTGGAAACGATAAGACGCGTGATAAAGTAATCCGAAGGGAGATTCGACAGAACGAACAGGAAACGGCCAACACGCAATTGCTCAGGCGCTCTTTGCAGCGCATCCATAACTTAAATTTCTTTGAGGATATCAACCTTGTTCCCCAGAAGGTGGGGGATGGGGGAGCGAAGCGACCTGGCGAGCAAAGCGGGCGTGAGGGGGTGGAGGGGGCGACGCAAGCCCCTGCAATGGTCGATTTGAATGTAGAGGTGCAAGAAAAATCTACCGGCACATTGACATTAGGAGGCGGATACAGCTCCGTTGATCGATTTGTCGGACAATTTGAAATTAACCAAGGGAACCTCTTTGGAAGGGGACAGCTTTTGCGTGCCAGAGCCGAATTCGGAAGCAGGAGAAACGCTTACACGCTAACCTTTCGAGAACCCTATCTTTTTGATTCTACTTATTCCGGGCAAACCGATCTGTTTAACCAATCCCAGACATTTGACACTTACAAGGAAAGGAAAACGGGAGGAGATTTGATCCTGGGCAAATCGTTTGGAGAACATATCAGCAGTAGTATCAGCTATACTTTAGAAACCTTGCGGGTTTTTGATCTGAATACCAAAGCCCCGTTCCCCCCACAGTTGGTGAAGACGGAAGCAGAGCGGGGGGGAACGGTAACCAGCGCAATTGGATTTTCGATTGCTCGCGACACGAGGGATTTTATCTTTGATCCAAAGGAAGGAACCCGGCATGCCCTTTCTTTGGAATACGCAGGGACATTTCTAGGGGGAGACAATGCCTATTATAAGACGGTTCTTGATTCCAGTCGATATTTTCCGGCATGGCGGGAAGAGGTCTTTTCTCTCCACGGCCGGGTAGGGTTTGCGGACGGCATAGCAGAAAATCTGTTGCCGGTGGGGGAGCGGTTTTTTGTGGGGGGGATTAACACAGTTCGAGGTTTTCGATTTGGAAAGGCCGGGCCTCTGACATCTGCTGTGGTTATCAATGGAGGCAATAAAGAGCTTTTTTTTAACGCGGAATATTTGATTCCCTTCGCAAAAGAGGCCGGATTAAAATGGGTTCTTTTTTACGATATCGGCGCGGCTTTCGGTGATACCGAATCGATTGCCCTTTCCGAATTAAGAGAAGGCGCGGGATTAGGAATCCGGTGGATTTCACCTGTCGGCACGTTCAGGGCTGAGTGGGGATACAATATAAACCCAAAACCCGGAGAGAAGGATAAGGAGTTTGAATTTTCAATAGGCACCATTTTTTAAAATCCCCTCCTATTTTAGGAGAGATCAGGGGTGATAATAACCAACAAAAAAAAGGAGAGAAAAGTGAAAAAGATTCTAATGTCAATGATGTTTGTTGTGCTCTTGCCTCTTTACGCAATGGGTCAGTCAGAGGACGGTACGCCGGCTGCGACCGGTACGCCGGCTGCGGGAGTAAAGATCGCCTTTCTGGATGCCCAAAAGGCGTTAGACGGGGCAAAAGAGGGGGTGCGTCTACGACAATCGCTGGACGAATATGTTAAGACCCGCCAAAGTGTTATCGATCTTGAAGAAAAAGATATTAAACGGTTGAAAGACGAACTGGACAAACAGGCTCCCGTTCTCTCACAGGAGGCCCTCAAATTAAAACAGGGTGAATTTGAAGATAAGGTCAACAATTATCGGAAAAAGGTCTCCGAGCTTCAAAAGGAGGTACAGGACAAAAGGTTGAGCGCGTTAGACGAGTTTAATAAAAAGCTAGAGCAGTCGGTCAAACAGATTTCCGAAAAGGAAGGGTATGGATTAGTCCTCAATAAAAACGGGGATGGCGGCGCCGTGATTTATGGAAAAGAAACATTTGATATTACTTCGAAGGTGATTGAACAGATGGACAAACTTTACGCTCCGGCGGCTACAAAATAGAAAGGTCTCTTTATTAAATTACCACCCCTAACCCCTCCTAAAATAGGAGGGGAGTCATTGTCTGTTCCCCTCGTGGGTTAAGAAGGGGTTAGGGGTGGTTTGTATGGTTAGGGGTGGTTTGTATGCAAATCTTATTAAGCGATATTGCCCGTTTGATTGATGGTAAAATTATTGGGGATCCCTCTATTTTGATTCACGGGATTAACTCGATTGAATGCGCGAAAGCGGGGGATATCACCTTTGTGAGTTCTCCCTCCTATCATAAAAAAGCGGGTACGTCCCATGCCTCTGCGATCCTTTCTGAAAGGGAAATAAAGGGATTACGAAAAACATTTCTATTGGTTGCAAATCCGTATTATGCGTTTGCCCGTCTTCTATCTTACTTTCATCCGCCGCGACAACCGATTGCCGGTGTGGATCCTCGCGCGGTGATTGGCCAATATGTTTTGTTGGGGAAAGAGATTTCTATCGGCCCTTATGTCGTTGTCGAGGATCAGGTTCAAATTGGGAACCGCGTCTCACTTGCCCCTGGGGTCTTTGTAGGCCGTGGGTCTACCGTTGGGGACGACACGCAGATTTATCCGAATGTTTCTATTTATGCGGGTGTGCAAATAGGAAAACGGGTCATTATTCATTCAGGTTCTGTCGTCGGATCGGACGGTTTTGGGTTCACCCCATATCAATCAAAACATTTTAAGATTCCGCAGGTGGGAGGGGTCATTATTGAAGACGACGTAGAATTAGGCGCGAATGTGACGGTGGATCGTGCCGTGCTTGGGAATACCATTATTGGAGAAGGGACCAAAGTTGATAATCAGGTTCAGATAGGCCATAACGTCACGATTGGCCCGCACACGCTTTTAGTGGCCCAAGTAGGAATATCCGGGTCTGTTGCGATTGGCCATCATGTGACGTTGGCAGGACAGGTTGGTATATCCGATCATGTGCAGATTGGAAATAACGTCGTTGTAGGCGCAAGGTCAGTCGTGACAAAGCAGATCAAGGATAATGAGAAGGTAATCGGTTTTCCAACGCTGCCGTACCAAAAGGGGTTAGCCGTGTTGTCCTCTCTGGAACATCTTCCGGAAATACGAAAAGAAATAAAAAAACTAAAAAGAGAGGTTAAAAAAATAAAATGACCATTGATATTGGTGAGATTTTGAAGATACTTCCCCATCGGTACCCCTTTTTACTCGTGGATAAAATTTTGGAGATGGAGGTCGGACAAAAAATAGTCGGGATTAAAAACGTGACGATCAATGAACCTTTTTTCCAGGGGCATTTTCCCGGGTTTCCGATCATGCCAGGTGTTCTGATGATTGAGGCGATGGCGCAGGTGGCGGCGATCCTGGCCTACAAGTCTCGAAAGGGAGAAGAGGGGGATCTTATTTTTCTCGCTGGCGTGGACAAGGCGAAATTTCGGGAAGCGGTCTTCCCGGGCGACCAACTGATAATAACCACAGAGGTCATAAAGGCGAGGCCTCCTTTTTTTCGATTAAAGGGAAATTGCCACGTAGATGAAAAATTAAGGTGCGAAGCGGAAATATTAGCAGTCGTTCAAAAAGGCGGTACGCGATGAGTATACATAAGACCGCAATCGTTCATCCTAAGGCAAAACTTTCTTCCTCCGTCGAGATTGGGCCTTACTCTATTATTGGAGAGCAGGTTTCTATTGGCGCGAGGACAAAGGTTGGCAGTCATGTTGTCGTTGATGGCATCACGCAAATTGGAGAGGATTGCGACCTGTCTCCTTTTTGCTCCATCGGGCTTCCTCCTCAAGATTTTAAATATAAGGGAGAACCGACACGGGTTATTGTTGGCAATAAGAATATCTTTCGGGAATATGTCACGATTCATCGCGGGACACCCACAGGGCGCAATGAAACAGTCATTGGGGATTGCAACTATTTTATGGCCTATTCGCATGTCGCGCACGATTGTCTCATTGGAAATCATGTGGTTATGGCAAACGCCGCCGCGCTGGGAGGGCATATCACCATTGGGGATTACGCGGTTTTGGGCGGATTGGTCGGCGTGCACCAATTTGTCCGAATCGGAGGATATGCAATGATTGGCGGCGGAGCGATTGTGGTGCAGGATGTTCCGCCCTATCTGACCGCATCGGGAAACCGGGCACAACTGCATGGCTTAAATCTCGTTGGCTTAAAGCGGCATAGGTTTTCTAATGAAGAAATAGAAGCGTTAAAGCGGGCATATAAACTACTCTTCCACGCGCACCGCCCTCTCAAAGAGGCGGTGCAGGAGTCGCGCAATAAATGGGGTTATCTTCCCTCGGTTGAGACCTTTCTCTCTTTTATCGAAAATTCAAAAAGGGGCATTTGTCGGTGAGTCGGAAGATAGGATTAATCGCGGGAAACGGCGCACTCCCGTTGATCTTTGCCTCCGCCCTGCGTGGGCTTTCCTATTCTATCTTTGCCATTGCCCATGAAAAAGAGACCGATCCGCAACTTGCTCAGAAAGTGGATAAAATGGAGTGGATTCAAATCGGTCAGATTGGAACGATTATTCCTTATTTTAAGAGGCAGGGTGTATCTGAAATTCTGATGGCGGGGGGGATTCCAAAGACCCATCTCTTTGATGCAAATCTTGATAAACTGGCTCGTACACTCATTGACCCGCTTCCAGAAAAACAGGACAATCTGATTTTGGTGGCCTTTGCATCAGCCTGTGAGAAAGAAGGGATACAGATTTTATCTGTGATCGACACGCTTCCTTCATTGCTTGCAACCGAATGCGAGATGACGCATCCGCTTACAAAAAGCGAACAGGAAGATATAGCATGGGGATGGCGCAAGGCCAAGCAGATTGGCGCTTTGGATATTGGACAATGTATTGTGGTGAAAGACGGAGTGCTGCTTGCGGTAGAGGCGGTTGAGGGGACTGACGCGGCGATACGGCGCGGCGGTTTATTGGGGGGAGATGGTGTGCGGGTCGTAAAGTGTTTAAAACCGCATCAGGATATACGGCTCGATCTGCCGACGGTCGGCCCTCAAACGATTCAAACCATGATGGATGCCCGGGCTTCTGTTTTAGCTATAGAAGCTGGGGCAACGATTCTCATTGAGAAAGAGCGAATGCTTAAAATGGCGAAAGAGGCTGGCATTGCTGTGGTGGGTGGAGGGATTGACCACCTCCACCCCCTCCTTGGTTAAGAAGGGGGAAAGGGTGGTTCGTAAAGTGAGAGAAATATGGATAATAAAATAAAGGTCGCGGTGGTTGGCGTTGGGTTTTTTGGGGAACGACACGCAAAAACATATTTTGACCTGAAAGAGGCCGAGTTGGTCGGCGTAGTTGATCCAAACATGGAACGGGCAAACGAGATTGCGCGGCAATGCCAGTGTGAAGCATTTTCCGACATCTCGGAACTGTTTAGAAGAATTGACGCCGCGAGTATCGTGACGCATACATTGGCACATCACACAATAGCAAAGCGGCTCCTTTCGGAGGGAATCGATATCTTGATTGAAAAGCCAATGACGTCCACGCTGGAACAGGCAGACGAAATCAATCACCTGGCCCATCAAAAAGCCCACATTGTGCAGGTGGGCCTTATCGAACGGTTTAATCCCGCGTTCCATAAATTAAAAGAGCATGTTACGAGCCCCCGTTTTATTGAATGTCATCGCACAGGCCCTTTCGTAAATAGGGCAACCGATGTCTCTGTTGTCCTCGATTTAATGATTCACGACATTGATCTGATCCTCTCCCTTGTGCCGTCGGAGATCCGGCATATTGATGCAGTAGGAACATCGGTGATCACCAATGAAATTGATATCGCGAACGCGCGGCTTTCTTTCGTAAACGGCGCCGTGGCCAATATTACTGCAAGCCGAGTCTCCGAAGAGCGTGTTCGGAAGATTCGTATCTTTCAAGAGGAGGAGTACCTCTCGCTGAACTTCTTAAATCAAGAGTTGGTCGTTCACGAGCGCGTAGAGCGGCCGGGAGAGGAATGGCCCAGTGTTATTGCGGAGAGATTTAACTGTGCGAAGGGAGATCCTCTCAAGGATGAACTGGCAGCCTTTATAAAGTCGGTGCAAACGCGATTTCCTCCAGTCATATCTGGGAGAGAGGCGAGGCGTTCCCTGGCTGTCGCGCTTCAAATCATCGACTTGATCAAGATCGGAGAGCGGCTTGGCATCTCCCCTGATTTTAAGAACAATGTCTCCTCTTCATAAAACCAACCCTCACACCAACACTCTCCCTGAGGGAGAGGGGAGATTGAATTTCCCTCCGTTTCGCATCATGATCATTGCAGGGGAGGCATCCGGCGACTTGCATGGCGGGGCATTGTCTACGGCGCTTTTTCAGACGGACCCAACACTGAAAATCGTTGGCATTGGCGGGCAGGCAATGAGAAAATCTGGCGTGGATGTGCAATTTGACAGCGCCCGGCTTGGGATCGTAGGGCTTTTTGAGGCGCTGCTGAAATGGCGCGATATTTGGGAGGGGTACCAGGTTGCTAAATCGATTTTACAAAGCGGGGTTCATTTACTGGTGATCATCGATTTCCCCGACTTTAATTTGCGCATGGCGAAAATGGCAAAAGCGTTAGACATTCCTGTTGTCTATTATATTGGGCCCCAGTTGTGGGCATGGCGCAAAGGGCGAATCAAGACGATTGCGGAGCGGGTGGATAAAATGTTGGTCATTTTTCCATTTGAAGAAGCGATCTACCGTGAGGCTGGTGTTCCATGCGAATTTGTGGGGCATCCGTTGATAGAGGAAGCAGTCTCTTTTTTAGAAACACCCTTTTTAAAGGCGGAGTACTTACAAAAAAAAAGGCTTGATCCCTCGGCTATAACGCTGGGCCTTTTGCCGGGGAGCCGGAAGACAGAAATCGAGGCGCACCTCCCTGTGATGTTAGAAGGAATTAAATTGCTATCAAAAGAAGTGGGTCCTTTGCAGATGCTCATTCCCGTTGCCTCTACCCTTTCTGCTGATTTTATTTCACGTTTCACGCAATCATACTCTCTTCCCATCCGTATTGTAGAAGGAGATATCTATTCCGTGTTGCGTGCGGCCGATGTGGTTGTTGCGGCTTCGGGAACGGTTACGTTGCAGGCCGCTCTGACGCAAACGCCAATGGTCGTCATTTACAAATTATCATGGATAACGTATGCCTTGGCCCGATGGCTGATCGATCTGCCGTCGATTTCGCTCGTGAATATCGTGGCACAAACGGCCCTTGTTCCAGAACTGATTCAGGAAAACGCAACGCCAGAACGAATCTGCTTAGAGATAAAAAAATTATTAGACCCCGCTGTGCGTGATAAAATGAAGGCAGGATTAGGTAAGACCGTATCATTGCTTGGAGAAGGAAACGCCTCTCGGCGCGCCGCAGAGATTATTCATCAAACGCTTAATAACCCCCCTGATAAGGAAGAGGGGACAGAGGGGTTTTGGATGCACCTCAATAAACCCCCTCAATCCCCCGTGTCAGGGGGAGGAAACTTTACATGAAACTCTATCTTCGATTACTGTCATATTTAAAGCCGTATCGCCTTCGCATCGTAGGCGCGCTTGCCTGCGGTGTGATTTTTGCTCTTCTTACCGGCGCGTATGCATGGCTGATGCAGCCGCTATTAGATGACCTCTTTATCAGGAAGGATCGGTTTATGCTCGGAATCCTTCCAATCGCCATCATCGTCTTATCCCTCTTAAAGGGTCTTGCCTCTTACGGGCAGACGACGCTGTGGGGATATATCGGACTAAAAATTGTCAGCGATATTCGAGAGGCGCTTTATCGTCATCTCATTCTTTTGCCGATTGGTTCCCATAACAAGCATGCAACTGGGCATCTCATGTCTTACATTTTAAACGACGTCAACCTGATGCAAACGGCAGTATCGACCGGTTTAAAAACGCTTGTTTCGCAGCCGCTGATTCTGGTTGCGCTTGCAGGTGTCATTCTCTATCAAAATCCGCAACTGGCGCTTCTGGCCATTATTGTCGTCCCTCTTTTTATTATCCCGCTCTCTAAAATTGGGATGCGGCTTCGAAAATATGCCGCTACTGGACAGGCGAAAATCGGGGAGATGTCATCGCACCTTCAGGAAACCCTCTCTGGGATTCGGGTTGTCAAGGCATTTGGCAAAGAACAATTTGAATCCGATCGGTTTCTAAAAAAGAATCGGGCCTATTTTAAGGAGATTCTCCATGCGATTACCGTCTCGGAGATTGCGACCCCACTGATGGAAACAGCAGGCGCCATCGGCGTTTCGATTATTATCTGGTATGCCGGCTTCCAAGTCATCAATGGCGCCATGACTGCGGGGAAGTTCTTCTCCTTTCTCACTGCGACGATGCTCATGTATGGACCACTTAAAATTCTGGCATCAACTAATAATATGTTACAACAAGCGATCGCAGGATCAGAGCGTATCTTTGCCGTCTTGGACGAAAAAAATGAAGCCCAACTGGATACCGGGAAACGGGAGATAGGTCATACGGAGGGGGAGATTGCCTTTCATGATGTCTCTTTTTCCTATAATGGATCGGTTGCTCCCGCCCTTACAAAGATCAATTTCTTGATAAAAGCAGGTGAGACCGTCGCGTTGGTTGGACACAGCGGCGCAGGAAAAACCACGCTCGCGAACCTTCTTCCCCGATTTTACGAGCCGACTACTGGCGTAATCTCAATAGATGGAATGCCCATTGGCGAGACCCGATTAGAATCGTTAAGGAGTCAAATAGGAATAGTCAGTCAAGAGGTGGTTCTCTTTAACGAGACGATCGCATGGAATATCGGCTATGGTGGGAACAATGCTTCTCAAGAAGAGATCATGAAGGCGGCGGAATTGGCGTATGCCCATCTTTTTATCAGCAAAATGCAAAACGGATACGAGACGCGGATTGAGAATGGGGGTGCGAATCTATCCGGGGGGGAGCGTCAACGTCTGGCCATCGCGCGCGCCTTACTTAAAAATCCACCGATACTGATATTAGATGAAGCAACCTCCGCGCTCGATTCCGAGTCGGAGTTCTTTGTTCAAAAGGCATTATCAAATCTCATGCAACACCGCACGACCGTTGTCATTGCACATCGTCTTTCTACCGTCTTAAAGGCCGATTGTATTTTAGTCCTGGAACAGGGCCGCATTATTGAGATGGGTCGACACGCAGAACTAATAGAACAAGACGGCCCCTATAAAAAAATCTATCTCATGCAGTTTCAACAAGAAGGATAATGAGAACTCTTCTTGCTGGCATCTATTTTCTTTTTTGGTGGTGTTGGAATTTCCTTTATGAGCAGCGGTTGCTTATTCCGAAACGGGTTCATGCAACTGTTGTGAGTGTTGGTAATCTAACTGTTGGCGGAACTGGGAAAACCCCCTTTTGGGATTGTCAGCCGCGGATATAAGGGAAACTATCTGGGACCTGTTGCGCTGGCCTCGGATGGCGCGACCCTTTTTGGATCGGCGGCCATTTCAGGCGATGAACCGATGATGATGGCAATACGGCTGTCTGGCATTCCGATTGCCGTCTCAAAAGATCGTTATCAAGGGTGTCAGGTGCTGATCAAAAAATTTAACGTGAATCTGATTCTGTTGGATGACGGTTTCCAACACCGTCGCCTTCACCGCGACTTGAATTTATTGCTTGTCGATACCACAGAAAAGAATTTTTCCCTCTTACCCAAAGGGCCAATGCGGGAGAAGGTTTCTGCGGCATCACGCGCGCATGTCGTTATTTTAACCCGGCAGGAGAGCGATGCCGTTGCCGCCTATCCATGGACAGTCCCGACGCTTAATACTTCTTTTTCCCCAGTTGCGCTGATCAATGCTCAAACAGGGGTTTCTCAATCCCCCTTTGATTTGAAGGGTGAGAAGGTGCTGGCTTTTTGCGGGATCGGAAATCCCCACTCCTTTCTAAAAATGCTAACAGGTTTAGGGGCAGAGGTTTGCGAATCGATTGTCTTTCGGGATCATTTTAACTATACGGCCTCGGACATAAAAGAGATCGAGAGAAAAGTTAGGGCGCTTGATGTAAAATACGCCGTTACGACTGAAAAGGACGCGATTAAAATAGAATCGTTGTCCGTTTCCGGCATTGAATTCTTTGTGCTTCGGATTGATATTATCTTTAGAGAATCATCGACCGTTTGGGAGAAGCATCTCATTCCCCCCTCGCCCTACCCTCTCCCGTGGGGGAGAGGGTAAAAAACGGGAGCGTCAGTAATGAAACATAAACTCGAATACGCCATTGTCTGTCTGCTGATTGGTCTTCTTCGGATACTCCCTTTGCGGTTGGGGGTTTGGGTGGGAAGTCTTCTGGGGAGGATCCACTATTTTATCGATGCGCGGCATCGGCGGCTGACGATAGAACATCTTCAGCTCGCGTATGGACAGGCAAAGACGCTTTCAGAACTAAAACAGATTGCTCGGAATTCTTACCGGAGCCAGGGGATGTCGATGGCCGAGTCGATTTACCTGCCGCGTCTGACCTTATCAAAGATTCAAAAATGGGTCAAGATTGATGGGCTTTCGCATTATGTTGAAGCGCAAAAACGCGGGAAGGGGGTCATTATCCTAACGGCCCATTTGGGCAATTGGGAGATCATCCCGAAGGCTTTTTGGGCACATTCGTTTCGTATCCACGGAACGGTGCGACCACTTGATAATCCCTACCTAAACCGGATGGCTAAGCGTTGGCGGGAGCAAAATGGGATGGGGGTCTTAAACAAAGGGGCGGATACGCACCGTATCCTAAAGCTGCTTCGCGAGGGGGAAGCGGTCGGCTTTCTGTTGGATCAGAATACATATGAAGAAGATTCCGTCTTTGTTGATTTTTTCGGCCATGAAGCGGGAACACATAAAGGGGTGGCCGTGTTAGCGCTACGATCGGGCGCACCGGTTGTCCCGGTATTTATGAAACGAGAAGCATCAGGCCATCGGATGATGATTGAGAGGCCGCTTGAATGGGTTCGGACAGGCTCCAATAGGAATGATATTGTAACGGCTACCACTCTTTTTACGAAAACCATCGAATCGCATGTGAAGCGAAATCCGGAACAATGGCTTTGGATTCATCGCCGATGGAAGACGAAAAGAAGTAAGGGCGCACCGATTACCCAAGACAGAGATAGCAATATCTGATTGGTTGTTTTTCGCATAGAGACCTAATCGTACTTATAATAGTGGGTCTTCGCGTAATCGTGTGGGTAACTTTTGTCATTCTGACCC
>JACPZM010000047.1 GCA_016195485.1 Candidatus Troglogloeales bacterium | reverse complement strand
CATGATTATAAGGCAAAGGGGTTTCTCCCTACTCAGCCGGAGATTGACGAGGATCGCCAGCTGGCCTTCTATCAGATGGCCGTCTCAACGCTCTGGCCCGAAACAAAAGAGGTGGTGCTGATTTGGCATTACCTGCTGTTTGATCGGGAGTTTCGTTCTCGTAGAACAGCAACGGATTTGGAGGCGCTTTGCGCTGAAACCATTGCCCTGATTGACGAAATAGAGTCTGCAAGAGAGTTTCCAACAAAACAATCTGGCCTTTGCAACTGGTGCGAGTATCGTCCGATCTGTCCCCTATTTAAACATTTGTACGAGACAACGCCTTTGCCTAAAAATGAATATCTTAAAGAAGAGGGGGTTGCGTTGGTGGGGAAGTTTAGAGAACTACAATCGGAGACAGATAAAATTAAATTGGCAATGGAGCAGTGCAAAGAGGCGATGGTGGTCTACGCGCAGGCCAAAAAGGTGGACATTTTGTATGATAAAACACACAAGGTACGGGTGCGCGTTTATCCCAATATAACCTTCCCCGGGAAAAACGATCCGGGCCGAGCCGCATTGGAAGCGGATGTAAAGAAGGCCGGTATCTGGGACGATGTCGCAACACTCGACACCTTTGTTCTTTCCAAAAAATTACAAGATGGCGGATTTCCGATTGATCAAGTCGCCGATATTAAAAAAAGGGGTGTGCCTGGAAAAACCCTCTGGGTGAAGCTATTTCGGCGCGATGAGCGATGAAGACACAATAGGGCAAGGCAAGAAGGGTTCTGACCCACCGCCGAAGAAAGTGTCCGTTCAGGAGATGATCGCGGAGATTAAAACCAATTTTAACATCACTGACGAAGGGGCGCTCTACATCAAGCAGGTCACAGAGAAAAAGGCCGCCGACCCGATTATCCATAACACTGTTACCGCACACAGGGAAGACCTGATTTATCTTGAAGGCGCATACTTCTTGGAGGCGGGACGGCTATGAGCGGCCCGGACAGGGAAGAAACACCAGTCCCTATAATAAACGGATAACACTATGGGCTCTATTTTTATAAAAACATGGTTCCTCTTTATTGGGCTTATTGTTCTAATCGTTATCACCGCAATTATTATGACGAGACCGAAAGAAGATCGCTCCATCCCATTAAAATCTACCGGGATGCCGATCACAAACAATATGATTCCCATCCCTGCAGGTGCATTTATGATGGGATCAGACGATGGCGGCCCCAATGAAAAACCGGTACGGCGCGTTTTCCTGGATGCGTACGAGATCAATCAATTTGAGATCACACAGTTTCAATACGGAGAATTTGTGAAAGTCACGCGCCATCGCCCCGCGCTGTCTCGTTACGTGAAAAATATTGAGCAATTTAATGACAGGAATCAACCCGCAGTTTATATCAGTTGGCTGGATGCGGAGGCATTTTGCGGGTGGATCGGGGCACGCCTTCCCACCGAAGCGGAATGGGAAAAAGCGGATCAAGGAAATATCCCCGCATCGTCCTCCGGAAATTTTACAGGAGGAGAGGATGGTAGCGCTTACACAGCGTTCGTGGGATCGTTTAAGATGGATAGATCTTCTTATGGAATATATGACATGGCGGGGAATGCACAGGAATGGGTTTCCGATTGGTATGATGAGCTTTATTATAAAACGGCTCCCAATCAAAATCCTCGCGGGCCTTCTACTGGGGATATGAAAGTCCTACGCGGGGGATCATGGAACGATTCGCATATCTCCGGCCGTGTTACGGCGCGAATGAAAATGTTCCCGGATTATCGCGATGTCACCGTGGGATTTCGTTGTGCGAAGACAACCCGCTAAAGCAAGTTCAGCCAGTAAAGGATGATAAAAACAACGACCATCACATTAAAAACCAGCCCTACGATCACCAACATATCAAATATCTTTGGGTCTTTGGGCCGCTCATAATCTTTGGGACGTTCATACGGTTCCATGCATGACTCCTTTTTTTTCACGACAACACTGCTATTTTTTAGCAGTCAGTCTTACCGCACCGGATTTTCGGGGCCTCGGCCTAAAAAGGCGTCCAAAAAGGCCGCAATTTTATCCGCATCATACGCTTTGAGAAGCAAACGTGTCCGCCATGCGGTTAGAATCACAGGTTGTTCCAGTCCTTTTTTGAACACGACCACGACGCCATTCCACTGGCCGGCATGTTTTTTAGGAAGCGCCGTCAACGCCGCACTGTCCAATTCTCCCACGCGCGCCGGATCAAAATAAATAACCACATTGCCGTGCTCTAAGTTATGAACGAGCAGTTCCGGCTCTGTTTTATCCTCCTCATAAACAGATGGCGGAAGCCATTTGTCATGATGCAATCCGGAAGTCGGCGGATCTGTTTTATAGGTCACACGGGTTTCTTTCGGAACATGTGTTCTACCTTCTTCCGCGAAAAATTCAATCCCATCCAGATGTTTTGTGTCCATTGCTTTCTTCGGAAATGTTTTGTCCGATGCTGTATCGGAGATCGTGCGCGCAAGACCATTGTCTGGCTTCCCCTTCCCATCTGGCGCGTATACCAACAGGAGGGCCAACACCCCTATTCCCGCCGCGACCGTTATTCCAGTAAATATTTTTTTTAATCTCTCTTCCGATTTTTTTTTATCCACTTCTAAGCCTCCTGAATATAATCTATTTCTAACTGAAATTGCCTCAATAATGCAATCACTTGCGTTTGATAGGGCAAAAAGAAAGTTGCCTTGATTGTGGTGGTCGCCGCATCACCTATAAAAATGGATATGCCTATTTTTTGAATCAGCGCCAGCGCGGCACGATCGGTTTCATCATCGCCGATATAAATTGGAACAACCTTTCGATCAGGAAATCGATTTTTATATCTTTCTAAAATCCAGCGTATCGCATCTTCCTTTCCCCAATCTATGTTGGGTAAAACCTCCAGAGCCATTTTCCCCCCTCTGACTTTCAAAATATCTTCTTTTAAAACTGTCTTCAAATAATCATGGAACGCCTTGCAGATCGCTTCTCGTTTGCCGGGCGGAACCAATCGGTAATGAAAAGTCAGGGTCAATCCTTTCTCTTCGATGAAGACGCCATCGATTCCCGGAAATTTTTTTTTGAGACCACGGGCAAGTTGCTGAATCTCTTTCTGACAAGAAACGGCTTGGGGATGACGGAAGCGCTGCCGCCCCATATCGATTTCGAGTCCGTGATTTCCGGCAAGAATCATTTCAGGAATAGCAATCGTCTTTTGAAGAAAAACTAATGATCGCCCACTGATAATCCCTATTGGAATCTTGCGGGCAAGCAACGCTAGTGTCTTGTGGGCTTGGGAAGTAAGCGCTACTTTTGCGGGGTCTTTACGAATCGAAACCAGCGTTCCATCAAAATCGGAAAAAAGAAATGTTTTGGAGAGGGGATTGTCCATATTATATAAGCCGTCCGTCTACTAAAAGAAAAAACCGCGAGAAAAGCGCCCCGATAAGACCCATGAGCATGGCAATATAAAGAAGACCCGTTGCCGACATCGTTGCCCGTTCGGACACGGTCTTGATAATCATGGGGGCCAAAAGCATCGGCCCAAGAACACCAATGATAAAACGAATCCATAAATAAAGTCCCTCGAAGGAGTTAAGTAAAATTGCGTTCTGTACCTTTGGTGACTGCGCGGCCATAATGAGATTGAGGATCGCCCATCCTCCTTCCGCAAAAACAAGCCTCATAAAAGCCCTCGAAAAAAACATCAGCGGGACAATCGACAATGTTGGCTCTGTCAAATAAGTATGCCCCAACAACATCGCCACTGTCCCTGCTCCTAAAAGTAAACTCTGAAGCATCGTATGCAGAGACAGAAATATAAACCGATAGGGAGCCTCAGTGGGAGAAACAAAATCCCCTAACGCAATCAAGAAGCCAGCAATTCCCAGTGTCGCGGCAAACCAAAGAAGAAGACAACTCGAATAAGGATGGAGAAACCATAGACGGAGATTGTAAACAAAGAGGATGAATATAAAAGATATAAAAAAGAGCGTGGAGAGGGAAATCGCGGGGGCGCCGAGGAACAGGGCCAACAAGGCGGTCGCCAGGAAAACGATCCCGTTTACACGGTAGAAGGAGTTTCCTACTGCCGTGAGTGTTGGCGCGGAAAGAAGGAATGTCCCGCCCACGGCTAACGACCCTAGAACCAAAAATATAATTTCGTGAATGCGATCCATATTATCCCTCTCCCGTGAGGGAGAAGGTTCTCATATTATCCCTCTCCCCCACGGGAGAGGGTAGGGTGAGGGTGGGTCTATCAAACACCCCTATTGCGCCGTCTCTGCGAGATAGGACTGCAACTCTTTCAGCATCTGCGCCGAATCCCATCCTAATTCCGTTCCCATTTGCTTCACGACTGTCTGTATAAATCGCAGGGAATTTCGATAAGGGCCGTGCGCCATCCGGGTTCGACGCGACATAAAATCGGCAAGATGCAGGGCTTGTTCGTTTCGGACGGCGTAGATCACCTCCGCCAAGATTGGATACCCCAATGCGGTCATTGATTTCAATAAACGTGGATCCCCATTCGCGCAATCTAAAACCGCCTGATAGTTCGTTCCATAAGCATGGATTAAATGCTTCAGCAATTCTGTGTCGACTGGTAATGGTCTGCGTGCGCACTCCTGCTGAATATAAACGTTTATTGGAACCGTAGGCGCGCCGTGCAGGAGCGGTTCCGCATCCGGCCTTTTTAAAGCCGGAAAACGCGGATACACCTTTGTTATGGCCTCTATTACCCGTTCCGCAATTTTCCGAAACAGCGTGAACTTCCCGCCGGAGACAACGAGCATTCTCCCGGGGGTCCATTCGATACGTTCCTTGCGGGACAGTGTCAACGGGTTTTTCTTTCTGCTGTATGCCAATGGCCGAAGCGCCGCAAATCGGGCTAGAACCTTCTCCTGGGCAGCCACTGGAAAAAAGGCCGTCGCTTCGCTCAAAAGCGACTTAACCTCATCCTCATCTGAAGTTACATGGTCAGGATCGCCCGGATAATCGGTATCGGTCGTTCCGATTAACGAGTGCTCCCGCCAGGGAAGAACAAAGAAGATACGTTCCTTTTCATGGCCGGATAGGACCACCGCGTGCTTCTCGGTTATTTTCGGCAATACAAGATGAATGCCCTTAGTCGGGCGAACGCGCCGCTGCGCAAGCGCCCCTTCCATCTGGCAGATCGTGTCGCTCCATGCCCCGGCGGCGTTGATGACTACCCCTCCCTCCAGGTCGTATTGTTTCCCAGTTTCAATCTCTTTTACTCGGACGCCGCAGACTTTTTGCCCATGCTTAATCAAACCGATCACCTCTGTATAATTAAAAACCTCCGCGCCGAGCCCTTGCGCGGAATGTAGCACAGAAAGGCAGAGGCGGGCATCGTCCATCTGGCAATCTGAAAAAAGGGCGGCGCCTTGTAGTCCTTGCGGGGAGAGGTTTGGCTCCATGAACAACACCTGTGCGGGTGATAGAAACCGATGCGGTCCAACCGATTGATCCCCAGCAAAATAGTGGTAGATGGCCGTACCGATTTGAACGGACAATTTTCGCCGCGATCTCCCCTCGTAGACTGGGAAGAGGAACGGAAGAGGTGAAACCAGATGGGGACAAAGATGCAGGAGTTTGTGCCGTTCTTTTAATGATTCGCGAACGAGACCGAAGGCCCCTTGCTCTAAATAGCGAATGCCCCCGTGAATGAGAGAGGATGTCTTACCAGATGTCCCGCTGGCAAAATCCCCCTTTTCAAACAGGGCAACAGAAATCCCTCGTAGGCGTGCTTCCCGGGCGATTCCACATCCGATGATCCCGCCCCCAATAACAATTATGTCAAAGTGATTTTTATGCGGAAGGTTTGGTTCAGGCTGCATGCGGCCATTATATAACGAAGCAGACCCTGCAGGTCAAAGAAAAAACGGCTCGTTAAAAATATCTGTGGGCGAGATCAGGGACGGGAAGTTGCCCAAGCTTATGATAGAGCGCTATTTCCAGCATTTTAGCCGTCTTAAATCCGTATGATTTTCTGATCACCACTTTTGCTTTATTGTTTTGACCCT
>JACPZM010000042.1 GCA_016195485.1 Candidatus Troglogloeales bacterium | reverse complement strand
CGAGGCGGATTTAGCAGACCTTACTTATGCCAAGGAGCAATGTGCACGATTCAAGAAGATCGAGGCAGATATAGAGAGGGCGAGTTTAGAGCCCGCCCATACAAGACCCTTATTCCATTTAGCCAATAGCGCGGCCATCCTAAACTTTCCCGTAGCATTATTGGATAGTGTCAGACCGGGACTGATGCTCTATGGTTATTCTCCTTTACAGAAGAAAAAACCACTGGGTCTTTCTCCTATTTTAACGGTTAAAAGTCGAGTCATTTCGATCAAAAGAGTGCCGGCTGGCGCCGCGATCAGCTATGGACGAACATTTATCACAAAACGAGAGACACGTGTTGCCGTCATTGGAATCGGTTATGCCGATGGCTATCCACGATCTTTATCAAACTGTGGGGAAATGATTGCCAAGGGAGCGCGTGTCCCTGTGATTGGCCGTGTCTGCATGGATATGACGATGTTGGATACGACAAAAGTTCCGGCGCTTTTGGTTGGGGATTTTGTCACCGTGATCGGACAAGAGGGGAAAGAAGGGATCTTTGCAGATGAATTGGCAAAAAAGGAGAACACCATTCCTTACGAAATTTTATGCGGCCTCAAAGAAAATATCCCTCGGATTTATCTGAAGGAACTGTAATGGCCTGACCGGCAATAAGTTGTCCTATAGACTATTTATTTTTGAGTGGCCGGCGCGTTGATCATAAAGTTGTTGTGCAGCGCTAACCTCCTTGATATGCTTTTCCGCCCACCGCCTCACCGCAGCGATTGGCGTAGACAGCGTGTGGCCCAACACCGTTAGATCGTATTCAACATGGGGCGGCACTTCAGGGTAAATAGTGCGTCTTACCAATCCATCACGTTCCAAACCGCGCAAAGTCTGAGTCAGCATTTTCTGCGAAATGCCATCCACTGCGCGTTTTAGTCCTGAAAAACGTTTTGGGCCATCCTGCAGTAACCCGATAATTAAGGCCGTCCACTTATCCGCAATTCGATCAAGGGCGGCACGGGTTGGGCAAGCACTTGCGTAAACATTGTAAATTTTTATAGTTTCCATATAGTATGTATAGCACTTTTAAGTATGTACTTGCAATAGTAAAACTATGCGGCTATATAAAGATTGTTAGCTTAAAAAACCATCAGGAAAGGAGAATGACACCATGAAAATATTCGTTTATTTAGCAACCGGAAAAGTTTCGAGCGCGCTTGTGAGCAAACTAGTCTTGGCGGGACATGAGGTCTTCGCAGGCTCGCGCAGCCCCGATAAAATAACCAAAAAAGAACGGCTGCATGCAGTGCGTATCGATTCGCAAAAACCCACCGAAGGGCTCGAAGTTCTCGAAAAAGTCGATGCGGCATTTTTGATCGTCCCACCAACAGTCGTTGATGGCTATAGCGTTTTGAAACCGCTAATCGAAAAAGCCAAAACCGTACAACTCAGGAAATTCGTGCTGATGACCGCTATGGGGGTAAACTATGCGCCCACCGAAGCGCCTTTGCGCAAGCTCGAATTGACGGTTGAGGCGTCAGGACTGCAGTACAACATTCTTCGACCAAACTGGTTCATGCAGAATTTTCACACCTTCTGGATAAGTGGCATCCTCAAGGATCAGAAGATTTATTTTCCCGGCGGCAATGCCAAAACAAGTTTTATCGACACACGCGACATCTCGGCCGTCGCATCCGAACTTTTGACGAGCAATCAATTTACCAATCAGGCATTCGACCTGACCGGCGGGGAAGCGCTAACGCACGATGAGGTTGCGGCAAAGATATCAAAAGCTACGGGCAAGAAAATCGAGTACGTGGATATTACTTCTGAAGCTTTTCAGCAAGCGCTGTTAGCCGTCGGCCTACCCACAGACTATGTGGGATTTCTTGCGTTCATTGCAGGCATCCTGAAATCGGGAGGCGCAACGCCTGTGAGCGAGAGCGTTTATAGCATCACGGGCAAATCGCCGATCACATTTGATGAATACGCGACCGATTTCAAAGCGAAATGGGACAATCATTAACCCGGATAACTCGTATGCAATGAACCTGTTTTTTTGACAAGGGGGTTTAAAACCAATACAATCACCCCCGCCATGATTGAGGTTATCAATTTATATAAATCGTTTCCGCTGGCCGGAAAAGAGATTCCAGTTTTAAAAGGGATTTCACTCATATTAAAAAAAGGGGAGATGATTGCCATTGTTGGCGCATCAGGAGCGGGGAAAAGCACCTTTTTGCATATTCTCGGCGCGCTCGACTCCCCTACTTCCGGAAAGGTTATCTTTGAAGGGAGCAATATAGGCAATCAAAATGACGAGAAACGGGCACAATTTCGAAACAGGCAGGTTGGCTTTGTCTTTCAGTTCCACCACCTTTTGCCTGAATTTACAGCGCTTGAAAACGTAATGATGCCTGGATTCATTCAGACGGGACGGCGCCAGACAACAGTAGAATCCAACGCGCGTGATCTTTTGAACCGCGTCGGCCTTTCAGATAGAATCTCTCATCGTCCGGGAGAGCTTTCTGGCGGAGAGCAACAACGGGTTGCGGTGGCCCGCGCATTGGTGTTACGTCCTCAATTGATCTTAGCCGATGAGCCAACCGGCAATCTTGATACGCATACCAGTCATGAGGTCTTTGCCCTGCTCAAAGAACTCAATAAACAAAACGGCATTACCTTCGTCATCGTAACCCATAACGAAAAGCTCGCACAAGCCGCAGACCGTGTGGTTACAATGTCCGATGGTAAATTAGGAGGATAAAGATGTCAGAGGTGCGGGTTCGATTTGCCCCAAGTCCTACAGGGTTTCTTCATATTGGGGGTGCTCGAACAGCGCTTTTTAATTGGCTTTATGCCCGATCGCACGGAGGCAAATTCTTCCTGCGAATCGAAGACACCGATCGTTCCCGTTCTACGGACGAAGCCATTTTTGCCATTATTGACGGACTTTCCTGGCTGGGCATCGATTGGGATCAATGGGAAAGGGGACAAAGCGACCCCGTCCGTCAGACAGAGCGGTTTGAAATCTATCGGAAAAAGGTCTTCGAGCTTTTGGATCGCGGATTGGCCTATCGGTGTTATTGCACCGCAGAAGCACTGGAAACGCGCCGAAAAGAAGCCCTCTCACAGGGGAAAGTCCCCCGTTATGACGGCCGCTGTAAAGACCTTGCCAACTCCATTATAGGGAAAGATCATGCCATTCGCTTTGCCGCCGCCTCCTCTGGCGCAATCATTGTTGATGATATGGTCAAAGGGCGGGTCACGTTTGAAGCGGATGTGATGGATGACCTGATTATTCTGCGATCCGACGGGACGCCCACTTATAATTTTTGCGTGGTGGTCGATGATGTTGATATGCGCATTACGCATGTCATTCGAGGCGATGATCATCTTAACAATACGCCGCGCCAGATAGGGCTTTACAAAGCCTTTGGATATGCCATTCCTGAATTTGGCCATGTCTCAATGATTTTAGGTTCAGACAAAACCCGATTATCAAAGCGGCATGGGGCTACGGCAATCCAGCAGTATCGCGACGAGGGGTATCTTCCCGAAGCAATGATTAACTATCTTGTTCGGCTCGGATGGTCTCACAAAGATCAGGAAATTTTCAGTGTCAAAGAGTTAATTGACACGTTTTCCATGGGGCACGTCGGGACATCCCCGGCAATGTTCAATCCCGAAAAGCTGCTTTGGATAAACGCGCATTATATTAAAACCGGCGATCCGAGGCGGATTGCGGAGCTTCTCTTTTCCCATCTTCAAAGGGCGGGAGTGGACATTGCGAAAATAGATCTGAATGCTGTGGAGCAGGTGGTGACCGCGCTTCGGGAGAGATCGCGAACGCTTGGAGAGATGGCGGAATCGGCCGCCTATTTTTTCATGGATGAGATTGTTTTAGATGAGAAGGCACAGGCCGTTCTTCTTGAGCCTGCGACATTGCCCACTTTAAAATATGTTTTGGAGGTGCTTGCAAGTGTTGAGTTCGAACACGATCTCCTTGCAGAAGCATTAAAGGCGGTTTGCGTTAAGTTAGGACAAAAACTTTCTCAAGTGGCCCAGCCGATTCGGGTTGCGGTGACGGGGAAGACGGTGAGTCCCGGAATTTTTGACGTGCTGATCATTTTAGGAAAAGAAAAAAGCCTTGCGCGTCTTTCCCGTCAAATAGAGAGAATGGATGGAGGGCAGGGGCACGTTGCAACGCGCCCCTTTGTGCCTACTGGGGGAGGGAACTAGCCCGACTTTCGCAACTGGAGGGGTATTCTTGATCCAAGTGTTTGAAAAATAAGGAACTGCATATCAAAGGTCTCCACTACAAGAAGGGAGCTTTCTTAATGAACAACGTGCCCCTTTGAAGAGATTCGGGGGGGTGGTTGATGGGGGAGGTTTAGCTTCATCTGATTCAGAAGAATCTGATGATCCTTCGTCGGTTGCGTAAACGCAACAGGGTGATCTCCCGACCGTCTGCCCGTCGGCAAATGGACATCAATCATCTGAAGCTCTCCCAATTTATCCAGAACAGATCGCGGCGTCAGTCCGGGCGCCAGCGCCTTTAGCCTTTGTCCTAAAGTCACAAAAAGACAGTACGATTGAAAGGCAACAAAAATATGCGCTTCAATGCGTTCTTCCTTTTGGTGATAAATCGGGCGAAGAGATAAATCTCCCTTCAGACACTTAAACGCCTGCTCAACTTCGGTCAGTAAGATATACTTCTCCCAAAGAGATTCTGGATCGTCTCCCACCAAATTGGATCGTAATAAATAACGACCTTCTCTTTTTTCCATAACATCCCGTTTCTCTTGATTGATGACATAAGAAAATGTCTCGGCATTGACCGGTTGATCCTTTTCGGGCAGTCGAAGTGTTATCAGAGAAAATGCCCGCCCAGCCTCTTTCTTCGCCGCTCCCACCTTCATCAGAAGATCATCACGCGTTAATTTCTGTTTCTGACTGATCTTCCCCCCCTGTTTTTGCGTAAGTGATTGTAATTATTAATGAAACTACTCTTTTTCGCTCATTTATGTAGGCATGTAATAATAATATTTATATTGACATGATATAATTATTATGATATATATGGTCGCATGTATATAGCGACGGTGCCCAATCGGAACTCTCCCCCAGCCATTCTGTTGCGGGAAAGTTATCGAGAGGG
>JACPZM010000041.1 GCA_016195485.1 Candidatus Troglogloeales bacterium | reverse complement strand
GGGTGTGATTTCAGGGTTTTGTCAGGAGCGTCTCCCGAAGGGAATGAAGTTTGGCCATGCCGGTGCGAAAGAAGGGCTGCATGGCGAAGGATCGGCCCGTAGCAAAGCAGATTTACTGACTAAAGCGGGCGCCATCGTGCCGGCAACTTTTGGCGGATTAGGCCTTGTTATTAAAAACACTTATGAAGAGATTCTCAAGGAAGGAAAGTTGAAGCCAGCAGTGGAGTTAGACATTGCAGTGTTGCCAAAACTTCCAAAGTCTGTGGATGAGGCGATTTTAGCGGGCGATATTTATGTGGAGCCTCTCGTTAAGTCGACAATATCTGATGACCGTGGAGACGAGCCGCTTTATCAAGGGTATCCAGCGTCGGAATTGATTCATAAAGGGTATCAGATTCCTCATGTCATCGGTCTTTTATGGGCAAATCGTTTATTGACGCCCGTAGAATCCGAAGTCGTAAAACGTATTATCATGCTTTCTGCAGATCATGGCCCTTGTGTCTCTGGGGCGCTGGTCACCATTATCGCCGCGTGTGCGGGGATTCAGATGGCGCAATCGGTTGCCGCAGGAATGCTGATGATTGGGCCTCGATTTGGCGGGGCTGTGACGGATGCGGGAAAATGGTTTAAGTACGCCGTTGCGAATAATCTTTCTCCAGAGGCGTTTTTGGAATATATGCGAAAGAATGTGGGGCCTGTGCCGGGGATTGGGCATCGGGTGAAATCTTTGAAAAACCCAGATAGACGGGTCATTGAACTGGTGTCATTTGTAAAAAGTCAGGGAATTCCAACACCGCATCTTGACCTTGCATTGGCCGTTGAGAAAATTACAACCAGCAAAAAAGATACGCTGATTCTGAATGTGGATGGAACGATTGCGGCGATCTTGGTGGATATGGGCTTTCCTGTCGAGACATTAAACGGGTTTTTCATTCTGCCGAGAACCATCGGTCTAATTGGCCACTGGACAGATCAAACGCGGCAGGGGAGCCGATTGGTGCGACTATTCAACTACCTCGTCAATTACGCCGCACCTAAAAAAAGAGAGGTGCCGAATTTATAGGGCGGGGTGGTTCGTAACATAACGAAAGGAGAATATTATGTCGCTTGAACTCGCTCAAAAATTGTATCAATCCATGCCGTCCGCGTTAGAGAAGGGGCGAAAGAAACTGGGTAGGGGTTTAACCCTGACCGAGAAGATTTTGATTGCTCATCTGGATAATTTTGATTTACAGCCGTGGGAGCCGGGCGTCGCGCAACTTTTGCTCCGGCCAGACCGCGTGGCGATGCAGGATGCTACTGCCCAAATGGCGATGTTGCAGTTTATGCAAGCGGGCAAGCAGAAAGTCGCCCTTCCCAGCACGATTCATTGCGATCATCTGATTCGGGCGCAAAGCGGCGCGGCAGAAGATGTAAAGCGGGCAATTGACGAAAACAAAGAGGTCTACGATTTTCTGTCCTCGTCGGCAAAAAAATATGGGATTGGATTTTGGAAGCCGGGCGCGGGGATTATTCATCAAGTCGTTTTGGAAAATTATGCCTTTCCGGGCTGTTTGATTATTGGCACCGATTCGCATACGCCAAACGGCGGCGGACTCGGCGGTCTAGCGATTTGGGTCGGCGGCGCCGATGCGGGTGAGGTGATGGCCGGACTTGCGTGGGAGGTTTTGCATCCGAAGCTGATCGGCGTTAGGCTGACAGGCGCGCTTTCCGGCTGGACATCGGCGAAAGATGTCATCCTTTATCTCTGTGGTTTATTGACGACGAAGGGCGGCACCAACAAAATCGTGGAATATTTTGGGCCGGGGGCCGCGACAATTTCTGCCACGGGGAAGGGAACCATTACGAACATGGGCGCGGAGCTGGGCGCGACGACATCAATCTTCCCTTACGATGAGAAGATGGCGGCCTATCTGCGAATCACGGAACGCGCTTCGTTTGCGACGCTGGCAGAGGCCAATCGAGAACTGCTGACTGCGGATTCCGAGGCGCTCAAATCGCCGGAGAGATATTTTGATGAGGTGGTCGAGATCAATCTCTCGACGTTAGAGCCGCATATTGTCGGGCCGCATACACCTGATCTTGCGAGACCCGTCTCGAAGATGTCTGCCGATGCAGAAAAGAACGGCTACCCCACAACGCTGAAAGCCGCGTTGATTGGAAGTTGCACGAACTCTTCGTATGAAGATATCAGCCGTGCGGCCCATATCGCGCGACAGGGGTTGAAGGCGGGATTAAAAGCAAAAACCCAATTCTTAGTAACCCCCGGTTCCGAGCGAATTTATCACACAATGAAGCGCGACGGATTTTTACAAACCTTTGAAGAGATGGGGGCAACGGTTTTAGCCAATGCCTGTGGCCCTTGCATTGGCCAATGGAAACGGGACGATGTCAAAAAAGGAGAGAAAAACTCGATCATCAGTTCATTTAACCGAAATTTTCCGGGTCGCAACGATGGAAGCGCCGAGACACTTTCCTTTTTAAGCGGCCCGGAACTAAAGTTGGAATCGCCGCGAGGGGAAGAACTTCCTGTAAACGGTTTTGCGAAAGGGGAGGAAGGCTTAATTCCCCCAGCGGAAAATGGCGATAATCTCACTGTGGAAATCCCCCAAAACAGCGAACGATTACAGCTTCTCAAACCGTTCCCCAAGTGGGATGGAAACGATTTTTCAAAACTTCCGGTCTTGCTCAAGGCCAAAGGGAAATGCACAACCGATCATATCTCTCCGGCGGGGCCGTGGTTAAGGTATCGAGGACATCTGGATAAGATCAGCGATAACGCCTTTTTGGGCGCGAATAATGCGTTCACCTCGGCGCCGGGTACCGTCAATAATGTGGTGACCGGCGAGCAAAACATCGCGCCAACAACTGTCGCGAGAGACTATATGGCGAAAGGGATTGGGTCGGTTGTGATTGGCGATGAGAATTACGGCGAAGGGTCTTCGCGCGAACATGCCGCGATGTCGCCCCGATTCCTTGGGGTGAAGGTGGTTATCACCAAAAGTTTTGCCCGAATCCACGAGACCAATTTAAAAAAGCAGGGGATACTGCCGCTCACTTTCGCGAACCCAAAAGATTGGGATCTCATTGATCAGAACGATCGGGTCTCGATTACAGGTCTTACGCAATTGGCGCCGGGAAAACAGGTGTCAATCGTGGTTCATAAAAAGGATCAAGATATAACGATCAGCGCCAATCACAGTTTAACGCAACAGCAGATTGGCTGGTTTCAGGGAGGATCTGCGTTAACTGCACTCAATGGGTAGGGGGTCTTATAAAAACCCGATGCAGATGTCTTATGAAAATAAGGTATCGGTTGAGATCATGGG
>JACPZM010000044.1 GCA_016195485.1 Candidatus Troglogloeales bacterium | reverse complement strand
AAAAAATGCCCCATTTCATATACCGTAAGATATACCCTTTATGAGACCTATTGCAATGCACACGCTATTTCTTCTCTTCGTCGCCCTTTTTCTTTTTAACCCCATTGCCACGAATGCGGAAGCCCCAGTGGGGCCTCCCAAAGAGGTGCCCAATAAGACCGATTCAGGAATATACCAATACACGGGAAAGGACGGCGTTACGGTCTTCACCAATAATATTGATGCAGTCCCATTATCACAGCGGCGTAGAACAGGCGTCCCTGTGGTAACATAGCCCATTTATCAGAAATATCCTCCTGATGATCGTTGCGATTGTTTTATTTTGGATCATCAAGCTGTGGATCAAAAATATGATCTTGAAGTTTATCGCGCGGATCGCGATAAAGGCCGCTATCATTGGACTCGTTTACATGCTGGCCCATCAGTGGTTTTTCTCAACTAAAAAAGATTCTTTTTTAGAAGCGGTTCGGGAAACAGTGGCCCCATACCGCACAATTGTCCCGATTGAAAAGGCAACAGAAGGGATCAAGGAGTTTAACAAAAAACAAGAGGAGTATCAAAAGAGATTAGACGCTATTCAGTGAGAGTTTGTTTCTAAGAAAAAAATCAGCTAGAACCAGCGCCATCATCGCCTCGGCAATCGGAACGGCGCGGATCCCAACGCAGGGATCGTGCCGCCCTTTGGTGGAAATCTTCGCGGGGTTGCCATGAATATCAATGGTATCCTGTGGAATGGCGATCGACGAAGTCGGTTTAACGGCTATCCGAACGATAATTTCGTCTCCATTGGAAATCCCCCCCAATATCCCTCCAGCATGATTGGATGAAAAACCAGTCGGCGTGATCGGATCGGAATTTTCCGAACCTCGCAAGGTAACCACTTCAAATCCCGCGCCGATCTCAACCGCTTTGACGGCATTGATCGACATCATCGCTGCTGCCAGCACGGCATCCAGTTTATCAAACACCGGTTCTCCAAGGCCAACCGGAACCCCTTTTGCCACCACCTCGATTTTCGCGCCAATAGAATCTTTTTCGGATAAAACCTTTTGTACCATCTGTTCCATTTCAGGAACCACATCCGGATCGGCGCAAAAAAATGGGTTTTGAGAAATCTGCGAATAATCAATCTTTTGGGCCATGACACTGCCAATCTGCGTGACATATCCGATAATTTTGATTCCCTCTTGGGCAAGGAGCTTTCGCGCGATCGCGCCCGCCGCGACACGCGCAACGGTCTCGCGCGCCGAGGCCCGGCCGCTGCCGCGATAATCACGAATCCCGTATTTCTTCAGATAGGTTAAGTCTGCATGGCCGGGGCGGAATAGGTCCTTAATCGTATCATAGTCGCGGGGCTTGGCATCCTCGTTGTAGATAATCAGCGCAATTGGTGTGCCGGTGGTTTTGCCTTCAAAGATGCCGGAGAGAATCCGGACACTGTCGGACTCTTTTCGTTGTGAAACAAATTTACTTTGACCCGGTTTTCTGCGATCAAGGTCTTTTTGGATTTCTTCTTCAGAGAGTGGAAGTCCTGCTGGAGTGCCATCGACAATCGCCCCTAAGGCAACCCCATGGCTTTCTCCAAAAGTGGTTAGACGAAAAACTTGTCCAAATGTATTGCCAGCCATTCCCCTGCCCTCTCCCTCATTCAGGCCAGATCGATTGCGTTGAGCCATCCGATCTTCTTGTTGGATGAATCAACCACGATCCCCAAGGACTCCATTGCCGTAGCCCCCAGTAATGGCGTCGCGTTCTCGTCTCCAAACATTGCGGTGACGCCGACAATATGATTCTCTATCGCAACTTCAATTGTCCCTGTTTTCAGCTCAACGGTTGACCCGTCTGCCATGCGATATTTCTTTAACATCCGGACGTGAATTCCCATCGCTTCTAATCTACTTGTGGGTACCAACGTATCGATGGCGCCGGTGTCAACAAGGAAGTCACCCGTCCACGATCGGGTCGCGTCGGATGGGTTAAGGATCGTAACTGGAATTTTGAATGTGCCCATTTTTTCTCCTCATTTTCAGCATTTAGCCCATTTGATCGTACAGCCGACGGCGTGGGTTTCGGGGGAGTCAACTGGTTTTCCCGCCAGTGTTGCCACAATCGCATCGCGCAAATATCGCACCCTGACTTCATTTGGCTGCTGCCAGTTATCATCAATCTTTCCCGTATATTGCAGGCGCCGTTTTGAATCCAGCAGGAATATCTCCGGCGTGTAATGGGCGCCGTAGCCTTCCGCCACTTTTTGATCCTCGTCTCGAAGGTATGGAAAGTTAAATTTCTTCTCGCGGGCGCGTATCACCATTTTTTCAAACGTATCCTCTGGATGATGCTCCGTTTCATTTGCGTTTATCGCAACGAACGAGACCCCTTTGTTTTGGAATTCGCCCTGAAGCGCAATCATACGGTCTTCGTAAGCCTTCACATAAGGACAATGATTACAACTAAAAATTACGACCAGAACCGATCTTTCGGAAAAGGTGTTGAGGGTATAGTTCTTCCCATCGACCCCCGGCAGATTAAAATCGGGGGCGACAGCGTTAATGGCAAGACGATTTTTCTCCATTTCTAACCTCCTATTTAGATTCTGGGTAAGCAAGTAAACGACGTCCCGCCCATAATAACATGAGTCCGGGGATCATTCCCAGCGTACTGACTGCGTAAAAAAGCGGGAAGTGAAGGGTCTCCGCCAAAGACCCCGCGACCGGCCCGATCAGCCTTGAAGTCATTGCGGCAAGGCTTGAGAAAAGGGCATATTGCGTGGCACTGTATTGCCGTTGTGTCAGGCTCATCAGAAGGGCAACAAAAGCGGTTGACCCCATTCCACCAGAGAGGTTTTCAATTCCAACGGCAAGAAACAGACCCGGCGTGCTCGGCCCCGCGAGCGCCAGTCCTGTAAAGACCAGATTCGAGACCCCTTGAAGAATGCCGAATATCCATAAGGATCGATACAGTCCGTAATCTGCAAAAATGGCCCCGCCAGCCAATCCCCCGACGATCGTGGCCAAAAGACCTAACCCTTTATTCACAATGCCAATATCGGTTTTGGAAAAACCGATATCCATCAGGAAAGGGGTCGTCATAGCCCCCGCAAGGGCATCCGGCAGTTTGTAAAGAATAATAAGGCTTAAGAGTAAAACCGTCCCCCGCAACCCCTTATCGCGGAAGAAGGCGAGAAAGGGTAAAACGACCGCTTCTGTCAGTGTGCGAGGCGGGGTTACTTTCGGTTCTGGATCAGCCCATAAGACGGTCATAATACCTATGAGCATAAAAGGGGCCATCATCATATAGACCGTTTGCCATGGAAAATGGTCAGAGAGAATCAACGCGAAGGCGCCTGAAACAAGCATCCCGAATCTATATCCCAACACAAAAACCGATGCCCCTGCCCCCAACTCGGAATGTTCGAGGATGTCAGACCGATACGCATCGACTGCAATATCTTTCGTTGCCGAAAGAAATGCAACAACAACTGCGGCAAGCACAAGCGGTATGGTCTGTGTGGCTGGATCAAAACGGGCCATCATCACAATGGCAGCTATAAGCGCCAATTGCATGATCAAAAGCCAGCCGCGTCGACGCCCTGAAAAAGGTGGCGTAAACCAATCCAGCAGGGGCGCCCAGAGAAACTTTATTGTGTAGGGTAAACCAATTAAGGTCACCGCACCAATTTCCGTAAGACTCATTCCGGCATCTTTAAACACTGCCTGAAGTGTGCCGAAGGTAAGCGCCAAAGGAAGGCCGGAGGAGAACACCAACAAGAGGAGCAAGGCCATCTTCTTTTGAGTAAAGACTTTTAGATAAGCGTCCAAAACCAGATGCTCCTAATTTTCGGAAGACTGTATCAGACTTTTTTACATTTTGCCACT
>JACPZM010000055.1 GCA_016195485.1 Candidatus Troglogloeales bacterium | reverse complement strand
TCCCGTTTCGATGAAGTGTGGACACGTCCAGATACATAGTGGACACACAATATCACAATAAATTAAGCAATGTCAACATAAAATATAAATAGTAGTGGCTACACTTTTAGCATAAAACCACAAAACATATTGAAAATAAATAACTTTATTTAATTTTCATTAAAAAAGAGGGGGAACATCCGTTATATCCTAAAAGTCGTCTAAATTATGTTACCTACTATGCTACCACGCTGGCGCACCTCAAGGAATCCATGGCGCATAAGGATAACACAAACTTGTTTTCCTGATAGGATTCGTAGATTACCCAACCGAGATCTCTACCCGGGTCACATACACTTCATCGTGCAAGCGTGCCTGAATCTCCTTGGGCGACGCAGTCTCGAAGAACAATGCAAGCGCTTCGCGAAGGTTTTCACGGGCTACTTCGATTGTGTCTCCTTGACTGGCGATATCAAGTTCAGGGCAGAGCGACACATACCCTCCTCCTTCGCGCTCAATGATTGCAGAAAATTGCTTTTGCAAGGTCTTTACTCCAATATTCTTTGTAACGGCTGGCTCTACCACAAGATGCGACAATGCAGATATCCACATTATTGCATCGGTCGGACTCTATAACAAACCGACTCGGGGTGTCAAATGAAGTCTTAGTTCGTGATGCCGGGGCCAAACAGCGCCGCCCCGCCCATTAGCAACACCCTTGCGCCGGATCGCAGCCATTTTCGGAAATTTCACGCCCTGCCTGATCAACGCCGATAACCGTAAACAGCCCTGCGTAGGGCGGATGGGAGAGTTTTTCAGCCGTATCGGTGCAGATTGTCACCGGCGTATTGCGGGGGAACCAGTGCCCTTCGTCATCGCTGACGGCCTTCAGCGGCCCCAGATACGTGGCGCTCTGGCCGATGTAGACACAGCCTGCCTTCTTTTCGTACTTGTAGCCGCGCACGGTGACCGAGTAGAACCGATACCCATCCACTTCCTTCCAGAAAGACTTCTTTAACATCTGAAGACCGTAAAAACCGGCTCGTTCCAGATAAGCCATAAACTCCTCTTCGGTCAGCGCGCCGCTGATACACTCCCCCCAGAGCCTCGGATCTTTGCGCTGGTGCGGCGGCACCCGTTGATCCGCCACAATATCGGCCACAACAATTCGGCCATGGTCGTTGAGCACGCGCCACATCTCGGCAAAAACGGCCTTTTTGTCCGGTGATAAATTGATAACGCAGTTGGAGGTGATCAGATCGACCGTTTTGTCTGCCGCCGGAATCGCCTCTAAAAATCCTTCGCGAAACTCCACGACGTCATAGCCTAAATGAGCGGCAACCTCTCGTTGCGCCTCACGCGCGACCTTCAACATCTGCGGCGTCATATCTACACCGATTGCCTTGCCGGTCGACCCTACCTTTTTCGCGGCGATAAAGACATCGATCCCCGCGCCACTGCCCAAATCAAGTGTCGTCTCGCCCAATTTTATTCCCGCTGAACCAACGGGAGAACCGCAACCGTAGAACCGTTCCACGACGGCTATTGGAATGTGCGTGAGATCACTCGGATCAGGCTGCACAGGACAGCAGAGGTCTTCCGACGGGGTTTCTGCGGCCTCCCCATAAAACTGACGAACCACCTTGCGCGGCGCGTCAAGATCGAACGAGAGAATACATTCAGAACAGCTGGTGATTACCTCGCTGGGGGCTTGTTCCGTTGCGCAGTGAATGGCCATTTCTCCCATGCCGGTAAAGAGCACCGGCGCACTGAATCCGGACTTGCCGTTTGAGACAAGTCCCTTGCGTGTTTCGGTGAGTTCATGGAAGGCATCGGCAAACATCGCCTTGTGCAGGTCGCAGTAGGGGTCATGCGCCTGAATCGATCCCCCATAAAAATAGGAATGCTCTACATCACCGCCACCGCAAAGAAATTTCAGCGGGCAGGCGCAACAGATCGGTTTCTTCTCCACAGTAGCCTGCTGAAACGATTGGGCTACCGGACTGTCAGACAAAATTTCCTTCAGCGACTGTCTTAAGATATTTCCGCAGTAGAGTTCAGGCACATTGGCCATAGCGGCGGAGGGATAAACAGTCCCGTCGGCATAGACGCAAAGGCTCGACACAGCCGCACTGGCCAAATCCCGTTTCGTGCCGACAGGATAGCGTAAGCGGGCCTTAATGGCTTCATGATTGTCGATCATGACGCCGACCGTTTGGCCCACCTCCCGTGTGGAACGGACAACCTTGATGACCTGCTCAATGGTCGGTGCGGCGTCGGCCCCGTGCGCATCGGCCCGACCCCGTTTGTGCATCCAGAGCAGATGGTGGTTCGTTCCGCCTATCTCGCCAATCAGTCGGGTCACATTCGGAACATCGTTAAAATTGGTATCGGTGATGACCGTGCTCACAGCAACGGACAGACCCGCGCCAATGGCCGCACGAATACCTGTGACGATTTTTTGGAAACTGCCAACCCCTCGGATCGGGTCGTTGATCTGTGGGGTTGCGCCATCGAGGCTGATCTGGAGGCGGAGCCGCGCAGCATCCCGCTGCTTTAATTTTGCTAATTTAGCGTCGGTCAACAGGATGCCGTTGGTTAGAATCGCCGCCTCCGCCTTAGGGTCTAAGAGCGCGGCGTCAATCAAATCAAAGATATCTTTACGGAGAAAAGGTTCACCGCCTGTGAAGAAAAATCGCCGCGCGCCGAGTGTTCTGGCCTCGGCGATGACCTTCAGAAACGGGGCCGTTGGCAGTCCCTGATCCCCATCGGGTCCAGAGGAAACCAGACAATGGGCGCAGGAAAGATTACAGGCGTTATTGGCATGGATCCACAGTTCCGAGAGCGCAGGACGGGATAGATACGCCGAACGGCCCGGATAGGCCATCGGGGAAATCGGCGAGGCGGAGAGGAGTTGCTGGCGGATGGCATCATGGGTGATCGTTTCCACATGCTGCCAGGCCTTTGCAAACTCATAATAGTTTGTTGCGGCGTAGGCCAAAACCACCTCGCCGAACGTCCGTTTTCCATTAAAGAGCGCCAATATCTGCGACCCCGTCTCATCGGTGCCGGCCCAATTGGGCCTTGCAGGATCAAGGAGGAGGGTTGCCCCATCAAGCCGTATCGTTTCCACGGACGGCGCATATAGGATTAAATCGTCGGTCAAGATCATCAGCACAACCTCTTCTTGATGAATTGACGTTTAACATCAAGGCGCCTTTCTGTTTTAGGTTCCAGTACAATATATATTTCTGCGCACCCCAAAACTCCACAAGCTCATTTTATCACAGTCTTGGTCGAGACATCTAACGGCTTTCCTGTGATGGCATAGACAAAATGTCAGTGATATAACTCCTGAGAGTGACTAAGACCCCGGCCCAAAAACACTTTGGATTGGACTATAGCGTGTCCGTGATTGCGTGCTGAACATTCGTGCCCAAAAGAAACTGCAGGAACAGTCAACTTGTGTATAACGCTATGACTTATAACAGAGGAATTCGTTTTTCTCTTGCGGAGTACTCAACGATGGTAACGGCCTGGTGCAGTCGTTGAAGCCGAACGTTGCGTTTTCGAATGGCAAGGACATCCTTAGTTGGAAAGTTTTGCCCTCGAATATCTTTTTGTGACTTTCTTAAAAATTGATGGAGCTCCTTATAATTCTCCGCGCTAAATCGCTTCAAAAGCTGGGGGTTCATCGTGACAAACCCCTCCGCAATATCTTTAGCAATGACTGAAAGCGACCTGCCGTTTAATTGGTTCTCTGGCATCGGAAGAAACCTCTTGTTGCTATTCTATGCCAATCTACCATAAAAAGATGCACCCTCATACCGCAATCGCGGAATGAGACACTGTCAATCCTCTCACCCCTGCCAGCAACTCTTCGACACTCACGGTGCATGTGCCGTACTTCATCACGACAATGCCACCCGCAACATTCGCGAGCCTTGCGGCCTGATAAAACTGGGCACCCGCCGCAAGTGCCAATGTCAGAGCGGCAATAACCGTATCGCCGGCGCCCGTCACATCGGCCACCTCGTTGCTTCCATGAATCGGAATATGCACAGGCTTTTTGCCCCGTTCAAATAACGCCATGCCTTCTTTCCCCCGCGTGATTAAAAGGGCGTCATGGTTTAACCGTTTTCGAAGTCGTTGGCCCGCTTTGTTGAGTTTTGTCAGATCGTTTCCAATCGTTATTCCCAACGCTGCTTCTACCTCCGATTCATTAGGGGCGGCGGCAGTCATTCCCGAAAATTTGTGTATCGAAAAACGTGAATCCAACGTTGTGGGAATCTTGGTAAAACGAATTCGTGAGATCATCTCTGGAGAAACAACACCATAGCCGTAGTCCGATATCATAAAGGCATCGGTGTTTTTTAACGCCGCCTTCACCCTTTTTTCTACCCGCCTTAGAACCAACATATCATCAAGCGTGCTACCCCAATCCAATCGCACAACTTGTTGCCTATAGCCGTGGGGCATGGAGGCGAGAACCCGCATCTTCGTCGGGGTTTTGTAGCCGGGAACCTTTTCAATGCCAGAAACATCAATCTGCATCCCCGCGAAATGGTTTATCAGCCGCTCTCCCTCTCCATCTTCCCCAACAACCCCGATAGGGCAAGGGACACCGCCGAGCGCCGCGATATTGGCAATGGCATTTGCGCCCCCTCCCGGCACCTGTTGGGTGTCGCGGTGATTTAAAATGAGGACAGGGGCTTCACGGGAGATTCGGGCAATCTCGCCATAGAGAAAAACATCCGCGACAAGGTCGGCTAAAACCGCAACCCGCTTGCCTTTGAATTGATGAACGAGATCTTCTAAAATGTCCAGCGGCCATGCCTTTCGATAACACTATTACCTTCTATCAATATTCAATCCTGATATATATAACGTGGTTCCCCATATTGGTATTGGCAAAATAATGAAGTGGTATCCTGCCATGGGATGGACAAGCTGTGCGAGATGGCACGCATTGGACAACGCTGATAAGCACATTGCTTTATCAGGCCCCTACGCTGAAAACCCTTCAGCGGGTTGAAGTCGTTTAATCTCTTTTTTAATTTCAATCTCCGCGAGAGGCGGGACAATCTCCCAAACGGTCTGCTCCACAAGCGAGTGGATCTTCCCTTTTGGCATGGCCGTCTCGACAACACCGGGAATAATTTCCCATGCCACCCTTTCCACCACTTCCAGAACAATTTTTCGAATCGCTTCATCAACCTTTGCTGAATCACTATCGGCGCTGAAAGCCCCTTGACCGGTTAGCTTTAACCCTGTAATCGGTTGAACATCTGCTTCAGACAAACCGGGGGCCATATCGGGACAAGAAGCATTAGGCGCATCGGTTGTCCATAACGGTTCCATTTCGGGTGGAGGAGTCCCCGTTTCTGCCGGCTCTAAAAGATTAAAAGAGCCAATATCTGGCTCCATTTTTTCTTCGAAAGCGGCTGGCTCGCCGGACAAAAAATCCCCGGTGATAGGGAAATCAGCAGGTTCTTCCTTCTCTGCTATTTCCTCTTCTAAAATACCGATTTGTTGTTTCACTGCTTTGGATAAGAGGATCGGATCAAGCGGTTTTCTAAGCACAGCGTGCATCCCCGATAATTGGCGCGCGACGGCGTCTGCATCTGACTCACCCTGAAGAAGCAGGACAATGGGGATATTCGTAAGCGTAGTCCTTCGCTGAATTTTTTTAATAAAAGTTGCGATATCTATTCCTTTGACCCGGAAATCGGCAAGGATCAGGTCGGGTATTTCAGAAATAGCCACATCCAATGCGGAAAGACCATCGTTCACAGAGATCACCGAAAGACCCACTTTCTGAAGCGTCAATTCAACCAACTCTTGAACTTCGGGATTATCATCAACGAGCAAGACGCCCATCTCTTCTCTCTAATGGTAATGTTAACGTACAGACGAAAAACTTCCGCCTGCAGGAAATTAGCATAAGGGAAAATAGTTGTCAACCAGATTTTGGGTTGTTAGCTAAAATTTAAACGTGCACTTTTAATTGCTCGGTGACACAGGGTCATCTGCAGTTCAGACAGTAGCAACGGGTGTCAAAACTCCCCCCTGATAAGGGGGGTTGGGGGGTTATAAAAACCATGTCAGAAAGACATTCAGCCCCCGCAATCCCCCTTATCAGG
>JACPZM010000053.1 GCA_016195485.1 Candidatus Troglogloeales bacterium | reverse complement strand
CGGGCTTTCCTCGAAAGTAAAGCTGGGAATGGTTCTGGCGGTCTTTGCGGCGCTTTTCGTGCTAGCCAAATATCTCAACGTTCAGGAACTTCTCAAAAAATCTCTGGATGCAATTTCGGGTCTGGGTCCGTTGGGTGATCTCATTTTTATCAGCATCTACATGCTCGCCTGCGTTTTGTTTCTGCCGGGAGCCATACTCACCCTCGGCGCTGGCGCTATTTTCGGCGTCGTGAAAGGTTCGATGCTGGTTTCTGTCGGTTCCACTCTGGGCGCAACCTGCGCGTTTCTCGTCGGGCGGTATGTCGCTCGCGGTTGGGTGGTAAAGAAAATCGAAGGGAACAAAAAGTTCAAGGCGATTGACGAAGCCATAGCGAGCGAGGGGTGGAAAATTGTCGGGCTGACCCGACTTTCGCCTGTTTTTCCATTCAGCCTTTTAAACTACGCTTACGGGGTTACGAACGTGACGCTCAAAGATTACTTTTTTGCTTCTTGGATCGGGATGATCACCGGCACCGTGATGTATGTCTATATTGGTTCCCTGGCAGGTGATGTAGCAACTGCCGGCGGAGCAAAATCGCCCGGCATTGCGCAGTGGGCGATACGGATTATCGGTTTGCTCGCAACGATCGCTGTAACGGTCTTTATTACAAAGATTGCAAAAAAGGGATTGGAAAAACAGGTCTAATAGCGTTGTTGATACTTCAAACTGTTCCAACAATGCGACAATGGTTGTCGTCGAGAGCGGCAATCCCTCACACCCTACTCTGGTCCCTCCTGTTTGAATTGCAGGACAGGATGAAAATATTTTTTGACATGGGGGTTATTTTTGGGTATCATGGCGGGTCTGGCTGCTTCTGCGCGAGGATCAATGTGCAGGATAGCCGAAAACCCCGTTTTGAGAGGGAACTGCTGCCCATGGAAATGCAAACAAGACTCCTGACAGAAATGAAAGAAGCGATGAAATCGGGCGATGGGGACCGGGTTTCTGTCATTCGACTATTGCGCTCTGCGATTAAAAACAAAGAGATTGAAAAAAGGCCTGGCATCGTAAAAGGGCAGGAACAGTCCCTGACTGAAGCCGAAGTTTTGCAGGTTATTGCTTCCGCGGTAAAACAAAGAAAAGAGTCGATAGAAATGTTTCTTAAAGAGAATCGCAACGATCTGGTCGATAAAGAAAAAAAAGAACTGGCCATTCTCGAATCGTATCTTCCGAAAGCCCTGTCGGAAGAAGAACTCAATCAAATCATCAAGGATGCGATCTTAAAATCAGGCGCTACGACTATGAAACAGATGGGAGACGTCATGAAACTGTTGATGCCGAAGATTATGGGAAAAGCAGACGGGAAGCAGGTCAGCGAGATGGTGCGAGCTTCTCTAGCGCATTAGGGGCGACGGCCCCCGGCGGTAGTGACTGTTCTTGTGATATGACTGGAAATAAGTTCTCTGATCAATTGATTGAAACCGTTCGCAATAAAACCGACTTGGTCGCCGTTATTTCAGACTATCTTTCCTTAAAGAAGTCCGGTCAGAATTTTACGGGCCTCTGCCCTTTCCATACTGAAAAAACGCCTTCTTTTTCTGTGAATCCCGCAAAGCAATTCTTCCACTGTTTTGGCTGCTCTGAGGGCGGGGATGTTTTCCATTTTCTCTCTAAAATAGAGCAGATATCGTTTCCAGAGGCGTTTCGTCGGCTGGCCGAAAAGGCCGGCGTTACCATTCCTTCCGTAGAGGCGCTGCTTGCCGCGCCCACAGAGAAAGATCGGGAAATCGAGGCGATTTATCAACTGAATGATACGGCCGCCTTTCTGTTTCATCAGAATTTAATGGAACATAAAGATGCGGCGTTGGCTAGAATCTATCTGAAAGAAAGAGGGATTTCCGCAGAAATGATCAAGGTTTTTTCGATAGGCTTTGCCATGCCCAAAGGGGGAATGATCCAGCGATTAAAATACTCTGAGGCGACTATTGAAAAGGCCTGTTTGATGAGGAAGGGAGAGACCGGCCCTTATGATTATTTTCGGAATCGAATCATATTCCCGATTAAAACCCTGTCGGGAAAGATTGCAGGATTTGGTGGACGCGCCCTGGATGAGTCGATGCCAAAATATTTAAATACATCGGAGACGCCCGTTTTTACAAAAGGAAAACATCTTTTTGGATTAAATCTCGCGCGAGGCAAGAAATCGCTTATAGTTGTTGAGGGGTATTTTGACGCGATCTCTCTCTATCAAGCAGGCATTACCAATGTGGTGGCAACATTGGGCACTGCCTTGACAGAGGATCACCTTCGCCTCATTCGACGATTTGCTGAAAAGGTGATCCTGCTATTTGATCCGGATCGCGCGGGGATCGCCGCAGTGCTTCGCGCCGCGCCGCTCTTTATTGAAAATGAAGTGACAGTGGCAGTGGTCTCTCTCCCATCGGGCGAAGATCCCGATCTTTTTATCCGCAGACAAGGGAAGGATCTGTTCCTGAAAAAAATTGAGGCTCCCGAACTGATTTTGCCTTTTGTCATCCGACAGGCCGCTCTATCATCATCTGGTTCTATTGCCGATAAAACAAAAGCAATTTTGCCTCTTTTTGCCTTAATTCGGAAGGTTCCCAGTCAGACAGAGCGGGGTTATTATTTAAAAGAGATTGCCGATGCCTTCGGGATTGAAGAGAGAAATCTCCGGGCCGATTTTGAAAAAGGGAAAGGGATTCTCGCAGGCGACGGTCGTCTTGCAGGCGGCGTTCCGACTGCAGGTCTCGTTACGCCAACCGTGTCGCAACTTCCGCAAGTCCGTCTTCCAGAGGACGAGCAGACTTTGCTGGCCTTGCTCATTCAGGATCAGTTGGATGCGGCGCTACTATCGGCAATTTTGCCAGACGATTTTACAACACCTCAAGTCAAAAACATTGTTCATTATTTTTGGGATGAATGTATGGAATCGTGGGTCAACCCAGGATCGCTTGCAATCAAGGTTTTAGATTCCGACCATGCGCTCTTCAGTGCGTTAGCCGTTTTGGAGATCTCCAGTGAAAACAGGGGCGCACTGCTGACGGATTGTATCAGATCGCTTAGGAAGAAAAGGCTTAAACGAGAGATTATTAAAACACAAACACAATTAAAATCGGCTGACAAGGGAGGCGATCATGTTCGGGCGGAGTCCCTACAACAGACTTTTTTTAATTTTAAGAAGGAATTAAGTCAAATGGGTTAATATGAGGAATATTTTATGCCTAAGGAAGAACAGTTAGACGAAGTAAAACAGTTAATCTCTCTTGGGAAAGAGAAAGGGTTTTTAACTTACGAGGAGTTGAACAATGCCCTTCCTCCCGATGTCATCTCATCGAACCGACTTGATAACATTATGATGATGTTTGGCGAAATGGATATTGAGGTGGTGAATCAGGAAGAAGCAGAAGGCCGCGCGGCCAGTCTCTCGCAGGGGTCGTATCCCCCGTCTTCGCAAGAAGAAGAATCAGAAGATGCGGACACAGTGGAGGAGGTCGGGACAGAGGGAGAAGATGTCCCCATTGAAGAAAAAGAAGTGGAGCTGGTGGCCAGTGACGCGGTGCGAAGCGATGATCCTGTACGGCTCTATTTAAAAGAAATTGGATCGGTTCCACTCCTTTCGCGAGAAGGTGAAATTGCAATCGCTAAAAGAATGGAAACGGGAAAGCGGGAGATCTTGTGGATTCTTTTTAAATTTCCGCTCTGCCTCCGTGAAATCATTGAGATTGGAGCCGCAATTCGCGCCGAGAAAATACCGCTTTCTGATGTCATTCCGATTCCAGAAAAGGAACTGGATGAAAAGGAGGCAAGTGAGCTGGGGCTAAAGACCCGGCTTCTTGAGTCCATTGACGACATCAAGCGGTATCAGCGCGATCTCGCAAAGGCCGCGAACGTTCTTCTTGCGGCCTCCGGGTCCATGAAAGCCAAAAGGCTGGCATTCGATCGGCGAATCACTTTGTCTGAAAAGGTTTCTGAAAAGATTGAGACATTAAAGATACTTTCTCCTATCATTGAAAAGATGATTGAGAAACTGCATGGGGAGCTGTCGCTGATGATTGCCGCGGAACGGGAAATTGCGTTGTGTCGAAAGAAATGCAGCGTCGCAGACGATCTGAAGCTGTTCTTTAGAAAAACGAAAGAAGGAACAAAAGAGATGCGCCTCGCCGAGAAGCGGCTGCGGCTTTCTTCCGAACAGATTCTGGAGCTTGGAAAAGTTTTCAAAAACGCGGAAAAGCGGGTGTCACAGCTCGAAGACCAAGTGGGGTCCTCTCGAGTGGAATTAAAAGAATCGCTCCAGAAACTTTCTATCGAGGATCAAAAAGTAAAGCGGGCCAAGGGGGAGTTGGTCGAAGCCAATCTGCGTCTGGTGGTTAGCATTGCAAAAAGGTATACGAACAGGGGATTGCAATTTCTGGATCTGATTCAGGAAGGGAACATCGGCTTGATGAAGGCGGTGGATAAGTTTGAATATCGGAGAGGATATAAATTTTCTACATACGCGACCTGGTGGATTCGGCAGGCGATTACCCGGGCAATTGCCGATCAAGCCCGAACGATTCGGATTCCTGTCCACATGATCGAAACAATCAATAAGCTGATTCGCGTCTCTCGCCAGCTTGTGCAAGAGTTAGGACGCGAACCGTTGCCGGAAGAAATTGGCGAGAAAATGGAGATGGGGGTTGAGAAGGTGAGAAAAATTTTAAAGATCGCCAAAGAGCCGATCTCTCTTGAAACCCCCATTGGCGATGAGGGCGATTCTCATCTGGGTGATTTTATTGAAGACCAGAAGGCGACCTCGCCGATTGAAGCGGCGATTCGATATGATCTGCAGCGCCAGATTGGCGCTGTTCTTCAGTCTCTGACCCCTCGGGAAGAAAAGGTATTGCGGAAACGGTTTGGTATTGGAGAGTCGACCGATCATACGTTGGAGGAAGTGGGGCAGGATTTTGATGTTACACGCGAACGGATTCGCCAAATTGAATCAAAGGCGTTACGCAAGCTAAGACACCCGAGTCGCAGCAAACGATTAAAACACTTTGTCGAAAGCTTATAATGCAACAAAACATTACAGGGCCCATAGCTCAGTTGGTTAGAGCGGCCGGCTCATAACCGGTTGGTCCCAGGTTCAAGTCCTGGTGGGCCCACACGATTTTTAATGGAACTATTTATGAAGGGGAGGCTCCATTGGCTTTGCCAATGGAGGGGGCGACGCGAGCCCCTGTAATAAACCGGCCGGCTCATAACCGGTTGGTCCCAGGTTCAAGTCCTGGTGGGCCCACGAAGTTTTTTGCAATGGTCAATGATAACGGGGAGAAAATTTTGAGAGATCAGGTTCTTCTTTTAGTGAAGATGCAGGAGGTTGACCTTCGGAGAAGTCAGCAGCAAGTCGAAGAGAGGTCTCTTCCTGAAAAACTACAAATAGCAGAACAAGCCCTTCAAAAAAAGAAAGAAGAATTTTCCAAACTGCAGGCGAAATCGGCAGAAAAGGATAGAGGGAGACGAGAACAAGAGCTTGAATTAAAGGTCCAGGAAGAACAAGTTGTGAAACTGCGGGATCGGCTTATTAAGCTCAAGACGAATGAAGAATATAAAGCGAACCTCAAAGAAATTGAGAACGCAAAGGTTAGAAAAGGGGAATTGGAAGAATCCCTTTTGATCTCTATGGAAGAGGGCGATCTTTTGAAAAAGGAGATCAGTGATCGCGCACTATCTATCCAAGAAGCAGAACAACAGTTCCAAGTTGAAAAGGGGAAAATTGAAGAGGCATTGAGCACGCTTTCGGTGACGGCCCGTTCACTTGAATCGGAATGGATTTCCCTTTCGGAAATGGTCGACCAGAATATTCTGGATGACTATAAAAAATTGCTGATCCAGCGGAAAGGGCTGGCTGTTGTCCCGTTACATGGCAACACATGCGGCGGCTGCAATTTTAGTCTCCCGCCGCAACTTATTGCCCTGGTCAAGACCTGCGAGAAGATACTCACCTGCACCTATTGTCACCGGATACTTTATACACCAGTCAAAACCGGATGACGTTTCCCGTGGCAAAGCCCAGAGCAAAGCATCTTTTCATCTATACGGATGGCGCGTCGCGGGGCAACCCGGGGGATGCGTCGATTGGCGTGGTGATCAAAAACGATCGACACGAAATCATTGAAACGGTCTCTCAATATCTGGGGATCGCAACAAACAATAAAGCAGAATATATCGCGCTCATTCGCGCCCTGGAGGAGGCTAAAAAATTTCATCCCATAGCGGTTAATTTTTATCTGGACTCTCAACTGGTTGTTCGGCAAATCACAGGACAATACAAAGTGAAGGACGCAGGACTGATTCCGCTTCATCGGCAGGCAAAGACGTTGTACGGCCAATACGAACAGGCGTCGATTTCACATATTCCAAGAGAAGAGAATAACGAGGCCGATGCGTTAGCCAATGAAGCGCTCGACAAACAAAAGATAAAAGGAATAATATAATCCTGTCGGAGTGGCCGGGTGATCGCTCTTCGTTTTTAAGTCGGAACGCCGACTGCGGCGAGGGGAGGAAAGTCCGAGCTCCATTGGGCAAGGTGGTTGCTAACGGCGACTGGGGGTAACCCTAAGGAAAGTGCCACAGAAAATACACCGCCCCCTCACCCTTCGTAAAGGGTTAGCCCCTTTTCTACCCTCTCCCCGTGGAGAGGGTACCATCTTATTCCTCCCCTTCAAGGGCAACGTGCCCTGCGAGGGGAGATTAGGTAGGGATGGGGTGTGGGAGGTAAGGGTGAAAAGGGGAGGTAAGAGCTCACCGCTTCGGTGGCGACATCGAAGGCATGGTAAACCCCACCTGGAGCAAGACCAAATAGGATGGCAAGCGAGAGGCACCATCTCTCTATCCCACACCCCCTTTTGTGGGGGAGGGTTGGGGTGGGGGGTGTTTTTTTCTACGGGCGTCCCGTCCGGCGCCCTCGGGTCAGGTCGCTTAGAGAAATGATCATCGCCCTGCAGTCGGCGTTCCGACCAATCTTTTCGGTCGGAACGCCGACTGCAGGGTACAGAACTCGGCTTATAAGCCACTCCGACCTGGCATCTGCCGTGGGGGCTTGGAAGTCGAAGCTCCTCATGCCTCCATGCCCTTGTTGATTACAAAACAGCAATAGAAGATTTGAAAAATATGACATTCCTCATTCACCGATCCATCATCCGCCGGGGTCAACTTGACACTTTATCCCCTCTCGTTGTAGAGTTCGTCCCGTGTAGAGAGGGTCGCAAATTAATATTACAACCAAAAAGGAGATTCAAAATGACTAGGGATAGAGGGAACGCGCTGCTTGTATCAAGAATAGTTTTATGGGCTGGTTTTGCACTGGTGGTCGGCTGTTCTTCCACACCAAAGCGCCCCGACTGGATTATGAAAGGGGCCGGGGCATTTCCTAAGGAAAAGTCTTTTTATGGAGTCGGGGCCGTTTCAGGGGTGAAAAATATCCCGCTTGCCTATCGTGCGGCGGATAATCAGGCTCGCGCAGATATTGCCAAACAGTTTGATATCTATACCGCGTCGTTGATGAAGCAATATGCCGCATCCACTGCTGTCGGGGATATGTCAAAAAGTTCTGAAGAACAGAATATCGAGGAGGCAACCAAGACCTTTACTGCGATATCACTTTCGGGAATACAGATTGTGGATCACCACGAAGAGAGTTCAAAAGACGGCATCCCCACTATTTACTCTCTGGCTAAACTTGATCTAGAGAGGGTCAAAGAGAATATGGAGCAGGCAAAGGAGTTATCTGCGGAAGTTCGAGATTCTGTCCGAAAGAACGCAGACAAGTCATTTGATAATTTAGAGAAGGAAGAGGCGAAACAGAAATAACGTAAGGGCGATTCATGAATCGCCCTTACGATGTGGTAGGGGCGAATGATTATTCGCCCTTGCAATAGGAGATTTTGTTAATGTATCGGTCGATCTATATTCCCGCAGATAATTCGGATTATTCCAATACGGCTATTGACATCGGCGTCATGCTGGCGCGGCAATTTGGGGCGCGGGTTATTGGAAGCCATGCGTATGCAGCGAAACTCCATGATAAACGGTTTAAGCAAATGGAGGCCGGTCTGCCGGAAGAGTACCACGACGAAACGGAACTGGAACGACAGCGCAAGATTCATGACTCGCTGATTACGCGCGGGCTTGAGATTATCACCGATTCTTATCTGGATGTGATTGAACAAAAATGCAATGAAGGAAATATTCCACTGGAACGTCGGGCGTTGGAAGGGAAGAATTTTAAGGTCATTGTCGACGATATTGTTCAAAACGGTTATGACCTGGTTGTGCTGGGGGTGCTGGGGGTTGGGGCGGTGAAAGAGTCGGTCATTGGAAGTGTTACGGAACGAACGATTCGACGCGTTCGCAAGTCCGATATCTTTATCGTGAAAGAGGCGAAGTGGGAAAAACCTTCCGGGAAGATTGTTGTTGCGGTGGATGGCAGTCAGTATTCTTTTGGCGGTTTTAAAACGGCTTTAGATTTGGCCCGCGCGTTTGATTTGCAGGTTGAAGTCGTCTCTGCGTTTGACCCTTATTTCCATTATGCGATGTTCAATTCGATCTCCGGTGTGCTTTCTGAAGAGGCAGGAAAGGTCTTTCGGTTTAAGGAACAGGAAAAATTGCACGAGGAAGTCATTGACTCTGGTTTGGCTAAAATCTATCAGTCTCACCTTGAGATCTGCGAGTCGGTTGCAAAGGATGAAGGTGTCAAAATCAAAACGGCCTTATTGGATGGAAAGCCATTTGAAAAGGTGCTCCAATATGTGAAGAAAGAGAGGCCGTGGCTTTTGATTGTGGGTCGGATTGGTGTTCATTCCGATGAGGATATGGATGTCGGGAGCAACTCGGAGAATTTAATTCGGATGGCTCCCGGCAATCTGCTGGTTTCCAATCGCAAGTTTATTCCCCCAATTGATGCTATTGCAGAATACACGGTAGCTTGGACGGAAGAGGCGTCAAGGCGGATGGAGCGGGTTCCGGTTTTTGCCCGCGGAATGGCCAAGACGGCCGTATATCGATACGCATTGGAAAAGGGACATACGATTATCAGTAACACCGTTGTGGATGCGGCTATCGGTGAGATTCTTCCCAAAGGAGCAATGGAAGCGATGCGGGCGATGGGCCAATCGCTTGATGAAAAGGGAATTGATCGTAATAAAATGGTTGCATCTGATGGTGTCGTTGAAACGTTGAAGAGTGGCGGAATGGCTGGAATGATGACCCAAATTGTCGGTAATGTCGATCCCGAAAAGGCCGCCTTCTACGAGGAAAAGTCCAAGCTCGATTTCCATATTTGCAGTGGATGTGGCTATACCGCACGGGGCGAGAAGCCTAAGCGTTGTCCTGTATGTTTGGCCGATGGCACAGCGTTTCAATATCTGGATAAATCGATTTTTGAGGCGGCTGCCAAAGCCGAAGGGGGGATGACCCAAGAGGTCGGTTACGATGGTGTTCCGTTAGACTGGACTGAAGAGGCGAAAAATGTAATCCGAAAAGTGCCTGCGGGGTTTGAGCGAAGACGCGCAAAGGCCAAGACGGAAAAGACAGCGCGAAAGATGGGGTTTACATCTATTACCAAAGAGTTTGCGATTCGAATGATTGAGGGTAATGGCGAATATGATGGGTCCGTATGGGCGCAATTTATTGCGCCCAATCATTCCGAGGGCGTGGCAAGCGATCAGGACGCAATAAATTGCGCCCCTACAAAACTCATATGGACAGAGGAGGCTCAAGAACGGCTTTCACGCGTGCCGGTTGGTTTTATGCTGGATGCGACCCGTCAGCATATTGAACAGTATGCCTTTGCAGAGAAAATTTCTCATATCACGCTTTTGGTTGCGGAGGCTGGCATTAAAAAGGCGACTGAAGAGATGGAAGCGGTGTTGTCTGGTGCGGTGAGTATAGAAGATATCAAGCAGCGCCTGGCCAATATGGCTATCGGGGCAAAGGAGGAAGAGAAACAGTTTTACTTTTGCGGGGTTTGCAGCCATATTGTAGAATCTCTGCCTAAAAGTTGCTCTGTATGCGAAAGCTCTAATGCGCGATTTGTCGCTATCCAGAAAGAGATCGATTTCTTCATCTGTGACCTATGTAGTCAGATTGCGCAAAGAACCGTTCCAGACCATTGTTCTCTCTGCGGCGCAGGGCCAACGGCCTATAAAAAGATTGAACCTTCCTTATTGAGTTTAACGAATAATCCAGTGACTTGGACAGGTGAAGCGGATAAAATGCTTGAAGAGATTCCAGAGGGATTTTTGCGTGATATGATTCGTTGGCGCATTGAGGTTGATGCGCGAAAGAAGGCAATCTCAACGATTGATCCTTCTATTATTCAAGGGAAATATGCCGAGTGGTCGCAGGCGTCGCATCAAGTAACGCGATCTCTTTCATGGGATTGTGAGGCGAGTATTCGGGTTGCGAAAATACCCCCGTTTGTTCAGGCAACTGTCATTCAGGAAATTGAGACTTATGCAAAGGAAAATGGCCTCCATACCATCACAGCACAGATACTTGACCAAGTGATAGATCAATGGGCAGCAACAATAAAAAGTCAGGGATACTAATGATCCTTGATGAAAATAACCGGCGCAGTTTTGTAGCCAATCCATCAATGCAGGTCGAGTAGATAATAGAAACATTGCTATGATTATTGAGTATATTGCAGAAGCGCTTCGCAGGGCGCGATATGAAAAGATTGCAAACGAAGAATCGTTTTATGCTGAGATACCCAAGCTAAAAGGAGTGTGGGCCACGGGAAAAACTTTGGAGGAGTGTAGAGAACGG
>JACPZM010000045.1 GCA_016195485.1 Candidatus Troglogloeales bacterium | reverse complement strand
GTCCACTCGTGCTGTGACACGGAAGTAGCCCATCACGGTGAAGCGGAGTGATGGCTCCTCCCCCCTCCCTCCTCTCCCCAATGGGCAAGGGGGAAAATCACCTCCCTCACAGGCCAAAAAGTTTTGGGTAAACTCCAGAAACCGATTATTGCGTCACAACGATTTTTCAGGTAAAATTAGAGACTTTTATAAGGGGTAAAGTGGAATGATAAAAAGAGCCAAGGTAACGATTGTTGGCGCGGGTCACGTAGGGGGAACCACCGCACAAAGGCTTGTTGAAAAAGAGATTGCGGATGTCGTACTGGTGGATATTGAAACCGATATGCCTGCGGGCAAGGCGTTAGACCTGTCTGAGGCGGCTCCTATCTGCCATTATGACAGTCATGTTATTGGAGTGGAGGACTACGAGGAGACTGCGAACTCCGATATCGTCGTCATCACATCGGGAATGCCTCGAAAACCGGGAATGAGCCGGAACGATCTATTGCGGGCCAATATCGACATTGTAAAAAAGGTAACAGAATCGGTTGTTCAAAAATCGCCCCATGCCATTTTACTGGTGGTCTCAAATCCGCTTGACGCCATGACCTATGTCGCTTATAAGGTGAGCCAGTTTCCGCGGGAACGCGTTTTAGGAATGGCCGGTGTGCTGGATTCAGCCAGGCTTTCCGCCTTTATTGCCATGGAGCTTGATGTTTCAGTGGAGTCGGTTTTTGCGCAGGTGTTAGGAAGTCATGGGGATAGCATGGTGCCCCTGTTGCGTTACACGACCGTTGCGGGTATCCCTGTAACGGAGTTGATAGCGAAAAATCGTTTGGAAGCGATGATCCAGCGAACACGGGAGGGCGGGGGTGAGATCGTGAAACTCCTTAAAACCGGATCGGCTTATTATGCCCCTTCCGCCGCAGTGACTACGATGGTCGAGTCGATCCTTAAAGACAAGAAAAGAATTCTTCCTTGTACCGTTTTGTGCCAAGGAGAATATAAAATAAATAACCTCTTCACAGGGGTGCCGGTCGTGTTGGGGGGTCGCGGGGTCGAGAAGATTATAAAACTTTCCCTCAACGAGGCAGAAGAGGCCTCTTTAAAGGAATCTGTTTCTGCCATTAGAGCGATACATCAAGCCGTTGATCAGATTCTCTCATCTCCGGTCCAGATATAGGAGCGAGGCGATGCAAGCCCCTAATGTTTTAACCAGCGAGCGAATGCGAGCATTGCGGGGGTGGCTCCATTGGCTTTGCCAATGGAGGGGGCGACGCGAGCCCCGGTAATAGATGACCCGAGTCGTTATTATTGGAGCCGGTCGCGGCGGAACCGCGTTAATCGACATTTTACATAAAGACCCGCTTGTTACAATCGTGGGGATTGCCGATATCAATCCTAATGCCCCCGCACTGGATATTGCTCGCCGCCTCAAAATTTCAACCACTACCGATTATCGCACACTCCTGACGGCCGAGGTAGACCTCATCATTGATGTAACCGGAACGAAGATTGTCCACGCAGAATTAGATGCCGATCCACGAAGAATTGAGGTGATGGGAAGGCTTTCCGCCATGTTTATGTGGCAGTTGGTTCAAGAACGGATTAAAAGTAAGGCGATGTCCGAGGTGATTCGCGCCAAATACTCACTCGAAAATTTTATCTGGAAGAATGAAAAAATGCGAGAGATTTTTCACCTCCTTCCCAAAATTGCGGCAACACATGCAACGGTTCTCATCGAGGGGGAATCGGGTACGGGCAAGGAGTTGATGGCCCATGCCATCCACCAGTTAAGCCTGCGGGAGGACAAGCCGTTTATAAGGCTCAATTGCGGCGCTTTGGCAGAAGGGGTGTTAGAAAGCGAGCTTTTTGGACATGTCAAAGGGGCGTTTACGGGGGCTATCGCGCACAAAGTAGGCCGGTTTGAGCTGGCTGATAGCGGAACCCTTTTCTTGGACGAAATCGGAGAACTATCACCTGCAACACAGGTAAAGCTCCTGCGTGTTGTTCAGGAAGGGGAGTTTGAACGGGTGGGTGACGCAGAAAGGATAAAGGTGGATGTCCGCATTATTGCGGCAACCAACAAAGATTTAAAAAAAGCCATTGAGCAAAACACGTTTCGACAAGATCTCTATTACCGCTTGTGTGTTGTTCCAATCCATCTTCCGCCCCTACGGGAAAGAAAAGATGATATCCCTCCCCTGGTCAACCACTTCCTCCAGAAATTTAATAAAGAGATGGGGCGAAAAGTTGCACATGTCTCGTTGGACGCCATTAAAATTTTGACGGGGTACGATTATCCGGGAAATGTTCGGGAACTGGAGAATATCATTGAACATGCCATGGTTTTCTGCACCGGGGAAATGCTGGATGCCGAGCATCTTCAAACAGAGATTCATCGGCCCGACCAGTTTAAGGAGATGATTAAAAAGGAAAGACCGCTCGCTGCCATCGAAAGAGAAGTCATCCTGAAACTTTTGAATGATACACACTGGAACTATAAACAAACCGCACTAAGACTTGGCATGAGCCGGACGACCCTCTGGAGAAGAGTCAAGGAGTACGAACTTGTGAAAGCCATTTAGAGCTTGTCCAACAAGGAAAAAAGAACCAAGAAAACAAGTGATAAAACTCAGGAGCCGCGCCAAAATGACTGTTTGACAAAGTTCTTGATATCAGAAGCCAAGTTTGCATGATGAATCAAAATAGACTACACTCCTCCCCTATGGCTGGTCGTGAAGAACGGTATGAAAAGTTGGCTTTAATTTCCGATCCGATTCATCACTATATCCCTTTTACAGTGCCGTTCGGAAAAGGTGACGAGGTAACGGAAAAGGATTTAATCGACTCCCCTTGGGTGCAACGGCTTCGCTATATCAATCAGCTTCAATCGGCGCGATGGGTTTATCCTTCGGCGGAACACTCCCGCTTTGTTCATTCCTTAGGCGCCATGCATGTTGCCAGCCGTTTTGCCAAACAACTCTACCCGTCACTGAGAGAGCAAAATCCTGACTGCCCTTCTTTTTGTTTCATTGAATCTCTTTTGCGACTAACTGGATTAGTGCATGATATTGGACATGGGCCATTTTGTCATTTTTTTGATGACCACTTTCTCAAACAATACAATCTCACGCATGAAAAATTAGGTCAACTTATTGTTCGAAAGGAGTTGGCCTCTATCTTACAGAAGATCAAAAGAAGTCCCAGTGGGGAATTTGAAAACGGGGAGATTATTCGTCCAAATCAGATCGCCTTCCTTATTGGAAAAGACGACAATGCTAAAGCGAGAGAGTTGCCGCGTTGGCTTGTGATGTTAAAGCCGCTTTTTTCTGGGGTTTTTACGGTGGACAATCTCGACTATGTTTTGCGAGATGCCTATATGTGTGGCGTAACGGAAGGGCAGGTCGATTTAAATCGCCTCATCTACTACACCTTTTTCACGAAGTCGGGTTTGACCCTTCACAAGGCAGGTCTTCCGGCATTAAGGATGTTCTTAAATGCCCGATCTTACCTTTACTCAAACGTCTATTTTCATCGTACCACGCGCGCCCTGGATATTCATCTACGGGATATCTTTCCCGACACAATGAAAGAGATATTTCCATATAATCCAACTCGAAAACTAAACGGCTATTTAGAATTAACCGATTGGTCGCTTCTGACGACCGTGCGATCCTGGAAGCGGTCACAATCGGCCAAAAAGCGCGCGCTCTTTCAGGAATGGCAACAGATATTCCTTCGGAAAATCAAATGGAAGATGGCGTATGACACGACTTTTTCTTCTCGCATACAGGAATGGGATTTAAAGAAAGCAATTCGAGCGCGTCTTCCTGTCGCGTTGAAACATCTTTCGTTTCGAGTGGACATGGCCATCCAAGACCCTCGACCCTTAAACCCTCTTATGATGGGGGATCGGCAGATCTATGTCTATAATCCTTCGATCCAATCGGTTTCAAAAGAGGCGCTGATGGAGTTTGTTGATTCTCTTCCGGCGATACTAACGCAATGCCGTATTTTTACTTTCAATCACGATCATGATCTATCCTTTTCCCGCGCCGCGGAAGAGGGATTCCGGGTCTGTCGAGGCATTTGATAATGCGCTGTAAAAAAGACATTGTCCGGTTGAGTGTTTTGATTCCCTTTTTGTTTTGTCCAGTCATTGTTTTCTCACAGCAAGAAGCGCCGACGATGAAATTAATCAGTCCAAAACACGCAGCCCTGCTTGAAGAATTAGTCCAGAAATACAAATTTGATACCGATTCTTTACGTCCCCTTTTCGAAGCAACTATTATTCGCCCGGAGCTTATCGAGAAATTCGAACGTCCAGCGGAGAAGCTGCCTTATTATGAGTATAAAAAACGATTTCTTGAGGAGAAACTGGTTGCAAAAGGAATTTTATACTTTCAAGAGAACCAGTCACAACTGATGAAAGCGGAAGAAGATTATGGCGTCTCGAAGGCGATTATCGCGGCAATTTTAGGAATTGAAACCCGGTTTGGGGAGCCGGGCATAGAGAAATATCGAGCATGGGATGTTTACAATACCGGCTATCTCCTCTATCCGCGACGAGAGGCTTTCTTCAAAGCGGAGCTGATTGCCTTCCTCACCCTTTGTAAGGAAGAAGGGTTAAATCCGCTCTCTATTAACAGCTCCTACGCTGGCGCAATAGGTGTTCCTCAATTTATGCCCAGCAGTTTCTTAAAATATGCCATGGATGGGAACGGGGATCAAAAGCGCGATTTGTGGTCGTCTAAAGAAGATATTTATGCCAGCGTGGCCAATTATTTAAAGGCGTCGGGCTGGAGAATGGGGGGGATGATTCGCCTCCCAGTTAAAATTTCTGGAAATCCGGTCGACGCTCAAAAGATTATGGAAGCGGGGATACGGGAAACTCTCACAGTCGCGCGCGCGGCGGCTATCGGGATTGAGATTCCGGAGTCGGTGGGTAAAGAGGAGTTGGTTTCGTTTGCGTCGTACAAGCCGGAAGAGGGAAAAGACCTGTTTTTGGCCCTTTTTAATAATTTTCGAGTCATGACCAGCTACAACTTTTCAGTCAACTATGCGCTGGTGGTTACGGAGCTTTCTGAAATTTTGGCAGGATCACAAGGGGACATTCCGTCCTATTGACACCTCAAAACATTCCTTGATATGATCCTTCCCCCGTTGTACAATGGATGGGTCGGTTAGCACAAAATTTCAACCATAAATTAAGGAGTGAGCATCGTCATGAGAATCATCACCAACAGTCTTCTGAAAACGTTCGCAGGGGTCGCACCCCTTTTTATCCTCACGCTGATTTTTTCCGTCAATGGGGTTGCCCTTGCGGAAGAGATCGTTCATAACCACGAAAGCACGACGATTGTTTCAGATGCCGGATCGCCCGAATGGCAGAAAAAGCTCAAAGAACAGATTGCCAATGAAGATAAGATGGAAGGCCGCGAGGGCCATGCCGATCAGGTGGATGCCGCAATGGGCAAGCTGATGAGCGAGATTGACAAAGGCATGAAACAGCATGAGGGCCATGCAGGGGATACGGCGGGGGCCTTTTCTGATATGGGGGCGATGCAGCAGATGGATCGCTCTTTCTTTCTCGCATCAACCGGAGACGCCGAGTCGGTCACCAGTGCAGGCCGATGTCCTAAAAACGCGCCGGTGAAAAGTTATGATATCACGGCCATCAACATAGAAATTACTTTGAATCAGTGGCTGGATTACCATCCCGGATATATGTATGTTTTGACGGAGAACTTGGCGGGCGCGCGCGCAGAAGAGGCAAAGAACAAGGAGGCCCGCAAAAAAGAAGGGTACGATCCCGGTGCCGTCAGCAGTGGTTTACAGGGCGACCTCATTCAACCGTTGAATATTCGGGGCAATCAGGGAGACTGCATTGGTATCATCCTCCGTAACGAAACAGATGGGGATGACGTTAGTCTGCATATCCATGGCTCTAGCATGATTATCAAATCGACCGGTCAGGCCGCGACGATTGCCAACCCAGATTCTACAGTAAAGAAGGGTGGGACCCAGTCCTTCGAGTGGTACATTCGTCCTGAAGAACAAGAAGGGGGACACACCTTTCATAGCCATGTTGGCCGCGAACAGGCAAGTCTCGGGATGATCGGGACATTCGTCGTTGAGCCGATGGGGTCTCGCTATCTTGACCCCTTCACTGGAAAAGAAACCAAGAGCGGCTGGGAGGTAATGATCGCAAGCGATAAGATGAATCATCCAACTGATAAGGATTTTAGAGAGTTTGTTATTATCTATCATGAGATCTGGGATGAATCGTTTCGGCCTTTGAATCGTAGCGGCGAGTTTATTCCGCAGCGTGATCCCAACACCGATTCCTATCGTCCTGCTGCCCGTGCTATCAACTATCGGAGCGAGCCGTTTGGCGTGAACAATCTGGCGTTGCAGGAAAAATATTTTCATCACGAGGATGAATCATTGGGGTATAGTTCCTATACCTTTGCCGATACCCCCACGACCATTCCGCGTTCTTATATGGGTGATCCCGCCAAGTTCCGTTTGATTCATGGCGGCGGCGAGGTGTTCCATTCGCACCATCCGCATGGGGGGACGATTCGTTGGCTACGCCAGCCGAAGGCCGATGGAAAAGGGGAGTTTCTCATGACGGCGGCTGAAAATGGCCCGGTGAAATATCCTGAAGTCCGCACCACGTCCGACCGCGTAGACGTTCAGGTGATTGGTCCTTCCGAGGCGCTTGATCTTCAAACCGAGTGCGGCTCTGGTCTTTGTCAGCAGTTGGCCGGAGACTTTTTGTTTCACTGCCATGTTGCGCACCATTATGTCGCTGGCATGTGGGGTTATTGGCGGGTCTATAACACGCTTCAATCGGGAAACTATCCTTACGCCAGCACCGATATCATGCCGGCGTTGCAGGAGTTGCCGGATCGTAAAGGAAGGATCAAGCCAGCCGTCACGTCGGACAAACTGGTTGGCAAGACGATGGACTGGTTTGATAAGAAATGGAATGTCACGGCGGATAAGGCCGATTGGTCAAAGCCGATTCCGGATGTCCCTGTAAAAGATTGGGTCACGATGATGCTTCCTCCGATGGGTCAGAAGGGTCATACGGCGGACGAGAAGGATCAGATTGAGGCGTATGACGCAACCGTTTGGGACTGGAACTGGGAAGGGAGTAAGGCAATGGGGGAGCCGGAGGTAACGGGCGCGTTCCCTTGGCCGAAATATAAATCGCCAATGCCGGGAAAGAGGCCGCCGATTCTTTTTGACGGCAAGACAGGAAAGCTCGCTTGGCCGCATTTTAAGCCGCATTTTGGAAAACGGGTTCCGTTTGCCCGTCATCATGGGCCTGCCCCTTGGCTAGAGCCGATTCACATGGAAAAAGACAACGGCGCATTGGCTACCGATCCCGGAGGGAAGGGTGCGCCCGGTCAAGAGACGACACAGCCGGCCAAGCCCGGAGAGCAGGGGCGATGGTCTCTTTGCCCGGAAAATGCGGGCCGCAAACAATATACAATTCATTTCATCGAGACACCGATTACGCTGACGAAGGCGGAGGGAAAAGAAAAGGCGGTCACCGATCCGAACGGGTTGCTTTACGTACTTCATGAGGAAGAGGCCGAGGTGAAGGCCAATCCGGGGGGCGATAAGGCGATTCCGCTGGTCTATCGCGCCAGCGTCTATGACTGCGTCGATGCGATCTTAAAAAGCGAGTGGAACGATAACGACACGCAGAATTTTCAGATGTCGAAGATCAACATCCATATTCATTTCATTCAGTTTGACAATCAGGCGTCTGACGGCGTGATTACCGGATTTTCGTATGACCAGTCAGTCCGTCCGTTCACCATGATCGGAAAGACGGCCAAAAAAGGACTGCCTGCGCCGATGAACGCCCTCGTCACGGAGGATACTAAAGCAGGCGCGACTTCCATCAAGATTAAGATGGGGGAGGGGGCGACGCCATTTCACGTTGGCACCGATCTGATGATTGGCATGAGGGAGGTGAAGACATCGGAGATTCGGTGGATTAAAGACATTAAGGGTGACACGGTTACGTTCACCGAGCCTTTGAAGTTTGAACACAAGAAGGACGAGATTGCATCGGTGGAATGGGTGCGATATCGCTACTGGGTCGATGCCGATACCGGCACGGTTTTCTGGCACGATCATGCCTTTGGCGCGACAACATGGCCTCATGGCGGCGTGGGTGCAATGATTGTGGAGCCGGCAGGTTCCACCTACCATAATCCGACCACAGGTGAAGAGGTTCGGAGCGGGCCGATTGCTGATATTCATTCGACCGAGCCGATTGGATACGGGATCAACGGCAGTTTCAGGGAACTGGTGGTAATGCCGCATGATACGGTGCCTTATGCGGCGCAGGTGGTGACCGAGGGAAATCCTCCGGGGCAAACGGTGCAAGTCGCCATTGATGCCGGTCAGACCACATCGTTCCACATGCCGGACGATCTTTTCGGGGTTGCGGTTCCAATGCTGAACGGCGGAACACATACCACTGGAGGCGGGTTTAACTTCCGCGCCGAGTCGGTGGCGCGGCGGCTAAAATTGAATCCAGAGCCGACGCTGATCTTCTCCAGCAAGGCGCATCAAGACCCCAGCACGCCGTTGTTGCGGGCTTATCTAGGCGACACTGTTGCCGTGCGTCTCCTGCATACGCTGATGAATGAGACGCATGTCTGGCATATTGCGGGTCATGCGTTCCGAACGGAGCGGTATGCCGAGTTTTCTGATTTTAGAAACGCGCATCATGTGGGGATTGCAGAGCGGTATGACCTCGTCTTTAAGGCAGGGGGGCCGCAACAGATGGCGGGCGACTATCTTCATTACAATGGCCGGGCATCCCACCTTTCGGAAGGGAGTTGGGGGATTTTGCGCGTCATGGATAAGGAAGTGACAACCCTGAAGAAGCTTCCGGGCATGGATGAGATTCCAGTGTCGGCGAAATCGGTCTGTCCGACTGATGCGCCGGTAAAGAGTTTTAACGTCATTGCGATTGATCGCGCGTTGAAGTTTAATGCGAATGCGCCTGATGCGATTGAGGTTGACTTTGGCCGCAATCTACTCATTGCAAATAAAAATGGCAAGATATTTATGCTGGAAGGGGAGAGAACCAAAGTCGCATCAGAGGGCTTCCAGCCGATGCCGATGGTGCTTCATGTCAATGTTGGGGACTGCATCAAGATCAATCTCAAGAATGAGATGAAGGCGAGCCGGGCCGCATTCAGCGCGGACATGCTGGCCTTTGACCCGAAAGATTCTCAAGGGGTGAACGTCGGCAATAATCCGGGGGATCAGAGTGTTTCCCCCGGAAAGAGCCGAACCTATACCTATTATGCCCCTCCGCAATATGGGGAGACAGCGGCATTGATTTGGGATTGGGGGAATTTCATTAACAATGTGCGTGATGGACTCTTCGGCGCGATTATTGTCGGGCCGCGCGGGGCGGCCTATCGGGATCCGGTGACGGGTCAAGATGTCTCGCTCAAAAACGCGTGGACCGCCGATGTTATTCTGGATCGTTCCCGTCCAGAGAGTGTTGGGCGAAAAGATTTCCGCGATGCGTCGCTTTTCTTTCAGGACGAAGACAACATTATTGGCACGTCGTTTATGCCTTATCTCCAGCAGGTCGGCGGGCTAACGGGTGTCAATTATCGGAGTGAGCCGTGGATGTTCCGTGAAGAAGGCGGGTGTGAAGCTGGGAATATGTTCACCCCATGCGTTGCGGGACAGTCTGATCTCGCAACGCCGATTATTCAAGCCCATGCGGGGGATCCGGTTCGGATACATGTCTTTGGGGCATTTAACGAACAGAACCAAATCTTCAGTATTGAAGGGCATGAGTGGCCATTCAAGCCGAACATGGTGGGTGCCGATATGTTGAGCAGTCTGCAATTTGGCGGCTCGGAATATCTGGATGTCTATCTTAAAGATGGGGCAGGCGGGCCGTTCCACCTTCCGGGGAACTACGTCTGGCAAAATCATCGGATGCCGTTTGCGGCCGCGGGACAGTGGGGTTACTTGCGTGTCCTGCCGGAGGGGGATCTTAAAATTCTTCCGCTCAATGGAGCGCGAAGTCCGGTTAATACCGCCTCTATCGAACAAGAGGGGGTAGCGGTACCAGTTTCCGTGGTGGTAAAATAGGTGCAGGTTATAATTGTAGAGACGCATTGCAATGCGTCTCTACAAAATCAGGTCATTAACATGAAAAATAAAATTTCATATCAGTTTATTTTAGCCGTTCTCTTCCTAGGAGTAATCTGCTTTTTAGAAAGCCCTCTTCAGGCTTATGAGGAAATTGATGTTCAGGATGGAGCAACCATCAAAGGCAAGGTGATCCTGAAGGGGCCGATTCCGGAGCCTCGCGTCTTTTCGCTGGTCTCTTATCCCACTGGTTCTTTTTGTAAAAAGATTTCAGATGGCGAGGGAAGGGTGCTTCTGGAGGAGTTTTATGTCGGCGCTGGCGGAGGGTTGCAAGATGCCGTTGTGTCGGTACAAAAGGTTCAAAAGGGAAAGCCCTTTCCGCGCATCCATCCAAAGTGGGTGGTGGAGGACTGCATGTTTCATCCCGTAGAGGCCACGTTTGATGAGAAATATGTGCTGGATAAAGACGGCCAGAGGCATCATGAGCATCCGCTGGTGACGGTGGTAGAAGACCATCAGGCCATTGTCGTCCAAAATCTTGATCCGGTTGTTCACAATACCCAGGTCTATCAGAACGAAAAAGGGAATATTATCCTGAATGTCCCATTGCCTCCCCCTCCCGCGCCGGGGGCGCAAAATGGAGGCGGAATGCTTCATTTTGGCAAAGGGAAGCGGACATTCCAAATGATTTGCGGTGCCCATGAGTTTATGCAAAGCTATGGCTTTGTGGTGGATAATCCTTATTACTTCAAGACAAAAAAAGATGGCGATTTTAACATTGATCGTCTTCCGCCCGGAACCTATAAAATAACGGCATGGTATCCTCATTTACAGCCAGTTGAAAAAGAGGTCACCGTGACGGCCAACGGAACGGTCAATCTTGACTTTGAGTTCGATGCGACGCAGGTGCATCGGCCTGCGTATGAGAGCCAAGCGCAGTTTCGGATTCGGCCCGAGGCGCACCCGGAAGATCACCTTATGCACCATCAGCCGTTCCGCCAGCGTCCTCCGAGCTAAGGCAATAATGTATACCCTTTATAAAATGAATGCGGATGAAATCAATGGTGGTTTTCTGAAAAGTTTGAAAGCGATGTTTAAAAATAAAGAGATTGAAATTGCGGTATGCGAAGCCGCGAAAATTGAAGAGGATGAGACGGCATATTTACTAAAATCATCCGTGAACAGAGAACATTTGTTGAAAGCGATAGAAAATGTTGCCCATGATCGAAATCTTGTAACGGTCAAATTAGATGAATTGCAGTGAGAAAAATTGTTTTTGAGGGAAGCTGTTTTCAAGATTTTGTTGAATGGGCGACTATAGACAAGAAACTTTATCTGCGAGTGGTTGATTTGGTAATGGATATTGTGCGTCAGCCCTTTTCAGGTATAGGCAAACCAGAACCACTGAAACACGATTTAAAAGGATATTGGTCTCGAAGAATTAACGAGACACACCGTTTGGTCTATAAAGTAAATGATGTCGCTGTCGTTATTGTCTCCTGCAAGTATCACTACTAAAGATTGCTCTTATTTATGAAGTTTGTCCTACACAATTTAATTCAAAAATCCTTCAATCTAATAGCCGTTCTCTTCCTCTTCTCCCCTGTATGGGGATATGAGGAGATGACGGCGCGATTGAATCTATAGGCGTGGATTTACTAACGGACGACACATGGCATACACCCCACAACAAAAAATTAGTTTGCTACTCGATACGGATACTCCATCGGAGATGTTTGAATGCCTCATCACATGGATTAAAGAATTAAATGGCGATCCTCGTCCATCTATTTTTCTGTTATCAACTAAACAGCCGGCCTATCTAAAGTTCGAAAAAAAATATTTTAATGGAGAAATGCAACCTTTAGATTGTGTTCTTAATGACAATGATTGCCGCATTCTAAGCCGCAAGAAAGACAAGGTTATAGGCTTTATTGAGTTTTCTAACAACAACCTACCATCCAGCATAGAGGAAGAGTCTAAATTAGTCATCGCGGCTTCCTTAAAAATACTTTACAGGCGCATTTATCTCGATAATTTCCTTACCAACATCAAGCGTCCTGTAGATTTTACCAATAAGGAAACTTATTTTAACGAAACAGCAAATTTGCTGGCGGATGCATTAGGTATGGAAATGGTAGCAATCCGCGAACTAACCCAACGGGGTGACCTGAAATGTATCTCCTTTCACGGAGCAGAAGAACGTCATGTGGATTTTTTAAAAGAAGCAATGCCGTTGCCATTTGCCGAAGTTGTGAGTCGTGCTACCTCAACGCTTGAGCGTGATGGGGGAGAAACCAATCTTGAGCCTTCTTTTGAAATTGTTGACGACATTCACTCTGAACGATTTAGGTTTCTTTGCAAATACGATTGTTTACGCTCAATCAAGGCGTTTGCCGTTTTTCCTGTTGTGGTTGGCGGTGATTTATTTGGAATTATTAGTTGCAGTACATCAAGCCCTATTGACTTTTACGAATTTCAACGTATGGCGATCAACACAACAATGCAAATTATTAGCGTGGCAATTAATAATTTTTATAGTTACCATGAGGCTCAATTATTGGAGACAACAAGAACGGACCAATTATTTGACATGATGGCTCTAGAAATTGCCCAGGCGACACGCCATGAGTTAAGAAACACCCAACAAGGTTTAGCATTGCAACATTTGCAACTAAAAAGCTATATTAAAGATAGGGGCGATGCGCAAAAAATATTGACTCAGCAAGGTGAACTCATTGATAGTCTTTCAACGACGATTGAAAAACTGCGCATCAATACAGCCTCTGGCAGTATACAAAAACTAACAGAAGATAGCATAAAAAATATCTGGGATAGCGCCATCGCTTTGGTTGAAAATCGCCTTTACAGCATGAAGATTAAGGTTTATTATGCGGGTGGTAATGTGAATGATTCGTTTTATTCGGATTGGTTGCGTAATGCGTTCTTGAACTTGTTATTCAACAGTCTTGACGCTTTTGCCAGCCGTCCCAAAGCCAACAGGGTTATTCGATTGATTGTAGAAAAAGAAAGTGAGTCAGCACAGGATTATGTTTTAGATTATTTAGATACTGCTGGAGGCATTGCATTTCCAAAACTTGTTATTCCAGAAAATATTCGTGAGGTACATCCCAACATTAATAGCTATGAACTTATTTTTCAACCGAAAGTAACTTCCAAAAAAGGAGGCTCTGGCTGGGGCTTGTACCTTGTGCGCCGTGCCATCAATATGCACAAAGGTTCGGTCGATCTTAGAAGCAGCACCTCTGAAGGTTGCTCATTCCATATCACATTAAGGAAAAAACTGGCTGATCTACTAAGATAGACGCCAAAAGTTTAAATGTAGGGAGGTTAGTGATGTCAGTATCAATTATGGTCTTGGAAGACAACGCGTCAATTAGGGAAGGATATAGCAATATTTTGAGAAACACGGGGAAAAAAACATTCCACACCGAAGTATTGATCGAAGCATTCGCAACGCCAGACGACGCAATAAGACGATTAATGGATCCAGCAAAACAATCATTTGATTTATTCCTTACCGATATTGATTTAATAGGAAGTCCAAAGCCAAACAAGGCCGGGTTGGATTTTGCCAAGTGTGCAAAAGAACTTCAGCCTGATGTCCCCATTGTTGGCTGTTCTGGTTATTTTGGCGACACCGATTTGCGTGAGGATGAAAAAAAATTGTTTGATCAGTGGTGGCCAAAGGGTAGTAATATTGCTAAAACGGCAGAGATGTTTGGTAAAGTCGTGGCGCTTGCCCTCCAACACAAAAAAGATCATATTGCAACTGATCAAAATAAGGCTGAGATAGAAACACCCGTTACTGATGAAGATTTTGAGGGTAATGGTTATCGTATGGAAACTATTCTACCTAGTGAAAACAATGGCTACAAAAAACCATTTACGCTTTGGGTCAGGGAAACCAGTCAAGAAGGGTGTGAGCTTGAAGTTGTGGGTTGCTCTGCTTTGATGGCTTGGGGTGATGATTTGAATCAAGCACGAGAAGTACTGGATGAACTGATAGAAGGATATAAATCATTGCTAGACGCGTCCGATGATTCCCTTTCACCCTCCATGTTGAAAGCAAGAGACTTCATCAAGAAAGTTAAGGAATGGCCATGAGTATGACATTAACGAAGCAACAAGCAGAAAGTATGTTTAAAAAGCTGGGCGCAAGGATAGAACCTGGCGCAAGGCACTTGAAAGCCAAGTTGGTCCTCAATGGCAAACATGTTTTCATGATTCCTATTTCAAATGGCAGTAAGGCAGTGGAAATAAATAACATTTACAATATAAGTCTAACATGATAGGCTTTAGGTGTGGAGGTCACCCAAGCCCTTAAGTTGAGGTTCGC
>JACPZM010000049.1 GCA_016195485.1 Candidatus Troglogloeales bacterium | reverse complement strand
TTGTTGTGGCGTTTGGACAGATTCTTCCAGAATCGGTTTTATCCATTCCACGATTGGGCTGTATCAACATCCATGCCTCTCTTTTGCCAAAATATCGCGGTGCGGCGCCGATTCAGTGGGCATTGATTCGTGGAGAAAAAATAACAGGTGTTGCTTCAATGAAGATGGATGCTGGTATGGATACCGGGCCAATTCTCTTACAACAAGAGGTTGGAATCGGTCATTCAGAAACGGCCCCGGAGCTTTCACTCAGGCTTTCCCATATCGGAGCAAAAGTTTTGGTAGAGACAATAAAGCAAATAAAGACAGGCCAATTGCTTTCCACTCCCCAGCCTTCGGGAAGCGTAACCTTTGCGCCTCTTTTGAAAAAAGAGGATGGATATATTCGATGGTGGGAATCTGCTGAGGAAATTTTTAATCGATGGCGAGGAGTTTTCTCTTGGCCGGGGACAACGATGTTTAATGGCAACATCAGATTGAAAATTATCGCTTTGGAAGTAGGGGTGCGGGAGGGACAATGGGGGGCGCCGGGAGAGCTGTTCAAGGTATCGGAAAAAGGGCTTGAAGTCGCGGCGAAAATCGGTTATATAATAATTACAAGGTTAAAACTTGCGGGAGGTAAGGATATTTCGTCAGCGGAATATGCGGCGGGTAGTCATCTGCACCCCGGAACCAATTTCAACACGAGGGGAAAATCTCCCTAGCCTTCCTTATCTTAAGAGGGGAACTATTTAGATATGACTATTAAAATTTCCCCATCGATCTTATCAGCAGACTTTGCGCGACTTAGAGAAGAGATTAAGGCCGTTGAGGCCGCAGGCGCTGATTTTATACATATAGACGTGATGGATGGCCGGTTTGTTCCAAACCTCACGGTCGGCCCCCTGATCGTAGAAGCCGCGCGATCTGTTACGATACTCCCACTTGATGTGCACTTGATGATTGTGGAGCCGGACGATCTTATCCCAGAGTTTATCAAGGCAGGCGCAAGCATCGTTACCGTGCATATAGAAGCCTGTCCGCACCTTCATCGAACGGTTCAAAGGATTAAACAGTTGGGCGCGAAGGCAGGGGTGTCCCTTAATCCAGCAACACCCATTGTGATAGTCGAGGAGATTTTAGGAGAGATTGATCTGCTTCTGATGATGTCGGTTAATCCCGGTTTTGGAGGACAGACATTTATTCCGAAGACGCTGGATAAAATACGTATGGCCCGAAAAATGATAAAAGCGCGTAATTTAGATACCTATTTAGAGGTGGATGGCGGAATCAAGGCGGGAAACGCGAAACAGGTGATTGATGCTGGGGCCAATGTTCTTGTGGCTGGCTCGGCTATTTTTACATCTGACGATTATGCGAAAGCAATAGCGCAGTTGAGGGGTTTGTAGCGCGTGACATCTTCCGATGTTATATCAAATTTGGCAGAATCGCTTCATCCTCTGGAGAAAAAGGTTCTGGCCCACTTCAAAGTGGATGTTCCTCTATCTGAACAGGGGATTTTAAACGCCGACCCTACTTTGCAGCCGTCGCAACTTTCTATGGCATTGGGATGGCTTCAGGCAAAAGAGATTCTGGCCATTTCCGAAGAGACAAAAGAGTAGTGGGTCTCTTTGACACCTTTGGGACAAACTTACGCGAGAGAGAAAAATCCGTTTCTTCAAATTGTCAATGAAATTGAGCAAAAAGGGGAGACGCCTCTTCAGAATCTAGGTGGAATGTTAGAACCAGAAGAGAGAAGTTCTGCGATTGGCGCGCTTAAAAAATGCGGTGCGCTTTCTCTTGGCGCAGGTGGCGTCGTCAAACAAATTGACAAGTCGAAGATGGGGGAATTTATCGCGCTTGAAAAGACAATTGAGTTTTTGGAAAGTGCGAATGATGAGGTAAAGATGGACACCCTCTCATCAGAGGATAAAGAAATTATTTTGATTTATCATCGTAAACGTGGAAAATCAAAAGGGATCTTCCGTGTGAATGAACGAGTCCTGCGCAGCTTTATTCCCACCGAGCGATTTGCCCCGGTTTACGAGAAAATGTTGGCGGGCAACTCCAATGAAGAAATGGGCGCCTTAACGCCGCAGATGCTAAAAGATGGGAGTTGGCGCGGCAAGAAATTCAGAAAATATAATATCGATCTTTCACCGCCCCGGATCTGTTTTGGGCGAAGGCATCCGTATCAGAATTTCTTGAACGATGTTCGAGAGAAGCTCTGCTCGATTGGGTTTTCAGAAATGGAAGGGCCGATCATCGAATCGGAATTTTGGAATATGGACGCCCTCTATATGCCGCAGTTCCACCCGGCCCGCGAGATTCACGATGTTTATTTTATAAAGGGGCCTTTGTATGACGAAAAGATTCCAGAACCACTGTTAAACGCTGTCGCGTCAACGCATGAAATGGGAGGAAATGGCTCGTCCGGTTGGGGCTATAAATTTGACACAAAACGGACATGTCGTTTAATTATGAGAAGTCAGGGAACGGCGGTTTCAGCAAGAACACTGGCCGCAAAACCTGCAAATCCCGGAAAGTATTTCTCAATAGCCCGATGTTTTCGATACGATCAAGTCGATGCGACCCACGCCCCAGATTTCTTTCAGGTGGAAGGGATTGTTTTGGGAGAGGAGATTAATTTCAGAACTCTTTTGGGTCTGCTGACTCTTTTTGCGAAAGAGATTGCCAAAGCAAAAGAGATTAAATTTCTGCCTGCTTACTTTCCATTTACAGAGCCTTCTGTAGAAATGCACGTTGTCCATCCAGAATTAGGGTTGATGGAGTTAGGCGGCGCGGGCCTTTTTCGTCCCGAAGTAACAAAACCGCTAGGGGTGAACGTGCCGGTGATCGCGTGGGGATTAGGGCTGGATCGATTGGCGATGATGGCGCTTAAAATCTCGGATATTCGAGATCTTTTTTCCTCCGACCTCTCGTTTATTCGACGACAAGGAGCCGCGCCAAAATAACCTCTTTGCTTAAAGAGGGGTTAGGGGGGGTCCCCCTTATTCTCACCGCTTAACTGGCCGCAAGCGGCCAATATATCTTGCCCACGGTTCTTGCGCAGTGTAGCGACAAGACCCCCTTTTAAGAGCGTTTTTTGGAATTTCTCAATTTGATCATCGGAGGGACGGCGATAGGAAGCCTCTGGAAATTCGTTAAACGGAATCAGGTTTATTTTACAACGGATGCCATGAGAAAGCCGAACGAGTCTTACCGCATCGGCAATCGAATCGTTAACACCGGCAAGCAGAACATATTCAAATGTGACCCTGCGTCGAGAGGGTAGGGGTGTCTTCCTTAGAGCCTCAAGTAAGACTTTAATAGGATAGAGCTTGTTGACCTTTGGCATGATCTGATTGCGCACAGCGTCGGTGGTCGCGTTTAGAGAAATAGAGAGGTTCGCTTGGGTGGGCCCCGTCAGGAACTGGTTTATTTGAGGGGCAAGTCCAGCGGTTGAGACGGTAATCTTGCGCGGAGAGATGGAAAATCCGATTGGGGATATCATTCGTCCTACAGCCTCTGTTACAGCAGAAAGATTGGCAAGTGGTTCTCCCATTCCCATGAAGACGATATTCGTAATTCTTCTTTCAGGATGCTCCCTTTGAACTGTCAGCACCTGACCGATTATTTCGGATACCTTCAAGTTTCTCTTTAGCTTTTCAATGGCGGTCAGACAGAAGGTACAATCGAGTGTGCATCCAGCCTGTGTGGAGATACAAAGGGTAAGACGTTTCTCTTCTGGAAGGAATACCGACTCAATCTTATTTCCGTCTTCAAGTCCCAGCAGGAATTTTTCAGTGCCATCGGACGATTTTTGCCGTGTGATTATTTTAAGCGGCAAGAGCGCGGCCTTCTCGGACAAAAGGGCGCGATCCGACAAGGAGAGATCGGTCATTTCGTCCATTGATTTGACCTGTTTTTGATAAATCCATGAAAGGATTTGTTTGGCGCGATACTTTTTAAACCCAATCTTGATAACAAACGATTCTATCTCATCGAAAGAAAGGGCAAGTAGGTTCTGCTTAATCATCTGTGAAGCCTATCACAGCGATGGTCAGCTATGCGATCCCATTTACCTGCTGGCCATTATCGACCCATTCTCCCCATCTTCATTGACATTCAATCTGATTTTACTGTACTTTCTGGGTCGGTTTACCCGAACAGAAAGGAGGACTGTTTTATGGCTGACAATTACTCTTTTGATATTACATCGAAAGTGGCATGGCAGGAAGTAAAAAATGCGATGGATCAAACCACCAAGGAAATTCGACAGCGGTTTGATTTAAAAAACACAAAAAGCGCGATTGAACTGAATGCAGAAAAAGGGGTCATCATCAAAGCCGACGACGATTATCAACTCAAGGCATTGATTGATATCTTCCAAGCCAAGCTGGTTAAAAGAGGGGTTTCCTTAAAGGCGCTTGTTTATGAAAAGTTAGAAAAGGCGCTAGGCGACACGGTGCGGCAGGAGATCACCATCTTGCAGGGGATCGCATCAGAAAAAGCCAAAGAGATTACCAAGGCTATTCGAGACTCAAAGCTAAAAGTCCAGACACAGATTCAGGGGGATCAAGTCCGAGTCCTCGGTAAAGATAAAGACCAGCTTCAAGACGTTATCCAATTTGTGAAATCAAAAGATTTTGGAATCGACCTGCAATTCTCCAATTATCGTTAGGGTCTTCTCATGGGGGCTTGCCTGTTTCCTGCTTCTTTCGGGTTGTGCCGGAGGGACCGCGCGCGGTCCTGCTACAACATATCTTCTGGATTTCTCGTCTGAAAAGCAATCGCTTAACCCGGAGCAAACACAAATCCTTTCTATCGCGAAGGGGTTACTTGGCGCCCCCTATCGTTTTGGCGGAACAAATCCAAAAGAAGGTTTTGACTGCAGCGGGTATGTCGCTTACGTTTACAACAGGGCAGTCGGCGTTTCCCTGCCGCGGCAGACTGCTGAACAAATCAAGACCGGAAGAGCCGTTTTGAGATCACTGCGTCCGGGAGACATTGTCTATTTTAAAATAGCCGGACCGACTGGATGGCACACTGGAATCTATATCGGAAAGGGGAGATTCATTCATGCCCCAAGCGCCAATGGGGTCGTGAACATCCAGGAGATGAATCTTCCCTACTGGAGGAAACAGTTTTTCGGCGCGCGCCGCGTCTTGAAGAACTCATAAGTCGCGTCAAAATAACTTGTGCAGTCGGTAGGCGGTGCCCCATCCCGTCGGCGGCCAATCCATCCAGTCTAGCGGCTTGACCCCACTCACTTTTGCACAAGTTATTTTGACGCGACTTCTAATGAATCCGGACAATCCCTTTCTTCAGATTTTCAATCTCTTGCATGAAAATGGGCCTATCAAACCGCACCTTTTTCATCTTCCCCTCCCGAAACGATCTTAGACTAAAACCTTCCCCTCGATTCAATGTTACCGTGATCGCGCCGTCCTGATCTGTCCGATAAATCTTTGCGCCGATCTGTTTGTAAGCCATCACAACCATCGGATGTGGATGGCCATAACGGTTGCGCTCTCCCACTGAAAAAATCGCAATTTTGGGAGAGACATGGTTTAAGAATCGATCATCCAATGATCCTTTTCCTCCATGATGCGGCACCTTCAAAATATCGCTTCGTAGTCCTGCACCCTGCTCTCCCCCTAAAAGGGCATCTATGGCCTTCTTCTCAATATCCCCGGTAAAGAGAAACGATGAATCCGAAAGAGAAGGGCAGGAGAGCCGAAAGACGATTGAGTGATTATTCATATCTTTTTCATTGGGAGCGACAGATGCGATGGGATTCAGAAAAACAACTTTGCAGCCGCCGCGCTCTATCGGTGGATCAGTCCCGTTGATCCCCCGTGGTGTAAGCCCCGCATCAGCAGCCGTTTTTAAAAAGGTTTGATAGAAGAGACGAGGGGAGTTCATTCCGTTGGTGAAGAGGTTCTTTACTGTAAATTTTTTAATGATAGACCCAACCCCCCCGATATGATCCATTTGTGGATGTGTGCCAATGAGATCATCTATCGTCCCGATTTTCCTCTCCCACAGGAAAGGAATAATGGCAGCCTTTCCAACGTCAAAGGGCATGCCCGATCCTGCATCCACCAGCATCGTTTGTCCTCCGGGAAACTCAATAAACGCGCCGTCTCCCTGCCCGACGTCCAAAAATGTTACCTGAAGCGATTTGGGTGCGGGACGTAGGCGTCCCATCCCCAAAAAGAGAATA
>JACPZM010000020.1 GCA_016195485.1 Candidatus Troglogloeales bacterium | reverse complement strand
AAGAAAAACGCAAACCGCATTCCAGAATATTCCGTAAAAAAACCGGCCACCAACTCGCTTTCCGCTTCCGGGAGATCAAACGGAAGCCTATTGGTCTCCGCGATCGCAGAAATAACGTACATAAAAAAGGCCACCGGTTGAACCAGGATAAACCAGTGCAACGCCCCTCCTGATTGCGCGGCAGTCATATTCACCATTGAAAGAGAGCCTGATAAAAGAATCGGCCCCACCAATGCCAATCCCAATGGCAGCTCATAGCTAATGACCTGCGCGGCAGACCGAAGCCCGCCCAGCAGGGAATATTTACTATTGGACGCCCAGCCTCCCAGCAGTACCCCATACGCCCCCAAAGAGGAAAAGGCAAGAATATAAAGGATGCCGATATTGATGTCGGTAATAACGGGATGTAAGGTAAGGGGACCGATTGTAAGAGAGTCTCTGCCAAACGGAATAACCGCAAAACCAATGAGCGCGGGAACCAACACCAAGATAGGCGCGGCGGTGAAGATAATTTTATTCGCCCCTGTCGGAATAATATCTTCTTTAAAGAAGAGTTTTAAGCCGTCGGCAATCGGCTGCAGCAGGCCGTGGAAACCGACCTCCATCGGCCCCATCCGATCCTGCATATCGCCCAATATCTTTCTTTCAAAATAGGTGAGATAGGCCACATGCAGTAGAACTACCCCCATGACTACTGCAATGGTCACAACAACCGCTACCAGATAAAACATAAGATCCATTTAGTCACGCTCCTCAAAGTTTTCGCATTGTAACGATTTATTTTTAATATGTCTACCCCGCGCATTGCCTCCAAGACCCCTGCCTGTTGAAAGTACACAGACCATGCGATACAATGTACTAGTGCTGTGACACGGAAATATCGAAACATGAAAGCGCGTATTCGTGCCCATGGTTGCGTTGCAATCCTTGCAAAGGCAGGAAGCCTTTGCTGTGGCTTGCGCCTTGCCACAGTGGATCAGAAGGTTGAAAAAGGTAGGCTTCTTATTGCAATGCCAATGTTAAACGATCCGAACTTTTGGCAGGCGGTGGTGCTTCTTTGTAATTATGGGCCGGACGGGGCATTGGGTGTTGTTTTGAATCGTCCCACGGAGGTTGCGGTTTCCGCGCTCATTCATGATTTTCCAAATCTTGCAGGGGGGGAACGAATTTATGAAGGGGGGCCTGTGGCAAAGAATGGGATGTTGGTTCTTTGTCGAGGCAACGCTACGGACGGAAATAATATTGTTGGCAATATCTCGCTTGCCAAAGACTTGGAGTCTTTAAAAGAGTCGGAACGCCGACTACGGGTTGATGTTGCGGGAGCCTCTTCAGAAATCCGATGTTATCTCGGTTACGCAGGTTGGACCCCAGGCCAATTGGAAGCAGAGATAAAAACAGGCTCGTGGAAGATTGTTCGGGCAGATTCAACGCTCGTTTTTGATGCCGACCCTGCAGTGCTATGGCCGCAAATGATGCGTCGTCTCGGCCCCGAATGGGCCTTTTACGCTACAATGCCCATGAACCCAAACATGAATTAGTCAGACTCTTTCCACGGCGTTGGCGGTATCCGATAGCAAGGTGGGGGTGTGCAATGTTGCACTCTAATTATTGCCAAATCTCAAAAGGGTGATATACTCCATTTATAGTGCTTGAAAGATTCGGGTAAGTGGATGATCTCTCGCAAAACCTTGAGGCCTTGGCGGTATCGGGTACCAATGTTTCTGCTCTTGTTGCTTCTATCAAATCCGCCCAACTGACCTGCGGATCAGCTGCGGGGCGGCGGTGAGCTTGCTCACGAGCCGAACCGTCAGCTGCATCGCTTGATGGCCGGCGCGCAGCGCCGGACAGAAAGCGGATGGGAATCCGCAGGTCAGATGGCGGCTGGGGGATTGATTTTGGGAAGGATTTTCTCAGCGCGGTGGTGGATACGCGGTCAGCCCTTCTGGCGTTAAGTACGGCGGGCACAGCGGATACGACCACGGCGTCTAATGCGTTGGGGTATCTTTTGGAAAGCCAAAACACAGACGGTGGCTGGGGTGCGGCCCGGGGCCAGCCGAGTGAACTGTTCTATACCGCCCTGGTCTCTTCGGCCTTGCAACAATTTCCGCAGACCGTCTCGCTTGCCACGGCAATGAGCAAGGCCAAGAGTTATCTCACTAGCCAACAGCAGGCCGATGGCAGCTTCGGAGATCTCTTTGAAACGGCATTGGCCTATACCGCATTGGTGCCGATCGTAACCGATGCCACGGTATTGGGCAATGCAATCAATCATCTCACATCCGCACAATTTCAAAACGGCTCATGAAATGATGATTCATTAAACTTTTTTCCTCGCCTTTTTCGTGAAATCCTGATACTGTTCTGGGAGAATCATGCGAGATTAAATGGAGGCAAGATGAAAACAACAGACTTGATCGCGGAGGCAATTTCTCTTCCTGTGGAGGAGAGGGGCATTGTTATAGACTCCCTTCTGAAGAGTCTCAATCCTCCGAAAACAGATTTTGACGAGAAATGGGCGTTAGTGGCCAAGAGGCGTTTAGCGGAACTTCGCGCAGGGAAGGTTAAAGCTGTTCCAGGGAATAAAGTGTTCCAGAAAATATGGGATAGATTTTCATTGTGAAATACGCATTCCATCCTGAGGCGGAGGATGAGTTCCTTCAGGCCATCGAATATTACGAAGGATGTGAAGCGAGTTTGGGCTACGATTTTGCGGTCGAAGTGTATTCGGTTATTGAACGGACAATGGCGTATCCAAAGACTTGGCCAATCATTGAGGAGAGCATCCGAAGGTCTTTGGTCCGACGGTTTCCATATGGGATTTTATACGCGGAAGCAGATGAAACGCTATTTATCGTGGCTGTCATGCACCTCCACAGAGATCCAGATTATTGGAAGCATCGGGTTCAATGAAAACCGGCTCTTCGTGTCTTTGGGGCTTGGGCTCTAGGAACTTCGGGTGAAGAAGGGGTAAACAGAGTGAACATGGCACCAAGTCTAAAAAGGTGATACGCTTCACACATTGTTGCACAACAAGGGCTTATGGATCTGCGCTTTGAACGCCGGTTACGGCCGATTGCGGCAGTCATCCTTTTCTTCTTCACTTTCTACTGCATTGAGCCGTTGAACTTTGCGGCTTATGCGCAAACCCCTTCCACTGAAAGTCAGAATAAAAGTAAAAGTGCGGAAGAGGAATTTCAGGAGGCGATAGAAAAGATAAGGGATGGAATAGACCAAGAAGACACAAACAAGATAAAGACCGGACAGGGAGCGGTTGAAAGGCTTGATGTAGAGATCAAGCAACAGTTTAAAGCAACAGAGAATGAGATAAGAAACCTGCCGGATGTAATCAAACAACGCCACAAAGAGTTTGTAAAGCAATACGAAGAAAACCTGAAGGCCCTCAAAAGCAATCTGGATGAGATAAAAAGGGCTAAGACAAAGACAGAAAAAGAACAAGCCAATAAAAAGACCAAAGCGTTTCTTGAAAAGACAAAATCCCCGTCACGTCACACGCCATTAGACCCGAACAACCTGCCGCATCGCACGCCGAAGGTCAAAGAACGAAAACCCCGGCTCAAGAAAGAAGATTTCGCCGAATTGCAAACGCCCGTTCAACTGGCCTTTGCGGGGTCGGATCAGCAACTGTTGGCACTGATCACCCCCGACCCCTCGCTATCCCAGAAGCCTACGCCTGCAGATCTTACCGAGACGATTGAGGTGCAGTTTACGCCGGAGATCACGGCATTGGCCGAGCAGTTGGAACACAACCCCGTCAAGATTTACAACTATGTCCGAAACAACATCGATTTTGTTCCCACGTATGGCTCTATTCAGGGAGCCAATATGTGTTTGATGACCAAGCAGTGCAATGACATGGACACGGCGTCGTTGCTGATTGCATTGCTTCGCGCTTCGGGTATTTCGTCCCGGTATGTCATCGGGACGATTGAAGTGCCAATTGATAAGGTGATGAACTGGGTCGGGGGGTTTACCGATGCGCAGGCGGCATTGAACTTTATCTCAAGCGGGGGCACGCCGATAAAATCTTTCATAGAAGGCGGCAAGATCGCCAAGGTGCAGATGGAGCATGCTTGGGTGGAGGCGTATGTGGACTACATTCCCTCCCGTGGTGCCATCAACAAGCAGGGCGATACATGGATTCCGCTGGACGCAAGTTTCAAGCAACATACGTTCACAAACGGAATTGATTTTAAGACGGCTGTTCCTTTTGATGCCGATGGTTTCGTGAATCAGTTGAAGTCCACGGCCACGATTGATCCAATCACCGGCTCGGTTACGAATGTGAGCTCCACCCTCATCCAAAACACTCTAAACAATTACCAAGCTCAATTACAGGACGTTATTACCAAAACAATCCCCAATGTTAATGCAGGGAATCTACTTGGCAAGAAAAGCATTGTCCCTCAAAACTTCTCTATTCTTGCAGCATCTCTGCCGTATAAAGTTACGATCATAGGTTCGCGTCTCTCCGAATTGTCAGATGGCCTTCGACATAAAGTGACCTTTACTCTGCAGGATCAGTCGGGGTTCAATGTAGATATTTCTGTAACAAAAGCATTACCCGAGATTGCAGGGCAAAAAGTAACATTAAGCTATGGCCCCGCCAGCAGTTCGGATGAATCGCTGCTTCTTTCATACGTTAATACAGGGGCAACCAGTTTACCGGCTTATCTTATCCGATTAAAACCTGAGTTAAGGATAAACGGACTGATGGTTGCGTCTGGGAGTAGTATTGCTATGGGGGAACTCCAGCCATTTGATATGATCCTGACCACCCCTACAATCGGTTCGAATCTTGTCTCGAATACTCTAACGGCAGGCACATATAGCGCCATCGCTTTTGATTTGGGAGTGGTCGTTCCCAAGCAGTTGGAGAATGCTGCAACAAGAATGAAAGTGATTAAGCAAAAACTTGAGACGAGCGATTTTGCGGGGCTTACAAAAGATGACATCATTGGAGAATTTGTAAACGGGATTGGGATGAGTTATTGGGGGTTAATGGATTTAACAACAAACCTTGCTTCAAGAATTAACGGGGTGATGGATATTCGATTGCCTTCCGAAGGTATTTTTACTCAGGATATTACAGTGCATTTTGCTTTTGGAATACCGTTTTCGGCTGTGCCTTCTGGATTTAGCACAGATATCGATTTGGATTACCATGTTGTGTTTGCCAAAGATGGAGATCAAACAAAACCCGTAACACACTTGGCGCAAACGGGGATGTTGGGCTCAAATCTTGAAGCGAGCATTTATGATCTTACCTTCAACAAGAGCTATACAAAGAGAGGGATTTCAGCGGCTCATATTTTGGAGCATGCGAACAGTCAGGGGATACCGATTTATACTGTCGACAAGAATAACATTAGTTCCGTTCTGCCGGCATTGCAGGTGTCTAATCAGGACAAAACAGACGTTCAGAACGCTGTGGCGGCAGGATTAGTGGTCACGATTCCAAAGACAGAAATCACCAAGGATGGCTGGACAGGAACGGGATATGTGTCTTTTAATCCTATCACTGGTGCGGGGGCCTATATCATTAGCGGCGGTCTCGCAGGAGGCGGATATAGCTGCAAGTGCTTTTTGAATAATCCTGTCGCAGAATTTTTAATTGGGATTATACCTTCGGTGTTGGTTTTCGCAAGCTTCCCTGGCTTGCTTCTTGCGATAGTAACTATCGCTGTGATTACCACCCTGGTGGCCATTGAGATGTGCGAAATAAGCAGTAGAAACGATCTAAATATAGATCAACAAAATACCCTCATTGGCATAACAGCCGGAAAACTCATTTTTGAGGTGCTTGTTGGGCTTATTCCGAAGTATGGTGCTCTAGCCTTTACGACATTGACGGTAGGGCTTGATCCTTTAATGAAGCTGATAGGTAATATGTTTCGAATTCAAAATCAGCAAAACGGTTACAAACAAAGAAGGAAGGGTGTCTATGCAGTCTGATACTCTTCTAACGGGAATATTAGCTATTCTTCTGTGTAGTCTTGTTGCGTACGGGGTTGCGCGGGACCCGTCGAGATGGACTCTAACAAGGCTATTAGATATTCTCCTGTGTAATCTTGTGTGCCTTGCTTTTATGGTTTCTTTTCCACTTAATTTTATCATATGGGGAATCTACAATCGAAAAACAGTAAATCCTTGGATGAGCATGACATTGGTTGTATTGAGTTTAGTACAGGTATTATTACAGACAAATTTCTATTCTGCTGGGAGAGGTTTCCCCTTTAAAACATGGTTGATCCCAAGCACATTTATCTCAATTCTATTTTTATCTACGAGGTTTGTTCTATCCTGGGATTTGAAAAAAAAGTGGAAAAAAATACTTGCTTTTACTACCTATGTTGTGCTTATTCCGATGACCCTGCTAGTAGGGATACCCATGATACTATACAGTGTCGGTGTTTTTTCGTCGACTCTTCTCATTTCAATTATTTCAATAGTGGTCACTGCGTTACTCTGGGTCGGTTTGTTAGTGTTTCTTTTTATAAAATATCCTAAAGATCCATTGGGGCTTATTATGGAGTCATCAATGCGAGGTGAACTGGTATTTCTGGGACCAAAGAAATGATGTTGGGATCATCTTACAGAATTTTTATATCGATCATGTGCTTGGGCTTCAGCCTTTTGGGACGAGAAATTTATGCCCAGCAGCCCTCCATCGATAATGGCCTGTCCTATCTGCGCACCACACAAAACCCTGATGGCAGTTGGGGCGGAACATCAACGTCACTGAATACCATATTGCAGACTACGGCTACGGCGGGTCGCACCTTTCAGATTCTCGGTGTGACAGATGCTACCTTGACCAACGCCTTAAACTTTCTTTCGGCCCAGACACCCAACACGGTGGATGACTT
>JACPZM010000052.1 GCA_016195485.1 Candidatus Troglogloeales bacterium | reverse complement strand
TACTAAACTTGCGATTAGAAAGGAGGCAATTTTTCCAATAGGCAGTGTTGTCATTTGAAGTTGCCCCTCCCCTTCAAGGGGAGGCAAGGTGGGGATGGGGTTCATCATTTGTATCCGGCGCGATCCATCAACTTCACGGCGTCAATCTGAAGCTTTCCGGCATTCTCCACGTTAATCATATCTTGTTTAAACGTTCCCCATTTTGCCACCTTTGCGTACGGTTTTACATTGGGATTCACTGGATACTCAAAATTGACTTCCGCAAAGAGATTCTGGGCCTCTTTTGAAGAGAGCCATTCCAAAAACGCAATGGCCGCTTTCTCATGTTTTGTGTGCGAGGTTACGCCTGCGCCGGAGATATTCACATGCACACCACGATCCTTCTGATTCGGCCAAAAGAGGACGAGGGGATAATCAGGATGCTTTGCCATCAATAGGCCATAGTAATAGGTATTCACAATCCCGACATCGCATAGTCCTTGTGAGACGGCCTTCATCACCTGCACATCATCGGAGAAAACAGGCACGCTGAGATTTTTCACCCATGAAGAAACGACCTTTTCTGTCTGCTCTATCCCCAAGTCGGCAATCATCATTGCGACCAGAGAGATGTTATAAACTTTTTTGGACGTCCGAAGGCAAAGCCGTTTTTTCCACTTGGCATCACCTAGCGCTTCGTAGGTTGAGAGTTCGGAAGCGTTCACTTTTTTAGTGTTAAAGACAATCGTTCGCGCTCGCACGGAGAGTCCAAACCAGCGGTCGTTGGGGTCGCGCAGATGGGAAGGGATGTTGGCTTTCAGGGTAGGGGAGGGAGTCGGCTTTAAGAGCTTTTCCTCTGCCGCCTTCCAGAGCATTCCCGCATCCACAGCCATGAATATGTCCGCAGGCGAGTCTGCTCCTTCCGCAATCATACGTTGGATGAGCGGCCCTTCCTTGTCTGTAATAAATTTAATCTTTATGCCAGTCGATTTTGTATAGGCATCAAAAACCGGTTTAATCAGTTGTTCCATTCGGGCCGAATAGATCGTGATTTCTTCCGCAAAGGCTGGTGAAACCATGAAAAACAACATTGATAGAGCCATAATAAAACGCATACAATCTCCTTTCTTATTTCTCCCCTCCTATTTTAGGAAGTCGGAACGCCGACTGCGGGGGTAGGGGTGGTAATTGATTTTTCGCAATTTTCAATATCCTTACAATACCCATAAAGCTCCAGCTTATGGTTTTGCAGAATAAAGCCGTGCTTGTCAGCCATTTCTTCCTGTAATTTCTCTATCTCGGAACATTCAAACTCAACAATTTTCCCGCATTTATAGCAGATAAGATGGTCGTGGTGTTTTTTGTGAAGGACGTTATCAAACGTGGTTTTGTTATCGCCAAAATGCCTTTCTTGGCCAATACCTAACTCACAAAGCAGGTTTAATGTCCGGTAAATTGTTGCGAGTCCCAGATGGGCATTCGTTTTAGCAATCTGTTGATATAACGCCTCTGCTGTAATGTGATCATTTTTAAGGAAGGCGTCTAAAACAATCTCGCGTTGTCTTGTCAGCTTTAAATGTCTTTGCGCCAACTGATTTTTCAGATGAGTGATTTCCGTATCCACCTCGGTTGCCATTATGCAGTAAAAATCCTCTGTATCAATCTGTAGTCCACATTTCGACTTTGATTTTCATTATCAATATCATTAAGAAAGGATTGATGTCAAGCAAAGATGACAGCAAACTTCTTCAGAAATTATTGAACCCAATCAACGAAATGATCTATCTGTCGTTTTTTACTGAAGGGGGTTTTTTTGTGGCAAGGGGGGGCGGCGCTCCTCCGTGTTGGGTATAAAGAATTGTCCCTTTCGTGCCGGCAGCCCATCCGACTTCCTTGTTCGCAAAATAGATGTTAATCAGGAATTCAATCGTTCCGGATGGCTGTTGCGTCCATCTGACTCCGCCATCAACTGTACTCAAGATCGTGCCCGCTGCACCAGCGACCCATCCTATGTTTTCGTCGATAAAGAAAAGGCCGGGTAGAAAAGTAGGGACCACGCTACTTTGCGGCTTCCAACTTTGACCACTGTTTTTGGTGGCTAAAATGGTCCCGTTGGCGCCAACAGCCCAGCCAGTTTTATCATTCACAAAAAAGACCCGATGAAGATCTTTTACTGTCGTTGTGATCTGTCTGACCCAATGTGTACCGCCATTTTCAGTGTAAAAGATCGCGCCGCCATCACCCGTTACCCATCCCTGACGCGCAGAAACAAAGAAAATGCTCGTAAGCGTTTCATTAAACGAAAGGTTTACAGCCTCCCAGTGCTGACCGCCATCCCTTGTGGCAATAAAAAACCCTTTTGTCCCAATGATAAATCCCCTCTGCGCGTCCACAAAAAACAGACCCGTTAAATCTTTTTTTCTTTTACTGATAGGCGTAACGCCGTCTGCTTGGGCAACGGCGATATCGCGCAAAACCCAATCTGCTCCGGCATCGGTTGTTTGCACAACAGTTTGGCTGTCTCCAGTGGCCCATCCGTGTTTTGGATCAGTGAAGAAAATAGAAACAAGCAGTTTGTCGGTGCCGGTTTGTTGTGGTGTCCATTGGCTGCCACCGTTTGTTGTATGAAGAATGACCCCCTTGTTCCCGCTGATCCATCCGGTTTCCGCGTCCAGAAAGAAAGCCCCTCCCAAGGCAGTGGAGACACCGCTATTTTGTTGTTTCCACCCGCTAGGCATTTCCGTAACCGGGGATAATGGTTCCCGCGACTCACAGGCCTGCAATAAAAGAAAGATAAACAAAAGACCGATTTTCAATGAAACCTCCTGTTAAAAAAACACAGAGCCGTTATCCTAGCATATCTAAAATAAGGATTACATTTGTATAATAAATTGCTTATATTGGTCAAAGCGTTGAGGATGCAAAAGTAACCAGGCGGCCACGGTAAATTTGTTCTAATGGGATTTTGGACTGATATTTATTGGTGCAAATACCATTGTAAAAATGTTAGCATAGGCCCGTTCAAAACAGCCGAAGTGGTGGAATGGCAGACACGCTAGATTCAGGGTCTAGTGGAGGCAACTCCGTGGGGGTTCAAATCCCCCCTTCGGCAGGAGGCGATGGCCTCCAGCGGGGATACCGCCCCCGTTGGGGCTGTGGAAAAGATAGGCGACGCTTCGCACCTGTGAAAGGCGCGAAGCGGGCAGACACGCCACATCTATTTGTTGGCGACGCGAGCCCCTGTATCAATAAACTCTTTATGAGGGGGTGGAGGGGGCTTTGCTTGCCCCTGTAGAAGACTCCATCAATCTGTTTGCCTGTTCTGGATAGAAGCCGTCGTAGTCGTTTCGTTCTGTCAGTTCCAGCACGGTAAAAGCCGATCCATCACGCAGTTCCGCGGCCGTAAAGATTTGCCGAAGGCGAGACCCGCGCGCCCCCACAACCTCACCTGAAAACACGACTCCATTCTTTAACAGGGCATCAACCGTCTTATCAATATCGGCTACCAAAACGGCGACATGATGCAGAATATCCTCCCCAAATTTTTTTACCCACGCCGGAATAATCGCCTCTTTTGCATCCTCATAAGCCTGATCGACAAAAAGTGGTGGAAACCCAGCTTTCCGATATATCTTTGCCCACCACCCCTGATCTTTATATTCGATCATTTCGCCCTGATAGAGGTATCCTTTTTTTAAAAAGACTTCAGCGCGCCGGTTAATATCAAGACATCGAACGGTAATATGGTCAATTATAAAAGGCCATCCGTGTTGCTTGCAGGTATCAATATAAAGACGTCCCGCGCTACTTTCCAAAAAGAAGTCTTCGATCAATATGTCAATTAACAAATCGCCATATAGGGGGATTTCTTTGTTCATAGGGGTTCTCCTCACACGACTGTATTATACGGTTTTACCTCTTATTCGTAAATATGCTTAATTTTTTTGGGTCTTCGCGTAATCGTGTGGGTAACTTTTGTCATTCTGACCCTGAGCGGAGCGAAGGGGAAGAATCCATTGGGCTTAAATTCTTCCAAGAGGGATTCAACGATTCAATTAAAGCTATTTTTTCTTTCTTAACCAGCCCT